>JBBIJZ010000025.1:0-41246 GCA_037445715.1 Verrucomicrobiales bacterium | reverse complement strand
GCGGGGGCGGCGGCGGCAGCGGCGTGGCTGGTGCTGGAGGGCGCGCGGAGGCCCAACCTCAAAAACCTCACCGTGCGCTTCCCACTGGGGCGGTTCATCGTGGTCACGGGGGTGAGCGGCTCGGGCAAGAGCACGTTGATCCGCGAGTGCCTGGGGCCGGCGGTGCGGGCGGCGCTCCGGGCCGGGCGCGAGTCGCCGCCGCCGGCCGCCGGGCAGGTCCGCGGCTTCGAGTCACTCGCCGCGGTGTACGAGGTGGACCAGGCGCCCATCGGCCGCACGCCGCGCTCGACGCCGGCCACGTACGTGGGTTTTTTCGACGACATCCGCGCGCTCTTTGCCCAGGTGCCCGAGGCGCGGTTGCGCGGGTACGGGCCGGGGCGGTTTTCCTTCAACAGCCCGCTGGGCCGCTGCCCCGGCTGCGCGGGCGCCGGCGTGGTGAAGCTGGAAATGAACTTCCTGCCGCCGGCGTTTGTGAAGTGCGAGACCTGCGCGGGCCGGCGGTTCAACCCCCAGACGCTCGAGGTGACCTTCCACGGGTTGAACATTGCCCAGGTGCTCGACCTGAGCGTGGCCGAGGCGCGCGAGTTTTTCGCGGCCTTCCCGCGCCTGCGGCGCGCGCTCGACGCCCTGCAGGACACCGGTCTGGACTACCTCAAGCTGGGCCAGACCAGTCCCACCCTCAGCGGGGGCGAGGCCCAGCGGGTGAAACTGGTGACGCATCTGCTGGCGGGTCTTCAACCGCAACCGGAGCTGCCCGGGCTGGCCGGCCGGCGCGCCCGGCGCAACCTGTTCCTGCTCGAAGAACCCACCATCGGTCTGCACATGGCCGACGTGCGCCGGCTGGTCGAGGTCCTCCAGCGCCTGGTGGATGCCGGGCACACGGTGATCGTCATCGAGCACAACCTCGACCTCATTGCCGAGGCGGACTGGGTCATTGACCTGGGGCCGGAGGCGGGCGAGGCGGGCGGCGAAATCGTCGCGGCCGGGCCGCCGGAAACGATTGCGGCCTGCCCGCGCAGCCACACCGGCGCGGCCCTGCGCAAGCTGGGGCTCTGATTCGGACGGCCTCAGCCCGGCACGGACAGGCGTCCGCCCGGCGCGCGGGCGGGTGCTCGGTCCGGCGCCTGCGCAGCCGTTGGCAAGCGGCCGGGAACTGCGTACTGTGGCGGCATGAACCTGCCGACCGGTTTTGTTGCCCCACCTGCGAACCGCAAGGCCCGTTCCGCCCGGTCCCGCGCGGCGGGTCGCCGCTGTTGGATCGGGCTGGTCTTGCTGTGCTGGGGGCTGGCCGAACCCGCCCGGGCTCAAACGCTCTATCAATTGGTCGCCGGCAGCCAGTGGACTCCGGCCGGTGACGGTCCATCCCTGCCCGTGCGCGGCAGTTTCCGGCTGACGCCGCAACCCGGGCCGCTGGACTGGGAGAGTTTTGCCGTCGAGCGGGTGTACTTGGAAGCGGTGGCCCCCGGCGGCCCGCCCCGCGTCTGGCGCGGTGCCGGGTTTTACCGCCGGGGCGGGCGCGGGCCGTTTTTCGGGCACGAGCTGGGGCTGGAGCTGGATGACGGCTCCGGTCCGGTGCGGCTGGAGTCCGGTCTCCAGCCGGCGGGCGCGGACCTGGATCTGACCCTGACCACGCCGGCCCCCAACGGTCCCTCGCTGCGGTTGGTGGCGGTGCCCGAGTGGAGCCGCTGGACCTACCGCCTGCTGGCGGACAGCCGGTTCGTGAACGCCTGCCTCGTGTGCGCTCAACGGGTCTTCCCCGTGCCGCTGACCGGCGGTTTCGACCTGGTGCACAGCGGCGGCAATCCCCTGTTCGAGCGGTACCATGTCTTCAACCTGCGCCTGACCGACGGCGCCGAGCCGCCGGGGCTCGAGATCACCGGCGAGGGCACGCTCGAGCTGGGGGGCGAGGTGGCCGTGCAACAGAAGTGGAACCTCACGCTGCAGGTGCGCACCGGGGGCGAGGAACGCACCGCGACCTTTCTCAACAGCGACCCCGCGCCCGGCCGTGAATGGCCGTTGCTGGGCGCCGACCTCGAGGAGCAGGGCGGCAACGAGTTTTCGCGGTTTTTCGTGAGCCTGCGCGCGGCGCCGTTCCGGGAATTGTGGTTCACCACCCGCAGCGGCATGACCCCGGGAGTGGGCCCCCGGCCCGAGCGGCTGACCGGCGCGGACGTGCTCAGCGACACCGGCCGGCGGGTGTTACCCTGGACGCGCCTGCTCCAAGCGGCGGGGCTGGGGCCCGAGGTGGGGGTGGACGGCTTTGACATCTTGCCCGGAAGCGGCGGGGAGGTGGCCTTCTCGATCGGCCAGGCGGCCGAGAGCCCCGTGCTCGGACGCGTAAGCGAGGGCGACCTGCTGAGCAGCACCGGCCGGGTGCTGCAGCGGAACGCGGATTTGGTGGGCCGGCTGGGGTTCATGCCGCCCCCGCCCGAGCTGGGGCTGGACGCGGTGTTCGGGCACGAATCGGGCGAAATCTGGTTCTCGATCCGGGACTCCGCCTGGTCGGAGACGCTCAGCCACCTCGTGGGCCGGGGCGATTTGCTCTCGAGCGCGGGCCGGGTGGTGCGCTCGAACGCCGGGCTGCTGATGAACTTCGCCCCGGAGGACCCGGAACACGATTACGGGCTGGACGCGTTCTTCGTCTGGCCCTCGGGCGAAATCTGGTTCTCGGTCGAGGAAGGATTCATGGACGCCGGCCTGGGCCCGATCACCGACGGCGACCTGCTCAGCGACCGCGGCTACCTCGTGGCGCGCAATCTGGACCTGGTGCGGCCCTTCCAGCCTTTGGAGGACCTGGCCAACTTCGGCCTCGAAGGCCTCTGGGTGGTCTCGGATGCGGTTCCGCCGGCCGGGCCGCCAAAACTGCAACTGCCGGTGCGTACTCCCGGCGGGCTCGAGCTGCGCTGGCAGGGGCCCGGCCGGGTCATCCAGGTGCAATACACCCCGCGGCTGGACGACCCGTTTGCGCCACTCTCGGAAATCCTCGCCGCGGACCGGTGGACGGTGCCGTCGGCCGGACCCGCGGGGCCGGAGGGCTTCTACCGGCTCCGGGCGTGGTGAGGGCGGACGGCCGGGCCCATCGCGGCCGCTGCCAGTCGCACCCCACAAGACCCGCACCTCCCGGTCGGCACCCCGGACGCCGGAGGCCGCGCGGCCGCGCAAACGCCGACGCTTACTTGGTGGCCGGGGCGTTGGTTCCTGCAGTCACGGCAGCCGCGGTGGCTTCTGCAGTTTTCTTCCCGGCGGCCTGGTCCCTGGCGGCCTGGGCGCGACGCTGAATTTCCCCGGTGGACTGACCCAGGCGCCCACCGGAGAGACGGTGGATCCAGCCGAAGCTGTTGAGGAGGCTGTAGAGGAAGCACACGGCCAGAAGGAGACCGAGCAGCTTGGGCCAATGCGAAGGCCGTTCGGCGAAGGCGTCACCGGCGCCGGTCACCGCCCCGAGCGGCACCCTGGCCACCTGGGTCAGCGAGGCGCCGAGCGGCACGTTGATGCGCGCCCGGGTGTTCACGGCCCAGCCGTTGGCGTCGAGCAGGGGACCCAGGTTGCGCTTCCGTAATTTGAGCCAGGCCATGACCATGAACGGCCCGGAAATGAGGAGTAACAGCCCGGCCACAGCCAGGCACACCTGCCAGAAGGGCAGTTGGAGCAGGCCCGTGATGTAGGCCGCCAGGGTGGCAAAGGCGGTACCCAGGGCCCCGAACGCCACGCCCAGCGCGGCCACGGTGCCCACGTCCACCTTCTTGGGTTCGGGTTTGGCCGCGGGGAGGGTCTTGTCCGCCTGAGCGGCAGCCTCGGCGGTCCTGGCCAGTTTGGCTTCGGATGCGGCCTCGGCGGCGGCGGCGCGCCTGGCAATCTGCTCTTCGATGAAGCGCACCAGCTTTTTGTAGGGGGCCCAGAAGGCCTGGCGGATGCTGATGGGGTTGTCCACGATTCTGGTGATCGTGGCATCCCAGTCGCGCCCCTGGCGGTCGTAAAAGATGCCGTTGCGCCCCACCATGAGGTTGTCGGAATCGCCGTTGGTGAAGGCGGCCACGATCTGCATCTTCTCGCCCGTGGCTTTGCGGGTACAATCGCAGTAGGCCAGGTAGGTGCCCGCCTGCGCCGCCATGGCGGCGTGGCGCCCGGCATCCTCCACGCGCAGGCACAGCTCGCAGGCCCGCTGGTCCAGATACAGCGTGCCCGCTTGAAAGACGGCGGGCTGCACCCGCCCGTAAAAGTCCTTGAAATTGACGAAATTCTGGCAGAGCAAGTGCAGGTCCCGGTGGAAGCGCACCAGCTTCTCCAGCGCGGCAATGTCCCGGACCTTCGCGTCCTCGGCCTTGTCCCGGGCGATCAGTGCGGCCAACGTGTCCTTGCCGATCCCGGCGAGGATTTCACGGATGCGGGCGGCACTCAGCTTTTCCACGGCGGTGGCGGGTTTGGCGGCCAGCCAGGCGGCAGCCGGCGCCAATCGGGCACAAAGCGCCACCCAGTCGGTTTCGGTGAGGGCCTCCCGGTCGCCCAGGAGCGGCTGGACGGCGGCGACGGAGAAGCTCTCGAGGGCGGCGGCCCAAGCGGGGTTGACACCGGCTTTGAGCGGCAGCGGCTGACCCGGAGCGACCGCGGCCAGCGGGAAACCGCGAATCTCGTCGGCCGTAAGCGAAAGATCCCGGGCGGCCAGAGCGAGGTACTCCTTCTCTTCGCGATTGAGGACCGCCTGCGCTCGCGGGTCAAAGGCGGCCATTCGGCAGCGGCCAAAGTAATCGTCCACTTTGGCTTTCACGGCCTGCCAGGCGCCGACGGCCGTGGCGGTGGCCTCGCCCAAGGGACGGACGGTGGCGGCATCCGCCTCGGCCTGTTTGAGCCAGGCATCCCAGGCCGCGCATTCGGTGTAGAACTGATCCACCTTGGCCTGACTCACGCCGGGCCGTCCGGAACGGTCGGTCTCCGCGCCCAGGCAGGCAATGATGTCGCCGATCAGCGCCCGCGTGGCCTCGTCTTCGGCAGACTCGGCCACGATGACACCGTCCCCGTTGAAGGCGGTTGTCGCCAGGATGCGCTGGGTGTCGGCCAGGTCCGCGAGGGAGATGGCGGGAGCGTCGGGTTTGCCGAGGGCGGCGAGGACGAGGCGTGCGGAGGCGAGCAGGGTGCGGCCTTCGGGGATGGCCTCGTTGATGGCGTCCAAGGGGAGGGTGTCGGAATGCTTGAGCAGATCGTCGGGATGCTTGAGCAGGCGACCCGTCCACTGCACGGCCCGGATCAATTCCGGCGCCCGGATGCGACCGTCGCGGTCGTCATCAATCAGGGCCAGGGTTTTGGCATCGAATTCCAGCCCACTGGTCGGGCAGGCCAGGGCCACCCAGAGCTTTTGGTCCAACTGATCGAGCGCCAGCAGGTCGGCACCGCTGTCCAAGTGCACCTGGTCAACTCCGCCGGCACGAAAGAATTTCCAGGAACGGTTGGGGAGGGTCGTCTTCACGAGGAAATGCCAAAGGTTGTCTGCAGCGAGGCGCAGTCTAGCCAGTCGCGCGGAGCGAGCAAAACATTTCCCCTGTTGAACATCGAGTCAACCGCCGGGCTTGCCTCGCCCGAAGAGGCCTTCACCATGCCCTCATGCTCCGCGCCCCACCTGTGTCCCGGCCGGCTGCGCCGCCCGCCGAAGCCTACCCGGCCGGCGGCCCGGCCCGCGACCGCTGGGTGCTCGCCCGGCGCGGGCCGCGGCCGGAGCATGACCTGAGCCGACCCCGGGCGTTTTTTGTGGAGCACGAGCGGAACGCGGCGGGCCGCGTGGTGCCCGGGCTGACCGTCCTGCTCACCAGCCGGGAGTGTCCCTGGCGGTGCGTGATGTGCGATTTGTGGCGGGGCACCGTGCCGGGGCGGGTGCCGCCAGGGCGGATTCCGCGGCAGGTGGCCCTGGCCCTGGCCGGGGCGGACCCGGCGGTGCTGGGCGGATGCCTCAAGCTTTACAACAGCGGCAGCTTCTTCGACCCGTGGGCGGTGCCGCCGACGGATTACCCGGCCCTTGCCGCGCAGGTGGCGGGCTTTGCCCGGCTGGTGGTCGAGTGCCACCCCAACCTGGTGGGCCGGCGCGTGCTCGAATTTCAGCAGCAACTGCGCGTGGCGGCCGCGGCCCGCCAGCGCCCCCCCCCCGTCCTCGAAGTGGCGCTGGGCCTGGAAACCGCCGACCCGGAGGTCCTGGCCCGGCTCAACAAGCGGGTGAGCCTCGAACAATTCCGCCGCGCCGCGGACTTCTTGCGGCAGCACGGGGTGGCGTTGCGAGTGTTCATCCTGGTGCAACCGCCGTTTGCGCCGCCGGACGGGGCCGTGGAGGCGGCGGTCCGGTCGGTGGATTTCGCCTTCGCGTGCGGCGCCACCGTGGCCGTATTGATCCCCACCCGACCCGGCAACGGGGCACTCGAGGCGCTGGCGGCGGCCGGGCAATTCACCCCGCCGCGGTTGGCCACCCTCGAGGCGGCGCTGGACCGCAGCCTGCGGCCAGCGCAGGGTCGGGTCTTCGCCGATTTGTGGGACCTGGAGGTTTTTTCCGATTGCCCGGCCTGTTTCGCGGCCCGGCGCGGGCGGTTGGAACAGATCAATCACGCACAGCGCCCCGTGCCGCCGGTACGCTGTGCGCACTGCGGTGCAGGATCCGGGGAGATTTAGCCCGGATATTTCCCACGTCAGAAGTGGCGCAGGCCTCCCCGCCCGAGGGGTCGCGGCTTACAAACCCGCAGCACCCGCCACCAGCCCGCCACTCCGCCGACCTGAAAAACAGCGAGACAGCAGCCGCGCATTTATGGAGCCACGGCTGGGCCGGGGGCGGCGGCACCGGGGCATCCGCGGCCGGAGCGGCGACAAAAAAAGGCGGAAGAAAGCCAAGAAACGCCGAGCCGGCCGGCCGTTGGGGTCTAGGCTTGCGGGGCGCCGGGGCCGGGCGGGCCGCACCGGCGGGGGAGATTTCGACAGGCAAAGAAACTTGACGCCCCGCGGCGGCTCCCCTACGTGCCTTGGCGGTGAACGGCCGTTTCGGCCGCTTTTTGCATCAGACCTTGGCCATCGAACCGAACCTATGTTGAACCGAACCCTGATTCTCCCACGGCTGCTGACCCTGGCAGGTCTGGCGCTGGTCCCCCTGGCGGCGCGCGCCAGCGAAGCCGACATCAAAATCCCCCCGCTGGACCAGGTGAGCTTCCCGGGGCTGGGCGGTGTCAGCGGCGTCACGTTGATGTACCTGGGCATAATCATCTGCGCCATCGGGGCGTTGTTCGGCCTGGTGCAATACGTCCAGACGCGGGCGCTGCCGGTGCATCCGGTGATGAGTCAGGTTTCGCACACGATCTGGGAGACCTGCAAAACCTACCTCATCCAGCAGGGTCGGTTCCTGGCCATCCTCTGGCTGCTGATCGCCGCCTGCATGATCTACTACTTCATGGGCCTGCAGCACGAGCGCCCGGGCAAGGTGCTCATCATCCTCGCCTGCTCGGTGCTGGGCATCCTGGGCTCGTACGGCGTGGCGTGGTTCGGCATCCGCATCAACACCATCGCCAACTCGCGCGCCGCCTTCTCCGCGCTGCAGGGCCATCCGCTGGCCACCCTCGGCATCCCGTTGCGCTCGGGCATGAGCGTGGGCCTGCTGCTGGTGGCGGTGGAGCTGTTCTTCATGATCTGCATCCTGGTGTTCCTGGGCGACCTGGCCGGGCCGTGCTTCATCGGCTTTGCCATCGGCGAGTCGCTCGGCGCCGCCGCCCTGCGCATCTGCGGCGGCATCTTCACCAAGATCGCCGACATCGGCTCGGACCTGATGAAGATCGTCTTCAAGCTGCCCGAGGACGATCCGAAGAACCCGGGCGTGATCGCCGACTGCACCGGGGACAACGCCGGCGACTCGGTGGGGCCGACGGCCGACGGGTTCGAGACCTACGGCGTGACCGGCGTGGCGCTGATCGCCTTTCTGGCGTTGGCGCTGGCGGCCAGCCCGGCCATCTGCGCCACGCTGATCATCTGGCTGTTTGTGATGCGCGCGCTGATGATCGTGACCTCGCTGGTGTCGTACTTCACCAACCAGGCCCTCAGCCGCGCGAAGTACGGGGCGCTGAAGGATTTTGACTTCGAGGCGCCGCTGACTCACCTGGTGTGGATCACCTCGGCGGTCTCGATCCTGATCACCTTTGTGGCCAGCAAATTCCTGCTGGGCGACTTCAAGGATGCCACCGGCGCGGCCCAACCGGCGTTGTGGTGGGTGCTCTCGGTCATCATCTCCTGCGGCACCGTGGCCGGCGCCTTGATCCCCGAGTTCACCAAGATTTTCGTCAGCACCACCTCGCGGCACGTGCGGGAGGTGACCAACTGCTCGCGCCACGGCGGCGCCTCGTTGAACATCCTGTCCGGCTTCGTGGCCGGCAACTTCTCCGCCTTCTGGATGGGCCTGGCGATCGTGCTGCTGATGTTCATCGCCTACCTGGCCTCGCAACATCCGTCTCTGACGGCGCTGATGCCGGCCAAATACGGCTTTGCCGCGCCCATCTTCGCGTTCGGCCTGGTGGCCTTCGGCTTCCTGGGCATGGGCCCGGTGACCATCGCGGTGGACAGCTTCGGGCCGGTCACGGACAACGCCCAGTCGGTCTATGAACTGAGCCGGATCGAGCGGCGCGAGGGCATCGCCGCGGACATCGAGCGGAACTTCGGCTTCAAGCCGGACTTCGAGAACGCCAAGTACCTGCTCGAAAAGGGCGACGGCGCGGGCAACACCTTCAAGGCCACGGCCAAACCGGTGCTCATCGGCACGGCGGTTGTCGGCGCCACCACGATGGTCTTCGGCATCATCATTCTGCTCGAAAACCTGTTCGGCAACGTGATCGCCAGCCTCAGCCTGGTGCAGCCCCAGGTCATTCTCGGCCTGCTGGTCGGCGGCGCGGTCATCTACTGGTTCACCGGCGCTTCGACCCAGGCGGTCGTCACCGGCGCCTACCGCGCGGTGGTGTACATCAAGGAGCACCTCAAGCTCGACGCCGCGACCGCTTCGGAAAAGGACAGCAAGGAGGTCGTGCGCATCTGCACCATTTACGCCCAGAAGGGTATGTGGAACATCTTCATCGCCATCTTCTGCCTGGCGCTGGCCCTGGCCTTCTTCAACCCGTACTTCTTCATCGGCTACCTGGTGGCCATCGCCTTCTTCGGCCTGTTCCAGGCCATCTTCATGGCCAACGCCGGCGGCGCCTGGGACAACGCCAAGAAGATCGTGGAAGTGGACCTCCGCCAGAAGGGTACCGAACTGCACGCCGCCACCGTGGTGGGCGACACCGTGGGCGATCCCTTCAAGGACACCTCCTCCGTGGCCATGAACCCGGTGATCAAGTTCACCACCCTCTTCGGCCTCCTGGCCACCGAGATCGCCGTCACCATGACCAACCACACCGCCCGCACCGGCATCGGCGCGGTCTTCTTCCTGGTGGCGCTGGTCTTCGTGTACCGCTCCTTCTACGCCATGCGCATCCCGGAAGAGGACGCCGGCTCGAACGGCACCCTGGTCATCCCGCACGACGTGCCCGGCGCCGCGGGTGACCTGGCCCGCAAGGCGTAATCCTTCCCGGCCCGCAAGGCCCCGGCGCCCGCGCGGCCCGGGGCCTTTTTTCTGCCTCCCGGGTAAACCGGGTGGACCGGGCGCGCGCCGGGCCGCCGGTTTTTACCTTGTTCGGGCCGGAACGTTTTCCCAAGCTTGGGTCATGGCCGAGCGGCTGATTTCCGGAGTGCTGAGCAAGCCCGACACGGCGCTGGACCTGACCCTGCGCCCGTCGCTGTTTGCCGAGTTCACCGGCCAGGCGCGCGTCAAGGAGCGGCTCGAGATCGCCGTCCAGGCGGCCCGGCAGCGCGGCGAGCCCCTGGACCACATCCTCCTGAGCGGTCCGCCGGGGCTGGGCAAGACCACCCTGGCCCACATCATCGCCAAGGCGATGGGCGCCAACCTCAAGAGCACCAGCGGACCCACGGTCGAAAAGGCCGGCGACCTGGCCGGCCTGCTCACCAACCTCGAAGAGGGCGACGTGCTGTTCATTGACGAAATCCACCGCCTGCAAAAGACCATCGAGGAGTACCTCTACCCGGCGATGGAGGACTTCAAGCTGGACATCATCATTGACCAGGGCCCCAACGCCCGCAGCGTGCGGCTGAACCTGCCGCGCTTCACCCTCATCGGCGCCACCACCCGCAGCGGCCTGCTCACCGCGCCGCTGCTCACCCGCTTCGCCGTGCGCGAGCGGCTCGATTACTACGAGGCGGCCGACCTCCAGCGCATCGTGCTCCGCTCCGCCAAACTCCTCGGCGTGGCCATTGACGAGGCCGGCGCCTTCGAGATCGCCCGGCGCAGCCGCGGCACCCCGCGCATCGCCAACAACCTCCTGCGCCGCGTGCGCGACTACGCCCAGGTGCGCGGCAACGGGCGCGTGGACGCCGCCCTGGCCGACCGCGCGCTGGCGCTGCTGGAGATTGACCAGGACGGGCTCGACGACATGGACAAGCGCATCCTCGAGGCCGTGCTGGTCAAGTTCGGCGGCGGCCCGGTGGGGCTGGGCTCGCTGGCCGTGGCCGTGGGCGAGGAACCCGACACCCTCGAGGAGGTGTACGAACCGTACCTGATCATGGAAGGCTACCTCAAACGCACGCCCCAGGGGCGCATGGCCACCGAGTTGAGCTACCGCAAACTCGGCCTGACCCCCGCCACCGACCGGCAGCCCCGCCTCCTGTGAGCACGCCCGATCCCGACCGCCCCCCCGCGGCGTCGCCCCGGCGCCTGCCGCGCTCGTTCAAGGACCTCACCCCCAGCAAGGCCTTCGAGCCGCGCCGCTTCTTCCGGGAGGTGTTGTGGAAATCCCTCCGCACCCGCCGCCGGGGCGAGCCGCGCCTGTTCGTGCCCCCCCAGCTCAAGGAGGGGCAGGTGGCCGTGACCTGGATCGGCCACGCCTCGTTCCTGGTCCAGTTCACGGACCTGAACGTGCTCATTGACCCGAACTTCGCCAACTGGCTGTTCCTGCTCAAGCGGGTGCGCCACGCCGGACTGCACCTCAAGGACCTGCCGGCGGCCGAGGTGGTGCTCCTGAGCCACGCCCACTTCGACCACTTCCACAAACCCACCCTGCGCCGCCTGCCCGGCCCCCGCATCGCCATCGCCCCCTGGGGCGTGGCCGAGTTGACCCGCGGCCTGGGCTTCGACCGGGTGCTCGAACTGGAGTGGTGGGAGACCTTCTCCCGCCGCGGCCTGCACGTGACCCTCACCCCCTCCAAGCACTGGGGCGCGCGCACCCTGGGCGACCACCACCGCGGCTACGGCGGCTTCCTCATCGAGCACCAGGGCTGCCGCCTCTACCACGCCGGCGACAGCGCCTACTTCGACGGCTTCCGGGAAATCGGCCGGCGCGGCCAACCGGAAATCGCCCTGCTGCCCATCGGCGCCTACGAACCCGAGGGCCTGCGCCGCGTGCACATGGGCCCGGAAGACGCCCTGCGGGCCTTTCGCGAACTGGGCGCCCGCTGGCTGGTCCCCATGCACTACGGCACGTTCCGGCTCTCCTTCGAGGACCTCGAAGAACCCCCGCGCCGCCTGCGGGAACTGGCCCGCCGCGCAGGGGTGGCGTCCCACCTGCGCATCCTCGAAGAAGGCGTGCCGCAGGTTTTTTGAATCCGGCGCCGCGGCGCGCCGGTGGAGGTACAAGCCCCGTGGGCCGCGCCCCGGGCCGACGCGGCGTGCCGGCGGCGCCGGGAGGGTTGGCGGGGCCGGTTGCCCCCCACCGCGCCGCCCCGCCTCAAAGCTGCAGCTGGAGCAGGCAGACCTCGAGCGCGAGCGCCTCCTGCACGTTGGTGCCGGCCAGGACCCGCTCGGTGCGTTCGAGCACGCGCAGGTTTTCCTCCGCCGCCCGGGGCGTGAGCCGGCGGGCCACGGTGGCGGTCGCGGCGGAAAGGTCCGGCAGGTGCAGGCGGCCCTCGCCCAAACCCCGGGTCAGGAGCCAGACATCGCGCAGCCAGGCGTGGAGGCCGGCCAGCAGGTCGCTGCGCTGGCGGCGGTACTCGGCCTCGACCGCCGCGGCCAGCTCGGCCTCCCACTGCTCGCGCAGGGCCGGCTCGAGGTCCTCGTACCGTTCGAGTGGCGAGCGGCTCTTGAGGGCCTCCTGCACGGCCTCGCGGCGGGCGGTCAACGCGGCCAGCACCAGGTCGAGCAGTTGGTACCGGACCAGGAGTCCGCCGGCGCCCGCGGCCGCCCGCTCGGTGAAGCGGTGCAGCCAGGCGAGCAGGGCGGGATCGGTCGGCGGCGCGACGTCCAGCCCGAACTCCAGGCGCAGGCAGCGGGAGCGGATGGTTTCCAGCACGCGGGCGGGCTCGGTGGTCAGCAACAGCAGCACGCAGCCGGGCGGGGGTTCCTCGAGGGTTTTGAGGAAGGCATTGGCCGCCTGCACGTTCAACCGGTCCGCCGCCACCAGCACGGCCACCTTGTGCGGGGCCTCGGTGGCCTTGAGGTAAATCGCCTCGAGCAGGGCGCGGATTTGCTCGACCAGGATGACCCGCAGTTTGGATTCGGGCCGCAGCCAGCGCACGTCCGGGTGCACGTCGCGCTCGATCCGCCGGCAGCTCGAGCAGGCGTCGCAGCAGTCCAACGGCCGGCCGTTGGGGGCGCGCCGGGGCGGGGCCTGGCAGTTGAGGGTCTTGGCCAGGGTGCGGGCCACGGCCTCGAGCGGTTCCAGCCGCGGGCCGCTCAACAGGTAGGCATGGCCCAGCCGACCGCGCTCGAGGCTGCGTTGGAGCAGGGCCACGACGGGCGGCACGGGGTCCAGGTCGGCAAAGGCCATCGCGGGGCGGGAAGAAAAGGCGTCAACGGGCCGCTGCCAGCACCGTCTCGAAGCGGGCGTCGGCCGCCTCCCATGCCGCGGCGTCGGCCGGGGTCACGGTGGCCAGCGGGAACGAGGCGCGAACCACCTCGCGCGCGGCGGCCAGCGAGGGCAGGTGGCCCAGGGCGATGGCCTGGACCAGTACGTTGCCCGCGGCGGTGGCCTCGACCGGGCCGGGGATCACCGGGCGCTGAAGCGCATTGGCGGTGAATTGATTCAGCAGGTGGTTCTGGCTGCCGCCGCCCACGATGTGCAACCGGGCAATGCGGCGTCCGGTCAGCGCCTCGATCTGCCCCAGGGTGCGCCGGTAGAGCAGGGCCAGGCTTTCCAGCACGCACCGGATCACCGCCCCGGGCGTGGCGGGCGCGGGCTGGCCGGTCTGGCGGCAGAACTCCGCGATGCGCCCGGGCATGTCGCCCGGCGGGAGGAAGCGCGGGTCGGCGGGGTTGACCAGGGCGGCAAACGGCGGGGCCTCGGCCGCCAGGCGCGTGAGCGTGGCGTAGTCGTACTCCTGCCCCTGCCGGGCCCACGCGCGGCGGCACTCCTGGACCATCCAGAGGCCGATGATGTTTTTGAGGAAGCGCACCGAGCCGCCGAAACCGATTTCGTTGGTGAAGTTGGCCTCGCGCACCGCGGCGTGGATCACCGGCGCGGGCAGTTCCACGCCCATGAGCGACCAGGTGCCGGAGCTGAGGTAGGCCCAATCCTCGCCCGCGCCCGGCACGGCCGCCACCGCCGCGCCCGTGTCGTGCGAGCAACTGGCCACGACTTCCACGCCCCGCAGGCCGCAGGCGCGCGCCAGCTCCGCCCGCAACGGCCCCAGCCGCGTGCCGGACGGCACGATGGGTGGAAAGAGGTCCGCGCGCAGCCCCAGGGCCTCGATCAACCGGGGCGACCAGGCGCGGGTGCGCGGGTTGTACAACTGGGTGGTGCTGGCCAGGGACTCCTCGGAGCGGGCCGCCCCGCCCAGCCAGTGGTTGAAGGCGTCGCCCACGCCCAGAATCCGCCGCGCCCGGGCCAGGCGCTCGGGGGATTCGGCGCCGAGCTGGAAAAGGGTGTTGAAGGGCAGGAACTGGAGGCCGGTTTCCTCGAACAACTCCGGCCAGGGCAGGCGCGCCTGCACGGCCTGCACCCCGCGGGCGGTGCGGCCGTCGCGGTAATGGTAAACCGGCTCGATTATCGCCCCGGCGGCGTCGTACAGCACGTAGTCCACGCCCCAGGAATCGGTGCTGATGCCGGCCACGGGCAGGCCCAGCGCGCCAGCCTCGTTCAGCCCGGCGATCAGTTCCACCAGCAACGCGTTCAGGTTCCAGTGCAGCGAGTCCCCCGCGCGGACCGGCACGTTGGGGAAGCGGCGGATTTCGGTCAGTTCGAGCCGGCCCTCGGTGAGCGTGCCGAGCATGAGCCGGCCGCTTTCGGCGCCCAGGTCGCAGGCCAGGTAATGCGTCTTCATCGTTGCGCGGGGCCCCGATTCAACCGCACCGGCCCGCGGATGCAACGGCGAAGCCGGGCGACCCGCTCCTCATGGCGCCGGTTGGACCCGCGGGGGCGGCTCGCCCGGCGGCGGCCGGTGGCGCACCTTCCAAATTTGCCAGCCCATGAAGACCAGCCAGCTCAGGAACAACAGGCCAAACCCGGCCAGAATCCACCACGGTCCGCGGGGCGGGCGCGGCGGTACGGGTCCTTGCTCGGGTGCCGGGTTCATGGCTCGGGCGGGGCGGGTGGGGCGGGGCGCGCCCGCCATTCCCCCCGGGGCGGCTCGGGTTGGCCCAGTGCGCGGGCGGCGTTGCGGAAGTGCATTTTGGCCACCGCCGGCAGTTTTTCGGGCCCGTGCCGGGCCACCAACGCGGCCGCCGCGGCATCCACCGCCGGACCCGCGCCCTTGGGCAGTGCCAGGCCGTATTCCTGCTCGAGGCGGGCCAGCCGGCGCACGAATTCATCCCGCGCCAGGATCGAGGCGGCGGCCACGGCCAGGTCGCTCTCGGCGCGGTGGCGCTGGACCAACTCGAGCCCGCGGCCGAGCGACATCAACGCGCGCCGCACGGTGCCGGGGTCGCGGGCGAACTGGTCGCTGATGGCGCGCACCGGGGGCGGGTTCATGCGGTGGCGCTGGTCCAGGAGGTTTTCGATGACGCGGGCGTGCGCCCAGGCGAGGAGGTGATTCACGCTGCCCAGTTTCTGGTGCAGCCGGTTGTACGCCGCGTTGCCCACCGTCACCACCGTGAAGACGCAGCCGGGGGTCTGGCGGATGAGCCGGGCCAGCTCGGCCACGCGGCGGTCGCTGGAGACGGCCTTCGAGTCGCGCACGCCGGCGTCCTGCCAGGCGCGCACCACCGCCTCGTTCACGTACACCCCCGCCGCGCAGAGCGGGCCGAAGAAGTCGCCCTTGCCGCTTTCGTCCACGCCGATGCGCGGCTGGAGCCGGTCGGGGTCGAGCACGTTTTCGTAGCCCAGGCGCGCCTCGTGCAGGATTTCCGGCTCGAGCACGAACTCGACGAAGTCCCGCGCCCCCCGGCCCTGCACCACCAGCTTGCCGCTGCGGTAAAACACGATTTGCGTGCCGTCCTTCTCGGCGGCGAAGCGGGCGTGGGGCACCTCGCGGAAGGCGGCGTGGCGCTCGCGCAACCAGTGCTCGAGGGCGGCCGCCTGCGGGGGCGTCAGTTCGAAGGTCAACGTGGTGGGCGGGGCGGCCACGCCCGCACGTTAGGCGGGGCGGGTTGGCTTGTCGAGCGGCGGGCCGCCGGCGCGCGGGCGGGTCGGGGCTTGGGCCGGGAGCGGCGAGCGCTTAGGCTGCCGCCGTGCCGGAACCGGAACAACTGGTGGGACCGCTGCTGGCGTGGTTTGCCGGACACGCCCGCGATCTGCCCTGGCGCCACACGCGCGACCCGTACGCGGTCTGGATCGCCGAGGTCATGCTCCAGCAAACCCAGGTGGCCACGGTGATCCCGTACTGGGAACGCTGGCGGCGCGCGCTGCCGGACCTCGCGGCCCTGGCGCGCGCACCGCTGGACCGCGTGCTCAAGCTCTGGGAAGGCCTGGGCTACTACACTCGCGCCCGCCAACTGCACCGCGCCGCCCGCCAGATTTGCCGGGAGCACGCCGGCGTTTTCCCCCGCGATTTCGCGGCCGTACTGCGCCTGCCCGGCATTGGCCGGTACACCGCCGGCGCGATTTGCAGCCTGGCCTTCAACCAACCCACGCCCGTGCTCGACGGCAACGTGACACGCGTGCTGGCCCGCGTTTTCGGCCTGCGGGACCTCGTCACCCGCGCCCCGACCCAGCGCCGGCTCTGGGCGCTGGCCGAGACGCTGGTGCGCGCGGCGGCCCGCGGCGCCGGGACACCGCCCGCGGTGGACGCGCACGACTGGCGGGCCCGACGCGTGGCCGAGTGCCCGTGCGGGGCATTGAACGAGGCCCTGATGGAACTGGGCGCCACGGTCTGCACCCCGCGCCAACCGCGCTGCGAAGTGTGTCCCCTCGCCTCCGGCTGCGTGGCCCGGCAACGGGGGTGGACGGCGCGTCTGCCCCGGAAGGCGCGTCCCCCGGCGGTGCGGCGCCGACGGGTGCTGGTGTTTGTGGGCGCGCGGCGCGGCCGTTGGCTGGTGTGGCGGCGGCCGGACCGCGGCGTGAACGCCGGCCTGTGGGAGTTCCCCAACCTCGAGGTCCCCGCCGGCACGACCCCGCGCGCCGCCGCCCGGCGGCTGTTCGGCGCGGACGTGGGCGCCGCGCGGCCGTGGCTGAAATTGCGGCACAGCATCACGACCAACCGGCTCGAGGTCGAGGTGTTTCGGGTGGACTTCGCCTCGCCCGGAGCGGTCCGGTCGCCGGACGGCCGCTGGGTGTCCCGGCGCGGGCTGGCCGCGCTGGCCTTTACCGCGGTTCACCGCCGGGTGGCGGACCGGCTGCTCGCGGGTGAAACCGCCTGACAAACCGGCGAAACCCGCTACACTCAACCCGTGGACAAATCACCCACCCGACCCGTGGCCCTGACCATTGCCGGCTCCGACAGCGGCGGCGGCGCGGGCGTGCAGGCGGACCTCAAGACCTTTGCGGCGCTGGGCGTGCACGGCACGTCCGTGCTGACCTGCGTGACCGCGCAAAACCCGCGCGAGGTGCGGGCCATCGCCGCGTGCCGGCCGGCCCTGGTGCGGGCGCAACTCGAGGCCCTCTTCGCCGAGCTGCCCCCGCGCGCGGCCAAGACGGGCATGCTGTTCCACCGGGCCATCATCCGGGAAGTGGCGGCCTTCTGGGCCAACGGCCGCCGGCCGCCGCTGGTGGTGGACCCGGTGATGGTGGCCAGCAGCGGCGCGCGCCTCTTGCAACCGGCCGCCGTGCGCGCGCTGACGGACGAACTGTTGCCCCGGGCCGCGGTGGTCACGCCCAACCTCGACGAGGCGGAAATCCTCACCGGCCTCACGCTGCGTTCGGTCGAGGACCTGCGGGCCGCGGCGCGGGCCATCCACGCCCGGTGGGGCTGCGCCGCGCTGGTCAAGGGCGGCCACCTCCGCGGCCTGCGCGAGGCGGTGGACGTGTTTTTCGACGGCCGGACCGAGTGGCTGTTGCGCGCGCCCCGCGTCACCGGGATTTCCACCCACGGCACCGGGTGCACCTACTCGGCGGCCATCACGGCCTGGCTGGCGCGGGGCCGGTCGCTGACCGCGGCGGTGCACCGGGCCAAGGAACTGCTCACCCGGGCGCTGGTCCGGCGCTACCGGGCGGCCGGCCATGACGTGTTGAACCCTCTGGCCCCGGCCTGAAATGACGCCGCGCCCGCACCTGTTCACCCAAACCCTGCCTGCCTTGAACCCGTTCCTCCACCGATTTCTCCCGGGCTTTCCGACGCTGGTCGTCCTCGCCGCCGGCACCTTGACTGCGGCTGAAGTGCTCGAATTTCGCGAGCCCCGGCGCGTGGCCTACCAGCTCGAGGTCGCGGAAGAGGGCGCGCGGGCACGGGCGGCGGCCCCGCTCTGGATTCGCGCCCGGCCGGCCGACGGCGGCCCCAACGCACTCTGGCTGGGCCGCCAGGTGGTGGTGCAGTTGCGCGCAACCAACGACCTGCCCGACCTGCTCGCCGCCGGACCGCTGCACGTCAGCGAGGGGTGCGACTCGAACGTGTTCGTGCTCCAGGCCCCGGACGCCCTCACCGCCGCGCGGCTGGCGGCGGACTGGGCCACCCGGCCCGGCGTCACGGTGAGTCACCCGGTGCGCCGCCGGCCGGTCAAGTTGCACGGCGGCTTCGCCCCGCGCCCGAACGATCCGCTGTTTCCCCGCCAGTGGCATCTGGAGAACCGCGACACCAACACCGGCACCCGGCTGGGCTTCGACCTGAACCTGCGCCCCGCCTGGGCCGTGACCCGCGGGGCGGGCGTGGTGGTGGCCCAGGGCGATGACGGCCTGGAAGTGACCCACGAAGACCTGCAGGAAGCGGTGGCCGGCGCGCCGCACTACAACTTTTTCCGGGACACCCCCGACGGCGCCCACCCCGGCAGTCTGGCCGGGCACGGGACGGCCGTGGGCGGGTTGATCGCCGCGCGGGCCGGCAACGGGCGCGGGGTGGCGGGCGTGGCCCCGGCCGCGCGGCTGGCCAGTTGGGTGGTGTTCGACACCGACGGCAGCTTCCTGGACGAGCTGCAGGCACGCCGGATGTTCCAGTACGCCTCGAACGTGGTGGGGGTGCAGAACCACAGTTGGGGCAACGCCGACCGGGCGTTTCTCTCCGTGGGCGTGCTCGAAAGCCAGGGCATCGCCAACGCCCTCCGCCACGGCCGGGACGGCCGCGGCGTGATCATGGTGCGCGCCGCCGGCAACGAGCGCCTCCAGCTCAACAACGCCAACGACGACGCCTACGCCAACGACCCGCGCGTGATCACCGTGGGCGCGGTGCGGGCCAACGGCCAGGTGACCAGTTACTCGACCCCGGGGGCGTGCGTGCTGGTGGCCGCCTTCAGCGCGGACCGCAACGTGGAAATCCTCCCCGGCGTGAAGACCAACTTCCCCAGTCTGACCACCACCGACCGGAGCGGTGTCCTGGGCTACAACCTGGACTGGCAGAGCGGCTGGGCCGATTATGCTTTCAACGGCTCCGGCTTCGAGGGCACCTCCGGCGCCACCCCCCAGATCAGCGGCCTCTGCGCCCTGCTGTTGAGCGTGAACCCCGCCCTGACCTGGCGCGATGTACAGCAACTGCTGATCCTGTCCGCCCGCCAGCTCGACCCCGCCGACCCCGCCCAGCGCACCAACGCCGCGGGCCTGCGGGTCAACCACCACGTGGGCTTCGGCGTGCCGGACGCCGGCCGGGCCGTCGCCCTGGCCGGGTGGTGGCGTCCCCGTCCGCCCCGGACGGAGGTTTCCTCCAGCTTCCGCGGCGAGGTGCTCGTGCCCGACGACGGCCTGCGCGTGCGCGTGACCGGTCCGCGCCTGCCGCCTCCGGAACTCCAGTCCATCCCGGTCTGGCCCGCGGACGGCCTGCACGTGGACGAACCCACCGCAGTCGTCCCGTTGGTGGATGTGGGCCTGGCCCTCGAGCCGATCGCGATGGACCTGACCGGCAAGGCGGCCTTGATCGAGCGCGGGCAGAATTATTTCGTGGAGAAAATCCGCCACGCCGCCGCGGCGGGGGCGCGGTTTGTCATCATCTGGAACAACGTGGGCACCACGGACCGCCTGTTCATCACGGGGGTCGAGGTGCATCGCTCGCCGATTCCGGTGGTGTTCATGGACCGCCAACGCGGCCTGGCCCTGCGCGACTGGCTGGCCACAACGCCGGAAGCCCGCGCCCAGATCACCCTGGAGAAGGCGCGCTTCGTCCTGCCGGTGAACGCCTCGCTCCAAGGCGAGCACGTGACCTTGCGGGTCCAAACCACCCACACTCGCCGCGGGGATGTGCGCCTGACCCTGGTCTCCCCCGCCGGCACCCGCAGCGTGCTGCAGCACTTCAACGAGGACCTCTCCAATCCGCTGGACGACTGGACCTACTCGAGCGTGCAGCACTTCTTCGAGCCCACCGCCGGGGACTGGGTGGTGGAAGTCAGCGACGAACGCGCGGGCGTGGTCGGCACGGTGCGCGCCCTGGACCTGACCGTGACCGGCGTACCGATCGAGGACACCGACCGCGACGGCCTCGACGACGCCTGGGAGGAACACTACTGGGTGGGCTTGGAATACGGTCCGGCGGACGACCCCGACCGCGACGGCGAGAGCAATCTGGTGGAATCGCTGCTGGGCACCGACCCCCGGCGGGCGCCGCCACTGGTGTTGGAACTGGCTGCCTGGGACGCGCGCTTCTGGCGTCTGGCCTGGCCCGCCACGCCATACAACCGCTACCGCCTCGAAGCCGCCCCCGCGGCCGCCGGCCCTTACACAACCCTGGGCGAGGTCACCGCGGATTTCGGCCTGGCCGAATGGCTGGCACCCCGGGCGGGCACGCCGGAACAGTTCTTCCGGGTCCAATGCCTGGAAGGCCGCTGAGCGCACGGCACCGGCGGGCCGTCACCGCCGTTTTTTCAGCCGGCGGGCCGCCAAAAAAATAAAGCCGCCGGCGGACCGGCGGCTGGACCGGGGCAAGTCTCAGGTCACTTGCCGTAATTCCGCACGAAGTCCACACACTGGGTCACCTCGGGCAGGCTGTTTTCCCAGTTGTACTCGTACTCGATGGAGAGGTTGCCCTGGAAGCCCTGGGCCTTGAGCTCGTCGAGCACCTCCTTGATGCCCGACACGCCCTGACCGAAGGGCACGTCGTGGGCGTCCCGCTTGCCGAATTCGTTCAGGTCCTTGAGGTGGGCGCTGATGATGCGCCCGCGGAGCACGCGCAGGGCCTCGAGGGGCTTGATGCCCGAGCGGGTCCAGTGGCCGGTGTCCGCGCAGGCCCCGATGCGGGGATCGCGCCCGGTCACCAGGCCGGCGATGTAGAGCGGATGCCAGACCTTGTAGTCGGGCCGGTCCAGGCTGCCGGGGTGGTTGTGGAAGGCCACGCAGATGTCGTACTCCCGGACCAGTTTCTCGATGAGGTTGATGGACTCGGCCGACTCGGTGGTGACGGCGCGCAAGCCCATTTTTTTGGCGAACTCGAAGACCTTGCGGGCCTCGGCCTCGTTGTTGGGAATGCCCACCACACCGTAGTTGACGGCCTTGATGCCGTGCTGCTGGAGCTTGGCCTTGAGCCTGGCCAGGACCTCGTCGGAGGCGTTGTGGTCCACGCGCAGGTTGGGGTCTTCCTTGCTGAGCCGCTGGCCGGGGTAGAACTCGATGACCTTGCCGCCGGCAGCGGCGGTTTTCTCGATGGCCTCGAAGGCGGTGAACCGGTTGAAGGTGTAGGCCTGGCAGCCGATGGCCCAGCCGTTGACCTTGTACGCGTCCGGGATTTCCGGCGCGGCCAGGACGCGCGCGCCGGCCAGGAGGGCCAGGGCGCCCAGCCCCAGCGTGGTGTAGAGGGCGATGTTGCGGGATTTCATGGTCAGTGTTGTTCCGTTGCGTTTTTGCCCACGGCGGCTACCGGGCCTTGCCGGCGCACCACGGGCGTGTCCCGATACACCTACGCGGCCGGGCGGCGGAGTCAAAGGCAAACATGCCGGCCACGCGGCCGGCCGGGTGTCCACGCGGGCGGAAACGGCGCGCGGGTCTTGCGCCCCCGGAACGCCGCGCGCGGGTGCGAGGGTTCAACTCCCGAACCGCGCCCGCAGTTTCTGCGCGCGGTAGGCGAAGATGCGCTCGACGTCGCGGCGGACAAACAGCCGGTTCACCAGCGCCCCGCCCCGCGGCCAGTACCGCACGCGGTCCCGGCAAAGCGTGCCGCCGTCCTGTTCCTCGAAGCGGTGGGTGTGATGCCACAGCCGGTACGGGCCGCGTACCTGCACGTCCACAAACTCCCCCGGCGGGTCCCAGACCTCGATGCGGGTGCGCCAGCGCAGCGGCACGCCGTGCAACTTCAGCCGGTAGTCAATCAGGGTCCCCGCCCGCATCGGGATCGGGAGCGGGGTGAGAATCTCGAAGTGCAGCCAGGGCGGCGTGAGGCATTCGAGGTTCCGGGCCTCGGCGAAAAAGGAAAACACCTCCGCGCGCGGCCGGGGCAGCCAGATTTCGGTTTGGAAGATCGCCTCGCGCATGTTCGCAACCACGGACCGCACCTTGGGCCGGCTCGGCGGAACGCGCAAACACCGGCTCCAGATTGCCCGCGGGGACGGCGAGGCTCCGAGGGCCCGGCCGCGGCACCGCGCGGCCCGGCCGGGTTGCCTGCGGGGCAGGGGATGCTACCGTGCCGCCCGGACCGGATGGCGGTCCGTTTCATGCCCGCACGCCCCAGTCTGGTTTGGTTCCGACTCGACCTGCGACTGAGCGACAACCCCGCCTTGCGGGCCGCCATTCGGCGCGGGGGTCCGGTGATTCCCGTGTTCATCTGGGCGCCCGCGGAAGAGGGCGACTGGCCGCCCGGCGCCGCCTCGCGCTGGTGGTTGCACCAGTCCCTGGGCGCGCTCCAGGCCGAGCTGGAGCGCCGCGGCACCCGGCTGGTCATCCGCCAGGGCGATTCCCTGAACACGTTGCGGGCCCTGGCCCGCGCGACCGGCGCGGGGGCGGTGTTTTGGAACCGCCGCTACGAACCGGCGCTGATCGCCCGGGACCGGCAGGTCAAGGAGGCCCTGCGGGCCGACGGGCTGGAGGTGGAGAGCTTCAACAGCGCGCTGCTGTTCGAACCGTGGACGGTGGCAAACCGGGCCGGCCGGCCCTTCCAAGTGTTCACCCCTTTCTGGCGGCATTGCCTCGCCCAGGCCGAGCCGGCCGAACCCCTGCCGCCACCGGAATCCTGCCCGGCCCCGGCCCGCTGGCCCAAATCCGAACCGTTGGGCGCCCTCGAACTCGAGCCGCGCATTGACTGGGCCGCCGGCCTGCGCGCCGCCTGGCAACCCGGGGAGGCGGGGGCGGCCGCAAACTTGCGGGACTTCCTGGAACGGGCCTTCGCCGGGTATGCCACCCTGCGCGACCGGCCCGACCAGCCGGGCACTTCACGGCTTTCACCGCACCTGCATTTTGGGGAAATCGGGCCGCGGCAGGTCTGGCACGCCGTGAAGGCCCTGGCCGCGCGCCGCGGTCTGCCGCCGGCGACCTGGCGCGACGGGCGATTTTTGGCCGAGCTGGGCTGGCGCGAGTTTGCCCACCACCTGCTGTTTCACTTCCCCCACACCCCCTCGGCGCCGTTGCGCGAGGAATTCTCCCGGTTCGCCTGGCGGCGGAACCCCGCGGGCCTGCAGGCGTGGCAGCGCGGCCGCACCGGGTACCCGATCGTGGACGCCGGGATGCGCGAGCTGTGGACCACGGGCTGGATGCACAACCGGGTGCGCATGATCGCGGCGTCGTTCCTCGTGAAAGACCTGCTGGTGGACTGGCGCGAGGGCGCGCGGTGGTTCTGGGACACGCTGGTGGACGCCGACCTGGCCGCGAACACGCTCGGCTGGCAGTGGGCCGCGGGGTGCGGCGCCGACGCCGCCCCGTTTTTCCGCATCTTCAATCCGGTCTCCCAGGGCCGGAAGTTCGACCCGCACGGCGATTACGTGCGGCGCTGGGTCCCCGAGCTGGCCCGCCTGCCCGCCGAATGGATTCACCAACCCTGGGCCGCGCCGCCGGCGGTGTTGACCCGGGCCGGCGTGGTGCTCGGGAAGCATTACCCCGAACCGGTGGTCAGCCACGCCATCGCCCGGGAGGTGGCCCTCGAGGCCCTGGCCAAAATCCGCGCCGCGCATTGACCCCGGCGAAACCGGACGGGTCGTCGCCCCCGAATTTGGCAAACGCCCGGGGCCGCGGCACTTTGGCTCGTCAAACCGCCCCCCGGCCCGTAAGTTGAACCGGAGGCCGCAACCATGAGTCACGACGCCCTGGTCATCGTGCCCACCTACAACGAGCGGGAAAACCTCGAACCGCTCGTCGCGCGCGTGCTGGCGCTGCCCACGCCGGTGGACCTGTTGATCGTGGACGACAACTCGCCCGACGGCACCGGCCAGGTGGCGGACGCGCTGGCGGCGCGGCATCCGGCGGTGCACGTGCTGCACCGGCCCGGCAAGGAGGGGTTGGGCCGGGCTTATTGCGCCGGGTTCGCCTGGGCGCTGGCGCGGCAGTACGAGTTCATTTTCGAGATGGACGGGGACTTCTCCCACAACCCCGATGACATCCCCCGCTTTCTGGCCGCGGCGCAGGAGGCCGACCTGGTGCTGGGGTCGCGGTACGCGCAGGGCATCCGGGTGATCAACTGGCCGTTGTCGCGGTTGCTGCTGAGCCTGAGCGCGGCCTGGTACGTGCGGGCCATCACGGGCATGCCATTCAGCGACCCGACCGGGGGGTTCAAGTGCTTTCGCCGGCGCGCGCTGCTGGCGGTGGACCTGGCCCAGGTGCGCTCCAACGGCTACAGCTTCCAGATCGAGCTGACCCACAAAATCTGGCGCCAGGGCCTGCGAGTGGTCGAGGTACCGATCATCTTTACCGACCGCTTCCAGGGCACCTCGAAGATGTCGCGCAAGATCGTTTGGGAAGCGCTCTGGATGGTCTGGCGGCTGTGGTTCCAAAACGGCCTCCGCCGCTCGCCCCGCCCACCCCGACCGGGCTGAGCCGGTTTCCGCCCGCAACGCAGCCCCCGTGCGACCTGCCCCTGCCCTGTACCGCCCACTCAACGTGCCCGGAAACCGGCCGTCCGGCCGCCGAAAAACCCTTCCCCAAGCCGGCCAGGGGGCTGTAAAAGCGCCCCGCCAGCCAGTCTTAACCGGTTGCCGGCCAGCGAGTTTTTGGCTGATCCGGAGTGCCCACCCCCGGCCGGGCGGGGGTGGCTTTGGACGTTGACAGTCCCGCGCGGGGAACTCTAGCCTTACGCGCCCTGACCGGAAGGAGCTGTGCGGTCCTGCCCGACCGTCAGACCCAGGTCTTAGAGAGGATGTGAAAATACCGTTGACTGAAATTCGGCTGAAAAAAGGCGAGTCGGTGGAGCGGGCGCTGCGCCGACTCAAGAAACGGGTGGACCGTGAAGGCATCCTGCGGGAGGTCCGCAACCATCGCCATTACGAGAAACCCAGCGAGAAGCGTCGGCGCAAACTGAAGGTGGCTCGCTTCAACGCCATGCTGGCCGCCCGCCACGCCGAGCTCTGAACCGTCGGACACTCTGTGCAGGGCCGGGCGCGGGGCTGTCCAACCCCGTGTCCGGCCCTTGCTTTGCATGTACGCCCTGTCCACCTGCTGGAATTCCGACCGCCACGCCGACGGCCGGGCCATGTTGCGGGAAATCCGCGAGCTGGGCTTCGAGTACGCCGAGCTCAGCCACGGCATCCGCCTGAGCCTGGTGCCCGGCATCCTCGAGGCCGTGGACGCCGGCGAGATCAAAATTTGCACCCTGCACAACTTCTGCCCGCTGCCGCTGGGCGTGAGCCGCGCCGCCCCGAACCTTTTCAAATTCACCGCGCTGGACCACCGCGAGCGGGAAAACGCCCTGCGGCACACCCTCAAGACGCTCGAACTGGCCGAGCGCGTGAAGGCCCGGCTGGTGGTCCTGCACCTGGGCCGGGTCGAGATGCGGGAGTACACCGACCGGTTGCTCGAGCTGGTCGCCGCCGGCCAGCGCGACACCCCCAAATACCGCCGCCTGTGCGAGGAACTCGAGGCGCGCCGCGAGGCGGTCAAGGAACGCCACCTCGAGGCCGCCTACGAACTGCTCCGCCAGGTCGAGGAGGCCGCCCGCCGGCGCGGCCTGCTGTTGGGCATCGAAAACCGCGAGGCCCTCGAAGAGGTCCCCTTCGAGTCCGACTTCCCGTTCTTCTTCTTCGAGTTCCGCGGCGGCGTGGTCCGTTACTGGCATGACACCGGCCACGCCCAAATCAAGGAGAACCTGGGCTTCATCCAGCACGCCCTGCACCTGGAGTCCCTGGCCGGCGAACTGGCCGGCTTTCACCTCCACGACGTCGAGTTCCCCGGCCGCGATCACCGGGCGCCGGGCCAAGGGACGGTGGACTTCGCCGCGCTCCGGCCCTTCGTGAAGCCGGAGCACATCAAGGTCATCGAACTGAGCCCGTCCCTGGACCGCAAGGAGGTGCTGGCGGGCTACGCGCACCTGCGGAACCTCTGGGGCGAGACGTGAAGGCGGCGGCCCACACGGGACGCGTGGCCTGGCGGCTGGGCGTGTGCGCGTTGCTGCTGGGCTGGGCGGTTCACGCCATTTTTCTCAACGAGGCCCGGCAACTCCACGAAAGCCGGGGCGGCGCCTGGGCGGCGTTGGACTGGCGCCAGCAGGTGCACCTGGCGTGGACGGTGGGCCCGCGGGCGCTGGCCGGGGTGTTGGGGATGATCCGGCCGTGGGAGGGCGTGCTCTCGCTGCTGTTCATGGGCGCCACGATCCTGCTGGGCGCGGTGCGCTGGCACGGCGTGCTGCGCGCCCAGGGCATGGACCTGCCGCCCGGCCGCGTGCTCGAACTGAGCCTGGTGGCGCACGGCTTCAACGCCTTTCTGCTCGGCTCGACCGGGGGTGACCTCGTCAAGGCCTACTACACCGCCGCCGAAACCCACCACCGGAAGGCGGAGGCCGTGGTGTCGGTGATCGTGGACCGGCTGGTGGGGTTGCTGGCGATGCTGTTGTTTGCCGCGGCCATGATGGGGCCGAACCTGGACCTGCTCACGCACCAACCCCGGCTGGGCATGCTGGCCCTGGTGGCGCTGGGCATGTTGGGCGGGCTGCTGCTGCTGGGCGGGCTGTCGTTTCAGGGCGGGCTGTCCCGCCTCTGGCCCGGGGCGCGGCACTGGCTGCGGCGCCTGCCCAAAGGCGAGACGCTCGAGCGCGCGCTGGAGGCCATGCGCCGGCTGGGCCGGCAGCGGGGCGTGCTGGTGCGGGCGCTGGCCATCTCGATGGCGTTGAACCTGGCCTGCGTGCTGCAAATCTGGGTGCTGGCGCGCGGGCTGGGATTGGAGATTCCGTTCCGCTTTCTGCTGGTGCTGGTGCCCATCATCATCTGCCTCGCGGCGCTCCCGATCACGCCCAGCGGTCTGGGGTTGCGCGAAAACCTGTACGTGCTGGCGTTGACCGTGCCCGCGGTGCACGTGCCGCCCGCCGCGGCGCTGTCGCTCTCCCTGCTGGCCTATGCGGGCAGCCTGGCCTGGAGCCTGGCGGGCGGGCTGGTGTACCTGCGGTTCCGGCGTGGGCACCCCGCACCGTCGGAGGCATGAGCGCGCGGCCCCATCGCCGCCGCCGGGCGCTGGCCCGCGGCATCGTGGCCCGCCTGCGCGCCCACGGGCATGAGGCCTTCTGGGTGGGCGGGTGCGTGCGGGACATGCTGCTGGGCCGCGAGCCGGGTGATTATGACATCGCCACCTCGGCCCGGCCCGAGGTCGTGCGGGCCCTGTTTCGCCGCACCGTGCCGGTGGGACGGCAGTTTGGCGTGATGCTGGTGGTCACCCGCGGCGGGGAGTTCCAGGTGGCCACGTTCCGCGGCGAGGGCGCGTACCGGGACGGCCGGCGCCCGGAGGCGGTGTGGTTTACCGACGCGCGCGAGGACGCCCGGCGCCGCGATCTGACGGTGAACGGGCTTTTTTACGACCCGCTGACCGACACGCTGCACGACTGGGTGGGCGGCCGGGCGGACCTGGAGGCGCGGCGCGTCCGGTTGATCGGCGACCCGGCCGCGCGGCTGGCCGAGGATCACCTGCGACTGCTGCGGGTGGTGCGGTTTGCCGCGCAACTGGATTTCGAGGTCGAGCCGGCCACATGGGAGGCGGTGCAGGCCGGAGCCGCGGCCATCCGGCGGGTGAGCGCGGAACGCATCCGCGACGAGTTGCTGAAGATTTTTCGCCCGCCGCACGCGGCGCGCGGGCTGGAGCTGCTGCGGGCCGGCGGGCTCTTGCGGGAGGTCCTGCCCGAAGTGGCCGCCTGCGAGACCTGCCAGCAGCCGCCCGCCTGGCATCCGGAGGGCACGGTGTACGAGCACGTGCGCCGGATGCTGGCGTTGCTGCCCGCCGAGGCGCCCCCGGCGCTGATCTGGGGCGTGTTGTTGCATGACGTGGCCAAGCCGGTGACCGCCCGGCGCGACCCGCAGACCGGCACGCTCCAGTTCCCCGGACATGAGCAGGTGGGCGAGGCCATGGCGCGGGAGATTCTGCGCCGGCTGCGCTTTCCCAACGCCGAGATCGAAACGGTGGCCGCGCTGGTGCAGCATCACATCCAGTTCAAGGACGTGCTTCACATGCGCCGGGCCACGCGGCGGCGCATGGTGTTGCGGCCGACCTTTGCGCTGGAACTGGAACTGCACCGGCTGGATTGCCTGGGGGCGCACGGGCGTCTGGAGCACTACGAGATCATGGCGCGGGAGGCGGCGGCGCTGCGCCAACAGCCGGCGCTGCGGCCGCCGCTGGTGCGGGGCGATGACCTGTTGGCGCTGGGCCTGCCGCCGGGGCCGGCGCTGGGCGCGCTGCTGGCCGAGATTCGCGAGCGGCAGTTGGAAGGGGAATTGACCGACCGCGAAGCGGCCCTGGCATTTGCGCGCCAACGGCTGGGCGAGGGCCGGGGGCCGGAGGCTCCGCCGCGGGTCCCGTGATCAATTGGGGGGGGAGGCCGCCGCAACGGCGCCATGGGCGGGGGGCAAAAGCCGCAGTTCCACCGATTCGCCGGGCCGCAGGTTCAGGCCGGGGGGCAGGCTGATGGCCAGGGGCAGCCCCGGGACGGGCAGGTTGTTGGCGTTGAGCGGAACGCCCATCTGGGTGGCCTGGGCCAGGCCGCTGGCCCGCAGGCCCAGTTGGTAGGCCAGGGTGGCCGTCACCGGCTCGAGGTAACGGCCCACCTCGAGGATGCGCGCCTGGCCCGCCGCCCGCGGGCCGGAACGGCTGCGGACTTCCACCGGCGCGCCGACTTGCGGTTCTTCCCGCCAGGGAGGAATCAGGTAGGCCACGATGCGGTCGCTGTGCGTGGCGGTGATGGTCACGATGGGTTCGCCGGCCGCGACGTTGTCGCCGGAGAAGCGATAGACGGTGCTGACCGTGCCATCAATGGGCGCGGTGAGGATGACCGGGCCGAACTCGGCCAGGGCCTGTTTGAGGCGCTGTTCCTGGAGCTCGAGGGCCAGGCGCCAGCCTTCGGGGAGGGTCTGGGGGTCGGCCGGCGGCTGGTGGACCCGAAGGCGGGCCAGGTCGGTCTCCAGTTCGCGGATGAGCCGCTCGCGGGATTGGACCTCGGCTCGGAGGCTGTCGCGGTTGCGCAGGGCGATTTCGAGGTCGGTTTGGGAAACGATGTTGGGCGGTTCGCGGCGGAGCGCGGCGATGCGGTCGTACTCGGCCTCGGCATAACGGAGGTGCATCTGTGCGGAGGCCAGGAGGACCTTTTGGTCGAGCAGTTCCAGGCGCAGGCGCTGGAAGTCCACACGGGCGCGCTCGGTGGTGACCAGGGGATCGAGTTGGAGACGGAGGATTTCGGTCTCGGCCTTGATCACGGCGAGGGTGCTTTCGAGGTAACGGGGGTCGCTGACCAGGACCTCGGCCACGGGATCGCCGGCGCGGACCGGGCTGAAGCGGTCCACGTTCAGCTTGGCCAGGGTGCCGGGACGGATGCTGGCGACGTGGGCGCGGCGGACCTCGACTTCGCCCACCAGGGTGGGGGCGGCCAATTGGGTGTTCCAAATCCAGATCACTCCGGTCAGGGCGGCGGCAAAGACCACCACCGGCAGGACGCGGATGCGAAATTCGCGCCAGCGCAGGGCCGGGGGGGTGGGAATGGGGGGGAGGCGTTTCATGGACCCGGACTAAACCTCGGATTCGTCTTCCGCCTGCAAGCTGGTAACGCGGGAGATGCCGGGGAGGGCGCGCAGTTCCTTGATCAAGTCCTCGAGCCGGTTGGGGTCGCGCAACAGGAGGCGGTAGGAAAGATCGGTGCCGCCGTAGGCCTCGTTGAGACGCTGGCTGGCGCAGTGGGTGCGGCGGCTGTGGCGGTGGAACAGGGCGCGCAATTCGTCCAGCTCCGCCAGCGGCCGCGCCCAGTGCAGGTTGAGGATGACGTCGTAACGGTGGCGGCTGCCAAAGGCCGTGGCCCAGAGGTAGCACATCGTGGCGGCCACGAGCACGGTGACCACCACGGCCACCGGGTAACGCTGGGTGCCGCAGGCCATGCCGATGACCAGACAGGCCAGGATGTAGCTGGTGTCCAGCGTGTCCCGGAGGATGTTGCGGAAGCGGACGATGGCAAAGACGGCCATCATGCCGAAGGCGGTGATGAGGTTGTTGGCCAGCACCTGCATGACGCCGGCGGTGAGCACGGGAATGACCACCAGCGAGGCCACGAAGTTCCGCGAGTAGGACAGGCCGCTGTGGGTGAGCATGTACACCCAGGCCAGGGTCTGACCGCCGAGAAAGGCCAGCGTCAGCCCCAGCACCAGCAGCGGCACGCTGATGGGGGCCACGGCATAGTCACCACGGAAGAACCAGTCCATCGTCGCGTCAGTCGGCCAGTTCCAGGTCCGCCGCCCGTCGCCGCGCCCGGACCCGGGCGGGTGCGCCATTGGGCCCGCCAAAGGGGAGGGTATGCACCCCGCGCTGGAATTTTTCAATGCCCAGTTCGGTCAGGCCGTCCACGTATTTGGCCGCGGAGGCCCGGAACAGGCCAAAGGTTTCCACCAGGTCCTGGAACCAGCGCGGGAAGCGGCCGGTGAATTTGAGTTCCAAAATCACCTGGGGGCCAAACGGCCGCACAGGACCGTCCAGTTCCAGACCCAGCCGTGCGGTAAATTCCGGGGCCACCAGGACCTCGCGGTCCATCGTCACGCGCGCGGAGTTGTCGCGGGTGCTGATCCACGCCTCGCGGCGGTAGCACACGTGGGCCTTGGGCGAGGCCCGCAGATCGAGCATGAGCTGGCAAAAACGCTGGAGGGCGACCAGTTGCTTGGGCTGGTTGTTGAGCAGGTGTTCCGGCCCGGGCAACTGGCCGGCCAGGAGCAGGGGGACGGCGTGGCGATGGACTCCGCCACGCTGCTTGAGGATGGCGTCGTTGACCCGCCGCTTGATCTCGAAAAACACGGGCGCATCCGGCGCGGCGCTGTAGTAGCGGAGCCGGAGTTTGAAACGGTTCTTGTTGCCGTTGATGGTGTCCCAGTAGGTTCTGAGATCGTCCGAGTCCAAGTAGAGGCTGTGGATGGTGTAGGAGCAGTCGGGCTGGTTGACCCCGTACTCGTCCAGCTCCAGGTGGCCGCGCACAAACTCCCGGACCAGCAAGGCCTGACGCTCGCTGATCAGGTACTTGTACTCCAGGCGCTGCATCTGGAGGCGGTCCGGTCCCATGGGAAAAACGACTTACGGCACTTCGCTCAAACGGCCCGAATCTGTCATCCAATTGTCACAATCCCAACACAAACCGGGCCCCGTTGGGGCCCTCCCCCGAACGACCTCGGCTGCATTTTTGAAAACGAATACTAGGCCTCCAACCACTTAGCAATAACGATACCAGTTGCCGCGGTTGCCCGGTGCCCCCCTACGACAGCCCGGGCTCAGCGCGCGGCCACCTGCAACCCCGACCGGCCGGGGGCTTCCGCGAAGGTTAACACGCCGTCGCGGCAGCCCACGCCTCGGTACGGATCGTTGGTAATGAGCAAATTCCCGTCCAGGTCCAGGTAGTCGGTCAGTTCCGCCAGGTGGGCCGCGGCGCTGATCAAGACACTGGACTCGATCATGCAGCCCAGCATGGTTTTGAGGCCGGCCGCCTGCGCCGCGCGCAAAGCGGCCAGGCCGGCCGTGACCCCGCCGGCCTTGACCAGTTTGACATTCACGGCGTGAAAACCGTCCAAGACCCGATCCAGGTCTCCGGCATACACGTAGGACTCGTCCGCCATGAGTGGGAGGGGCGAGTGCGCCTTGAGCCACGCCAGGTCGGCCGGCGGGGTGGCGGCCGGCATGGGTTGTTCGACAAACTCGACACGCCCGTCCGCTGCCAGCCATTCCAGATTTTCCAGGGCCTGTTCCCGGGATTTCCAGGCTTCGTTGGCGTCCACGCGCACCGTTTTGTCTGGCGCCACCTCCCGCAAGGCGCGCCACATGGCCCGGTCGTCGGGCCCGCCCAGCTTGACCTTCAGCACCGGAAAGGCCTGCGCGGCGGCCACTTTTCGGCGTACCTCCTCCGGCTCGGCAATGCCGATGCTGAACGAGGTCCGGTGCCGGCCTTCGGTAAAGCCCAGGCCCAGGAACTGGTTCAAGGGTTGGCCGGCCAGCTTGGCGGCGCCGTCCAGCAACGCCATGTTTACCGCGCCGCGCGCGCAATAATTGCGGGGGCTGACGCTCCCCAGGTAGCGCAGACTGCCCTCCAGGTCGGCAAAGGACAAATGGTACGGATTGAGGCGCTCGAAGAAGGCGATGACCGAATCCACCGTTTCGTCGTAGCGCAAGGACGGAGCCGCCTCGCCCAGCCCGGTGACCCCGTCTTTGTCGGTCAATTCAATGAAAGCCACCGGGTAAACGTCACAACCGCCCTGCCCGCCCGGGCCCAATCCGCGGGCGATGGTCCAGCGATGGGCCAGGGTCAGCTCGTAACGCCAAAAACGCAACTTCATGCGCCCGAAACCCAAGGGCAAAGCCGTGCGCGACGCAACAGCGTTTTTCCCATGCCCGCACCCCGGGCCGGTGGAGGAAGGGCTGGCGGGCGGTCGCCTCCCGGAGCGGCGGAGGAGGACGGTATCGGCCGGAGTCGCCGAAAAACAGACGGAGAAATGGCGATCTCGCCACCGGCGGGCTGCGGAGGGAAATTTGGTGGAGCCGAGGGGACTCGAACCCCTGACCCCCACAATGCCATTGTGGTGCTCTACCAACTGAGCTACGACCCCACACCAAATCCGGCGCCGCCAAGCTCGCAAACTTGTCCGGGCGCGTCAAGCGCCGGACTTGCCCGACGCCGGCCCGTGACAATCCTCCCGTTTTGACAGTTGCCGCCGGGAGCGGTTGCCACAAAAGCACCCACGGCAGGTGTGGCGAAGCAACTCGCCAGGCCGTTCCCCTGGGAAAGCGAATTCCCGATTGACGCTGTGTGAGCCGTTGCCTAGTTTGGCCCTGCTCCGCGGGGGCGTAGCTCAATTGGTTAGAGCGCTGCCCTGTCACGGCAGAGGTTACGGGTTCGAGCCCCGCCGCTCCCGCCATCCTTTTCCCTCTGTGCTTCTTCCCCGGGGGCCTTGGCGCTTGAACCACCCCTCGATGGCCCGCCAACGCCTCAGTAGCTCATCCGGTCGAGCTTCACCTTGCCGCGGAAAATCCAGTAGATGCTCACCGTGTAGGCCAGCACGACCGGTACGCCGATCAGGGCAATCGTCAGCATGATGCCCAGCGTCTTGGGCGAGGAGGCGGCGTTGTAAATCGTCAGGCTGTGCTCCGGTTGCGGGTTGCTCCGGATCAGATGCGGATACATCTCCAGCCCGAACAGCGTCATCAGCGCCACCATCGCCACGCACGAGGAGACAAACGCCCGCCCGTCCCGCCGCCGGCTGACCTCGCGCGGGATGTTGGCGATGGCCAGCATGTTCACCAGCGCGATGCTGAACAGCCACGGGTTGGCCCGCACCCGCGCCGCCATGTGCGGCACGTACAGCAACGTGGCCATGGTGGTGACGGCGTAGCAGATGACGAAGCCGATGATCGTGCGGTTGATCCAGCCGCGCAGTTGCTCGTGCAACGCGCCCTCGGTCTTCATCGCCGCGTAGATCGCCCCGTGCATCGCAAACAGCGCCACGGTCGTGACCCCCAGCAGCAACGCATACGGATGGAGCAGGTCCAGAAAACCGCCGGCGTACTCGCCCTGCGCGTCCAGCGGAATGCCCCAGGCGATGTTGCCCATCGCCACGCCGATCAGGAAGCTCGACAGCACGCTGCCGCCGGCGAACCCCACATCCCACATCTGCCGCCACCAGCGCATCGGCTGTTTGCTCCGGAACTCGATGGCCACCGCGCGGAAGATCAGCGCCACCAGCAACAGCACAAAGGCGAGGTAAAACCCCGAGAACACCGTCGCGTACACGTGCGGAAACGCCGCGAACAACGCCCCGCCGCCGGTCACCAGCCACACCTCGTTGCCGTCCCAGACCGGTCCGATGGCATTGAGCAACAGCCGCCGGTGCTCGTCTTTTTTGGTGAACAGGTGCAGTCCGCCCACACCCAGATCGAAGCCGTCCAGCATCGCGTAGCCGGTGAACAGCACGCCGATGAGCACGAACCACACCGTGGGCAGGTCCAGCCATTCGGGGAAATTCATGCCGCGCCTCCCTCCTCCGTGGGCCGCACCGGCAGGGCCAGCTTGCCGCTGGGCACAAGGTCTGCCACGTCCGGCCCGTGCTGGATTTTGTCGTTGAGCAGGTACACGAACACCGCAAACAGCAGCAGGTAGATGAAGGTGAACAGCACCAGCGAACCGAGCACCGCCTGCGCCGTCACCACCGGCGAGAGCCCCTCGGCGGTGCGCATCAGCCCGTACACGATCCACGGTTGCCGGCCCATCTCGGCCGCGAACCATCCGGCCTGGTTGGCGATCTGCGGACCGAGCACCGACAACACCAGCACCCGGAGCATCCAGCGGTGACGGAACAGGATTCCCCGCCAGCACAGCAGCGTCCCGGCCACTGCCACCGCGATCATCCCCAGCCCGATCGCCACCATCAGGTGATAAAGCTGGAACACCCGCTGCACCGGCGGGCGGTCCTCGGGCGGGAACGCCTTCAGCCCCGTGACCGGCGCGTTCACGTCGCCGTGCGTGAGGTAGCTCAACAGGCCCGGAATGGCCGGGCCGATGACCCGCTCGTTCTGCTCGTCCACCCAGCCAAAGAGCACCAGCGGCGCGCGCGGCATGGTTTCATACAGCCCCTCGAACGCCGCCAGCTTGGCCGGCTGATTTCGCGCCACGCCCTGCGCGCTTTCGTGCCCGCTGACCAGCGAGAGCACCGCTGCCACCAGCCCCACTGCCAGCCCCACACGCATCGAGGCCCTGGCGAAGTCCACGTGCCGGCCCTTGAGCAAATACCACGCGGCCACGCTCACTACCAGAAACGCCCCCGCCTGCCAGCAGCCGCACAGCACGTGAAACAGTCGCTCCATCGAGGAGGGGTTGAACACCATCGCCCAAAAATCGGTGATCTCGGCCCGCGGGCCGAGCGGCGTCTGCACGATGTGGTAGCCGGCCGGCGTTTGCATCCATGAGTTGGCCACGACAATCCAGATGGCGCTGAAGTGCGCCCCCAGACACACCATGCAGGTCGAGAAAAAATGCATCCGGCGGCCGACCTTGTCCCAGCCGAACAAGAGCACGGCCAGAAAACCCGATTCGAGGAAGAACGCGAAAATGCCCTCCGCCGCCAGCGCGCTGCCGAACACATCGCCCACAAACCGCGAGTAGGCCGCCCAGTTCGTGCCGAACTCGAACTCCATGACGATGCCCGTGGCCACGCCCAGCGCAAAGGTCAGCGCGAAGATGCGCGTCCAGAACCGGGCCATCTGGTGGTAAAGCGCGTTGCCCGTGCGCAGCCACAGCGCCTCCATGATCACCAGCGCCACGCCCAACCCGATGCTCAGCGGCGGGTAAATGTAGTGAAACGACACCGTCGCGGCGAACTGGAGGCGGGAGAGCGTCAGCGCGTCCATGCCGTGCCCAGCTTGATCCGCGGTCACCGCCGGTCAAGCTCCCCGGATTGGCCGGCGCAAGACGGCGGCCCCCCCGGTGAACCGGTGCCCCCGGCTCGCGCCCACGCTTCAGCGGGCGACAACCCGGATTCACCACAGGACAGTTCCCCCTTCAGCGAATAAAGCGGGGGCAAAAACACGCCGGCTCGCCCCCAACAGCCCGGCCCACCCACCCGGCACCCCGGTGCCGCCCCGCTTGACGCGCCCGCGCCCGGCCCGGAACCTGCCGGCCATCGCGCCACCGCGCCCATGATCGCCCGCGTCACCCTGGATCTGGCCCTGGGTCGGGATTTCGATTACGCCATCCCGCCCGAACTGGCCGACCGCGTCGCCGTGGGCGCGCGGGTCAAGGTGCCCTTCGGGGCGCGGCAGGTCCTCGGCTGCGTGACCGCGCTGATCGAGGACGCCGCCGCACCGGCCGGGCGGCCGCTCAAGCCCGTCCTCCGCGTGCTGGGCACGCGCAGCCTGCTCACCCCGCGACTCCTGGCCCTGGCTCGCTGGTTGGCGAGCTATTACGTCTGTCCGCTGGAACGAGTGTTGCAGACCGTCCTGCCGGAGGCGGTGCGGCGCGAGCAGGCCGGTTGGCGGGAACGACTCTTTGTCCGGCCGCTGCCGCCCACCGGTCCGCTGCCCCGGCTGACCCCCCGCCAGCGCGAGCTCTGGCATTTGATCGAAGAGCGTCAGGGCCTGCCCCTGCAGGAACTGCTGCGCCTGACCGGCGCCACGGCCGACCCGGTGCGCCGGCTCGAGGACAAGGGGCTGGTGGCGATCGCGCCGCAAATCAGCGAACGCGACCCCCATGCGGCGGAACACTACCTGCCCACCGTGCCGTTGACGCTCAACCCCGGCCAGCGCCGCGCCCTCGAGCAAATCGTGGCCGCGTTGGACCAGGTCGGTCCCCCGGGTGCCGCCGCTGGCGAAGAAGCCACGGACGCCCCGGCGGGCCGGACGTTCCTGCTGCACGGCGTCACGGGCAGCGGCAAAACGGAGGTGTACCTGCAGGCGCTGGCCGCCTGCCTGGAGCGCGGCCGCGGGGCGATCGTGCTGGTGCCGGAGATTGCGCTCACCCCCCAGACCATCGAACGGTTCAAGGCGCGCTTTTCGCACGGGCCGCACCGCACGCTCGTCGCGGTGCTGCACAGCCACCTCTCGACCGGCGAACGGCACGACGAGTGGCACAAAATCCGGGACGGCCGCGCCCGCATTGTCATCGGCGCGCGCTCGGCGGTGTTTGCCCCGGTCGAGCCGTTGGGCCTGGTGATCGTGGACGAGGAACACGAGCCCTCGTACAAGCAGGAGGAGGCCCCGCGCTACCATGCGCGCGACGTGGCGGTGTGGCGGGGGCGCCAGGAGGGCGCGGTGGTGGTGCTCGGCTCGGCCACGCCCTCGCTGGAGAGCTACTTCAACGCCCGGCGCGGCAAGTACACACTGCTCGAACTGCCCGAGCGGGTGGACCACCAGCGCCTGCCGCTGGTGCGGGTGGTGGACCTGCGCCAGGAGGCGCGCCGCGAGCGGGGCATCCCGGTGTTTTCCCCACTGCTCCGCGACGCCATCGCCGCGCGGCTGGAGCGGCGCGAGCAGACCATCCTGTTTCTCAACCGCCGCGGCTACGCCACCGCCCTGCAGTGCCCGCGGTGCGGTTACGTGGCCGGCTGCCCGCAGTGCAGCGTGGCCCTCACCTACCACCGGCCGGAGCAGCAGTTGCGGTGTCACCTCTGCGGCCACGTCGAGCCCGCCCCGGCGGTCTGCCCCGCGCCGGGCTGCGGCAACCCGGCCCTCCGCTACGCCGGCCTGGGCACCCAGCGGGTCGAGGACATCCTACGCCGGCTCTTCCCCCGCGCGCGCCTCGAGCGGATGGACTCGGACCGGCTCACGCGCAAAGAGGATTATCGCCGCATCCTGGGCGAGTTCCGCGCCGGGCGCACGGACATCCTGGTGGGCACGCAGATGATCGCCAAGGGGCTGCACTTCCCGAACGTGACGCTGGTGGGCATCATCTACGCGGACCAGAGCCTGCACCTGCCGGACTTCCGCGCGGCCGAACGCACCTTCCAGCTGCTCACGCAGGTTTCCGGCCGGGCCGGACGGGGCGACGTGGAGGGGGAAGTGATCGTGCAGGCCTTTACGCCGTTCCACCCCGCCATCCAGTGCGCGCGCCGGCACGACTTCGCGAGTTTCTACGCGGAGGAAATCGAGTTCCGGCGCCAGTTGCAGTATCCGCCCTGGAGCCGGATCGCCCTGGTGACGTTGCGCGGACGCAACGAGGACAAGGTCCGGTTCACCGCCGAACACGTGCGACGGCAGTTGGAGACGGTCGGCCGCGACCTGCCGGACCTGATCCTGTGCGGGCCCGCCCCCGCGCCGGTGCCGCGGGTGGAGACGTTTTACCGGTACCAACTGATGTTGCGCACGCGGCAGATGACCCGCCTCAGCCCCCGGCTGGGCGAGTTGCAAGCGCGTCTGGCGCTGCCCGAGGGCGTAACCCTGACCATGGACGTGGACCCGGTGAACCTGTTGTGACCGGCCGGGCCCCGGCGCCGGGGGGCTGATCCAACCCGTGTGGTGCGCGCCTCCCGCGTGCTGTCGCCCTCACCGCGCCGGCCCGCCGGCGCACGCGACGGGCTTGGCGCTTGAACGGGCCCGGGAGCCGGTCTCGCCGCCGCGGGGGGACAGTCCACCGCCCCGGGACCGTGGCCCGTTTCGCCCGCTCGGAGCACGCTTCGCTCCGGCTCAGGGCAGGCGGGCGTGCGTGCCGTCACAAAACGCGCCCGTCCCCGAGTGCTTGCAGCCGCACCAGGCCACGGTGCGCTCCGCCTCGAGGTTCACCTGGACCGGCCCCAGGCCGGTGCCGCGGTGTGAGCCGTCGCAAAACGGTTGTTGCTGCGAGCGGCCGCAGGCGCACCACCAGTAGGTGCCCGGGCCGGTCTTTTGGACAAACGGAGACCGCGCGGCGATGTGGGGTTTTTGCATGGCTCAATGGTTCCCGGGCTGGGACGGGCGGGGCGGTTCACGGCGCCAGCGGCATCAACTCGACCTTGCGGAACTCGACCGGGTGACTCTCGGCCTGGAGGGCGATGTAGCCCTCGCGCAGCCGCTTGTCCCCGCCGCGCTGTTCGAGCAGCCGCCGGGCGTCCGCGTCGCCCGGGTCCAGTTGCGGTTGCTCGTACTCGAAGACCAGCTCGCCGTTGACGTAATGCCGGATGCGCTCGTCCCCACGGACCTCGACCTCGACGGTCACCCACTGGTCGCCGTGGAAGGTCTTCGAGCGCGAGTTGGTGCAATGGGGGGTATGTAACTTGCCGTCGAGCACCACGTGCGTGCCGGGCGTGCAGAGATTGGCGGTGGGCCGTTCGGCCCGGCCGTCGCCGCCCAGCAACTGGACCTCGATCGAGACGGGAAAGTCCTGGTCCACACGCAGGCTCTCGGGCGCCTGGCAGTGGAGCATGAGGCCGCTGTTGCGCCACGCCCAGCCGGGCCCGCCCGGGGTTTGCTCGCCCACAAAGCGGTACTCGACCCGCAGCCGGTAGTGCGAAAAGGGCTGCGCGAAAAACAGGTGCCCGAACTTGCCGTCGAACTGCGCGTACTTGTCGTACGCCACGCGCAGCACGCCGTTTTCCACTCGGAAGGTGTCGAGGTGATTCTCGCCCAGCGGAAAGCCCTTGATCTTCACTTTCCAGCCCGAGAGGTCGCGCCCGTTGAAGAGCGGCAGCCAAAACCCCGCGGCCCCGGGCGCGTCCGCCGCCTGCATCATCCCGCCCAGGCCGGCCGCCCAGGCCAACAGCAAGCCCAGACCCATCCGGACCCTGGGCCCGGAGAGACCGCGCCGCGAAAACGGGGAGTTCATGCCCGGTTAATTGCCACGGCCCCGCCCCACGGGCAAGCGCGTCCTGCGCCCCCCGCCCGCCCGGACGGCGCGCCCGCCTAAGTCCGCACCCGCGCCCAGGTCCGGGACTTGTGGCTGGCCAGGATGGCTTCACACACGGCCACTTCGGCATGACCGTCCTCGGCCGTGGCGAAAAGCCCCGCCCCCTGGCCGTTACCCGCGATGTGCCCATAGACCGCGCGGAACAGCATCTTGAACGTGTCCGGGAAGCCCTCGACGTGCCCGGGCGGGTAATCCATGAAGCCCGCCGCGCCGTCGCCAAACGCGGGCGTGGCGCGCACGGCGGTTTGGTTGGCCTCGTCGCGATGACCAAGGTGCAACACTTCCGGGTCCTCCGAACACCACCAGGCGGACTGCCTTGCGCCATAGACCTCCAGGCGGATGCAGTTCTTGCGCCCGGCGGCCACCTGGGATACGGCCAGGTTGCCCCGGGGGCCGGAGTCAAATTCGAGCAGCACGTGGGCGAAATCCTCGGTCTTCACGGCGTAACTCTGGTACTGCTGATCGGGCGCGGCCCGGGTGAAGGTCTGCACTTCACCCAACGGGCGGCGGCGGGTCTGGTGGAATGTGCCCAGGTCGGCCAGGACGCGGCGAATCTTCGCCCCCAGCACAAACGCCGCCGTGTCCATCCAGTGTGTGCCGATGTCCGCCACGGCGCGGAGCCGGCCGCCCTCGGCCGGGAGCAGGCGCCAGTTGTAATCGGTGTCCTTGAACAGCCAGTCCTGGAAGTACGAACCGTGGACATGGATGACCGGGCCCAGCGCGCCGTCGGCCACCAGCCGCCGCAGTTGGAGCACGGCGGGGTAGAACCGCACGTTGTAATTCACGGCCAGGACCTTGCCGGTACGGCGCGCCAACCGCACCAGCGCGGCGGTCTGGCGGGTGTTCAGGGCCAGCGGCTTTTCGCAAACCACGTGTTTGCCGGCCCGCAGCGCCGCCTGCACCATCGCGTAGTGGTGCCGATTGGGCGAGCACACATGCACCACGTCCACCTCCGGGGACCGCACCAGGGCCCGGAAGTCTTCAAAGGCCCGCGGGATGCCGTACTTTTCCGCCCGTGCGGGCGCGCGCCCGGGCAGATCGCACAAGGCCGTGACCGGGATGCCCAGGCGCCGCAAGGCTTCGAGGTGGACGGGCCCGATAAAGCCGGTGCCGATGATGCCGGCCCGCAGGGAGGTCAGGGATGACATGGCGGACCTTTGTAAACGGACCGCAACCGGCCCGGCAAGCTGCTACCCGGCCCGCCGCCCACTGCCTCCCCACCCCTTCGTGAACCAGCGGGCATCACACCAGCCGACCCAACTCATGCTTGCACGGCGGAAGGACGCCTGCCACAGTTTCGCGCTTTGTTATGGCGCGACGTTGTCAACTCACAGGCAAGGGCCCGGTCAAGGGCAGCCGCATCTGGCGCAGCGGCAAACCCAAGAAGCAGGGCGGCATCGGCACGCACGTTACGGCCATCACCAAGCGCCGCTTTTTCCCGAATCTCCAGCGGGTGAAGGCGGTGGTGAACGGCCGGGTGCGCTACATCCGCGTGGCCGCCTCGGCCATCAAAAAGGGGTTGGTGATCAAACCCCCCAAACGAAACTGGTCGCCCGTCCCCAAGGACGCGGCCAAGGCCGGCGCGCCGACCCCGGCCTGAGGCCCGCCGTCCGACTCCGGCCCGGCAGACCGGGCCGTTGACCCTGCCGTTTTGCCGGGGGCCGGCGGCCGAGTCTCTGGCGGCTGCAGCGGCATTTTCCCCAAAGCGCACGCGGCGCGGGCTGCGAACCCGCGCCGCGTGACTGTTTTTTTCGATCCGCGTTCCTCCCCCGAAAACCTCAGACGTCGTAGTAGAGGAAGAACTCGTAGGGGTGGGGGCGCAGGCGCAGGGC
>JBBIJZ010000024.1:39278-41609 GCA_037445715.1 Verrucomicrobiales bacterium | reverse complement strand
CCCCCGTCGGAGCGGCCCGACTAACGGTCGGGACTTTCGCCTTGGTGCGGAGCCATCGGATCAAGCCATTGACCTGCCCGAAGCCACTTCTCAAAGGCATCCGTCCAGCCGTCCACCGGCAGGCCTGTTCGTCTCATGCCGAAGCCATGCGCCCCGGCCTGGTAGAGATGCAGCTCCGCTGGCCGGCCGGCTGCGGTCCAGGCGTGGAACATCTTCGTCGCCTGGGCGGCGGGTACCAGAGCGTCCGCCTGCGTGTGGACGATGAAGAGCGGCGGGGCGTCCTGGGGCACGGGCACCTCCTCCATCGCGCCGTAAATGGCGGCGGCGAAGTCCGGGCGGTCTTCGGCCTCGGCCTTGAGCACGACGCTGAGCGTGGTCATGGCGCCCGCCGAAAAGCCCATGAGACCAACCCGATCACGCGCAATCCCATACTTGGTCACGTTGGCCCGCAGATGGCGAATGGCCTGAACGGCATCGGCGCGCGCGAGGTTGATCTTGGCTTCGGCCGCCCTGAGGCGCTCCTCGAAGGTCCGCGTATCGGGGCTGCCGGAGGCACGGACCTCGTTGGTCATTCGCACCCGGTATTTGAGCACGCCCGCGGTTATGCCGCGGGTAGCGAGCCAGCGGGCCACCTCCATGCCTTCGGCCTCCCAGGACAGGAACTGGAAGCCGCCTCCGGGGCAGACGATGACTGCGGCGCCATTGCCTTTCCCGGCTTCTGGCCGGATGAGGGTCAACGTCGGGACCGTGACGTCGGTCACCAGACGCAGCTTCCCGAACTCCTTCAAGATCACTTCAAAGGACCGCTCCTCGATGGTCCAATCTTCCGTGCCCGGAGCGGCCCCGGGACACAGGCGGACGGTCTCCGTTTCGGCCCCGGTTGTGCGAAGTGCCGCCCATGCGAGCGCCAACGCGCTTAGCAATGGAAGGGACAGGATTGGTTGCATGGACAGGCTTCGTTCAGTTGTTCGTTTGGGTGGAGCCCTCGCCGTCGGCAAAGCTGTGCTCCGCGAGGCCGAGGATTTCAGCGCGGTCTTCCGGCACGATGAAGCCGTGCCGGATGGCGGCGTCCAGCGAGGCTTCAAACTTTCGCAAATACTCGGCCTTGCCGCCCGGATAAAGCCGCTGGAGCGTGGCCGCGTCGAAGGGCTTGCCGAAGCCTACCATGCTCCCGGCCCCGGAGAGGACGGCGGTGGGCACATCCACCCACGGCGTGCGGAGGCCACCTTGCGCGATGCCGTGTTCGTCGGTGACGAGTTTCGGGGGCTGATCGCCGGTGAGTTTCAACGGCGGTGCGGCCGGTGCCGGCACGCCTGTCTTGATCCAGCGATCTAGTTGCCACAGGGCCGCCTGCACGACGTAATGATGCTGAGGCCCGAAGTTCATGGCCTGTTCAAGTTTCTGACCCAACATCTCGAAGCTCGGCGCGAACGCCGCCGCGAGCTTTTCGATGGGCAGCGTTCCGGAGTCCATGAACCCGACGCTGAACACGTAATTGTCGGCGTGGGCGCTGCCGGTGATTTCCCAGGTGCGCAGCCTGGCGGAGTCCGGCTGTCGTGCCTCCCAGAAACCCTTGAGCGGGCCGAAACCGAGCACGTCGCTCTCGGTGACGACCGTCAGGACCGGCACCCGCAGGTCGGGGCGCAGCTTCAGGACCGGCGCGGTGCCGGCGAACAGCGCCAGCGGGTTTGCGTCCAGCGGCGCGGCGTTGCCGAACCGGGAATGGATCAGGAAGCCGTCATAGATCCGGGCCACCGGGTCCACCGCCGTGACATAGGTGGTGAGGAAATACGCCGACTGCGATTCGCCGACGGCCAGCACGCGCTGGGGGACAAGCGGCCCGAGCACCTTGCTGGAAGCCGCGTGCTTCACCAGCGCTCCTGCCTGGGAAAAGATGTCGAACGCAAAGGCGTCTCCCGGATGATGGAGCCGGCCGTAGCGCGCCGGGTCGGCCTTCTTCAGGGCGGCGGGGCCGGTGCCCGGGGCCATTGGATTACCGTCAATCCCGACTTTCTGCGCAGAGACCGCCACATAAGCATGGCCGCGGCGAAGGATTTCCCGGTGCGTCATGTTCCAGTCCACCGGCATGTCCAAACCGCCGGTCACGTTCAGCCACTCCACCGCCGCGGTGCCGCTGAACTTCGCGGCGTCCCCGGGTCGGACCACGACGATCCGCGTGGTGTAGGCCGCGTTCGTGGCGGGCAGGACTTCCCACTTGCCATCGGCGGTCGGTTCACCGGCCAGCTTGTAGGTGTAGGAGGTGGCGTTTCCCGAGACGAAGAACTCCTCCACCTGGTAGCCGAACTCGCCCACGTCGTAGTTGCCCATCGT
>JBBIJZ010000024.1:0-39178 GCA_037445715.1 Verrucomicrobiales bacterium | reverse complement strand
AACTCCATGTGCAGCGCCTCCCGCATGCGTTGACGGAACTCCTCCCGCATCCGGCCGTGCGCCGCGCGTTGCTCGGATGTCAACTCCCGGTCAATGTCGCCGCCCAGCCGGTCAATCAGCAGCGCGGAATTTGTGGCCATGCCCATGAGATTGGCCCGGACCTGTCGGGCTCCGGCCTCGACCAATGGGAGAATCTTCGCCCGCTGTTCGGGTGTCAGGGCCAGCTCGCGGTCCAGCCTCTTCATGGACTCGGCGATCCAGGTCTCGAGTTGAAGGCTTCGCTCGAAGGCGCGCCGGGTCTGCAGCTTGGCCAGCACCATGCCGGCCGCGACCCCGGCGAGGAACACGAGGACGAAGGCGACGATGATTCTCCACGGTTTCGCCGGGCTCATGGCGACAGGGTCTCGGCAAGGTAGTGTGCGGCTGCCTTGAGCTGACCGGCCGGCTGGGCGCCGCGCTCCCAACCGAGGAGCGCGCCGCCGCAACTGACAATCACCAGCGTGGCCGCCCACGAAGCGATCGAAAAAGTCCGTTGAAGACGAAGAACCTCACGCCGTGCCGCGAGGCGGCAGGCGGCCAGCACACGCGTCGCAAAGCCGAAGGGCGCGTGGTCGTTGCCCTCGTCGGGCGCGGCTTTCGCCAGGATCATCAGCTGCACGATCTCCGGTCTGAGCTTTCTCATAGTTTACCTTGGGCTTTGAGCGCTTCGTAGCGCCGGTTCAACTTGCCCCGCGCCCGGAATGCCCGGATGCGGATGGCGTTCAGGCTCCAGCCTGTGACCGCCTTCACTTCCTCGGCCGTGTAGCCCTCCATCTCCAAAAGGCGCATGAGCAGCCGGTCCTTCGGGTTCAGGCAGTCCAGCAGCCGCTCCACCATCTCCCGCGCGGCGAGCGCCTCGGCCGGATGCGCGTGCGTGGCATCCGGGGTGGTGGCCTCCAGCGCCACCGCGTGTTCTTCGGCCAAATCGCCCATGCGCCACTCGGGGCGATTCCGCTGGGCACGGATGGCGTTCAGGCAATGGTTCGTGGCGATGCGCGACACCCAATGCTGCAGGGGAACCTCGCCCCGGTAAGTTTCGAGCCTGGTGAACATCTTCACGAAGATGTCCTGGGCCAGTTCTTCCTCGGCACCCCGCCTTGGCAGGTTTCGCCGCACAATCCGGATCACCGTCGGGTAGAGGAATTCCACCAGCGACCGCGCGGCATCCTCGTCGCCGGACTTCGCGCGCGCCAGGCATCCCTGAACGTCGAAGTCTGAATCGTCCATCGGCCCCGCCGGCGCTGGCCTCCGGCTGCGGACTGCGCTCCGGCCGCCTTCGCCTCGCGGCCGCCACAGGGAGGCTAGTAGGCCGGCCTGGCAAATCTCTTCTCGTCCACCTCCACATTGTGCTTCACCTCGGTCAGCGTGACCACGGAGGTAAGCTGTGGGGTCTCTTTCCGGATCACGAAGGGGACCTTCACGCCGTCCACGGCGCGGTAGTCCTCCAGCTTCGCCTCCTCGGTGACGACGCCTCCCTGACGCACCACCTGGCGCTTCCAGCCCACGAGCAGCCCCGTCGTCGCCGCGAAGTACAGTTCATTGGTGTGGTCCCCGCGCGAAACCGCAACCACGTGGATTTCCCCGCCGTCACCCTTCCGCTTCCCGGCCAGCCTGGCGCCGGAGAAAAACTCCTTCATGCGGGCGGGCAGGTGCAGTTCGGCATCCTCCTTCAACACTTCCAGCTCCAGGCCATGCAAGCCCGTGATGCCCTCGAGGGGCGACTTCAACCAGCCGGTCTGCCCGTCGAACCCGCGCTCGAACGACCCGAAATTTTCAAGCTTCCACGCGCCCCAGAGCCGGTTGGGGGCCTTTTGTACCATCTCAACCTGGGCGGTGACGTTGTACTGCTCCAAGGTGCCTTCACCGGTGGAAACCCGCGATTTGATGGCGAGGATGGCGTCGGTGCCTCCCACCGCCGTCGCGTACCGTGCGAAGACCTCGGCCGCGTCCCGGGGTTCGGCAGGGACCGTTGATTCTCCCGCTACGAGCGAGGGGGTGGTGAGCCAGGGGAAGATTCCCACGGCCGCCGCAGCGGCCAGAACAAGGTACTTGTTGTTCGGGGTAGTCATATGTTTCGGCGGGTCGCTTGGAGACCCGGCCCTCCAGACACGCGGCCCCGCCCAAACATTTCAGGATTTCCGCCGGTCCCGTTACACCCGTGACGGGGCTTGCGGCGGCAACTTACCTTGGGCCGGCCGCCGTCTGCGCCTCCGCCAGCACCGCGTGGAACGCCGGCTTGGGCTGGCTGTTGCTGTCGAACAGGAGCGGCCGGCCGGCGGCCCGCCAGGAGTTGCCGTCGTTGGGGCCCCAGAAGGTGACCAGCTTCACCTTGTCGCGATGCTTGAGGAAGGCCCGGAAGATGCCCGCATAGGCCTCGGCCTGCCGGCGGTCGGCGTCGCTCACCAAACCACCCTGGTTGGCGGCGGCATTTTCGGCGATGTCCGCGCCGAAGCCGCGCTGGCCCGCCATCGTGCCGGTCACGTCGAGTTCGGTGATGTGGATGGGCAGGCCCAGCGTGGCCATTTCCGCCAGGGCCTCATCCATGATTTCGAAGGTGATTGAGACGTTGACGTGCGCCTGCGAGCCGATCGCGTGCACCGGCACGCCCTGCTCCCGCAAGGACCGGATCAGGGTGATGAGCTTGCGGCGTTTGGCCGGGTTCTCCAGGCCGTAGTCGTTGTAGCGCAGGATGGCGTCCGGATCCGCCTCGTGGGCGTAGTGGAAGGCCTTGGCGATGTAATCGGGGCCGATGATTTGCAGCCAGAGCGAATTGCGCAGGACATTGGTGCCGCCGTCGGCCAGGGCCTCGTTGACGACGTCCCAGATTTTCACCCTGCCTTTGTAGCGCCCCACCACGGTGTGGATGTGTTCACGCATGCGCTCCAGCAACTCCTCGCGGGACGCGCGGGGTCCGGTGAAGGCGCCGCGGCCGAAACCGCCGCCTCCGCCCCGCCCCGCCCGGCCCGGGCCCGGCGCGTTGGTGCGCGCCTCATTCACGTTCGCCGGCGGAGAGGGGGGCGCAGGAGTGGCGTCGGCGGGCGGCGGATTGGTTCCCTGGAAAACCCAGTTGGGCGTTTGGGAATGCCAGACCAGCGTATGCCCGACGAGAAACATGCCGTTGCTGAGGCCGAAGTTCACGAAGGCGTCCGCCGGTTCGAAGTTGTAGCCATCCGGTCCCGGTCGCGGGTGGATCAGCGCCCACTTCATGTCGTTTTCCGCCACGATGTGGTCGAACTGCGCCTTGACCAGGGCGATGTCCCGGCGGAGCAGTTCGGGGCTGCGGCGAAAGCTGGTGCCGGTGGCAATGGAACGGTTGATGGCCGTGCCGATGGGGAAGTGGTCCTTGAACACTTCCTTCAAGCGGGGCGTTTCGGCCGACCAGGCTGAAGTGCCCGCGGCCAGCAAGGCCGCCAGCACGGCGCCCGGAAAGTTTTTCGGAGCGGAGCAATTCATCGTCCGGAAAGGCCAAGGGTTCTCAGGGCGATTTGAAAAGCCGCTGCGCGAAAAGCCACAGGTTGTTCCGCCAGTGCGTCGGGTCGTGGCCGTTGCCGTCCACGTGCCAGACGTGGGGGACGTTGTGTTCCTTGAGGTAGGCATGGACGCCCTGGCTGATGCGGATCAGGCCATCCTTGTTGCCGCAGGAGAGCCACAGCAGCCGGAGTTGCCGGGCGGCCTCGGCAGGGTCGGGCACCAATTCTTCCGGTCGGCGGGTGTTCGGCGCGGAGGAAAAGCCGCCCACCCACGCGAAGGTGTCCAGGTGGCCCAGGCCGAAGTTGAGGGATTGGCCGCCGCCCATCGAAAGGCCGGCCAGGGCGCGGTGTTCGCGGTCGGCGCGCACGGAATACCGGGACTCGATGGTGGGGATCACGTCGTCCAGGAGGTCGCGCTCGAAAACAGCGAAGGCGGGGGCGGTCGCCATCGGGTTGGGACCGGGCCGATCGTCCTTTTGGGCGCGGCCATTGGGCATGACCACGATCATGGGCACGGCCTTGCCGTCGGCAATCAGGTTGTCCATCAGCACGTCCACCGTGGCGAAGCGCTGCCATTCGGTTTCGTCGCCTCCGATGCCATGCAGCAGGTAGAGCACGGGATACTTCCTGTCCGGCGAGTACCCGGGCGGCGTATAGACCTGCATCTTGCGGCGGGTGCCGACGGTCTTGGAGTCGTACTCGATCATCTCGAGCTTGCCGCGGGGGATGCCGTCGCGCCTTTCCGTGATGCCCGGAGGCGGGTCGTCAAAGGCCGGTTTGTCGTCCGGCCCGAGGGTAATCGGTCCGCCGAATCCGCCCCGACCGCCTCGCCCGGCTCGTTCCCCTTGGCTGCTCGGCGCGGTGGCGGGCGCCGGCGACGCGGAAGCGGCCCCCGGCTGGGGAGACTCGCGGAACAGCAGTGGGGCGAACTGGTACAAGCTGCGCCGCCAGGATTGCCACTCGTGGCCCGTGTCCGGCGACACGTAGAAGTGGCTGTTCACGCCCGCCGCCCTGAGGGCTTCGGTGTTGGCTTTCGGGTCGCCGCCGAACCGGCCGGCGCCGCGCTCGCCGCCCAGTTCACGGCTGCCGTAGCTGACGAACACCAGTTTGACCTGCCGCTTGAAGGCTTCCATGTCGGCGATGTCCGTCGGCGCGATGCTGCCGCCGCTGAACACGCCGATGTGCGAGAACTTGTCCAGGTTGGTCAGGGTGATCGCGCGGGTCTGCATCCCCCCCATCGAGAGACCGGCCATCGCCCGATGGGGTTGATCCGGCAGGGTGCGGAAGTTGGCGTCAATGAAGGGAATCAGGTCGCCCAGCAGCACCTTGGAAAAGGCGCTGAAGTCGAACATGCGTCGGCCCGGCCCCCCGCCGCCCGTGGGCGCGTTCGTACCGGCCGCCGCGGGGGCATTGGTGGCGCCGGCCGGGCCGGGCGGGCGCCCGGGTCCGAAGGCGCCGGGGACGTAGCTGTTGGCCATCACGATGATGAACGGCCGGGCTTTGCCCTCGGCCAGCAGGTTGTCCATGATCAGGCCGGCGCGGCCCTGATGGCCCCAGCCGGTTTCGTCCTCGCCGCCGCCGTGCTGCAGGTAGAGCACGGGGTAGCGCCGGGTGAGGTCCTTGTCGTAATCCGGCGGGGTATAGACAAAGCACCGGAGCACGGCGTTGGCGTTGGTGGAGGGATAAAGCACCTGCCGCAACTGGCCGTGCGGGACAGCCTTCAGCGCGTAGAAGTCCTGGTCGTGGGCCGGGACCTCCACCCCACTGCCCCAGCGGCTGCCGCCGTAGAAATAAAGCGTGCCGGGGTCCGGCACGCCCGCGCCGTCAATCACGATCTGGTAGTAGTGGAACCCTTCGTCCTGCGGCCGCGTGGTGACCGTCCAGGCGCCATCCTCGCCCTTGGTCATGGGGTACTTGGCCCCGCCGAGGAAATCGAACACCACGCTCTGCGCCTGCGGGGCGACGACCCGCGCGCGGACGCGGCGCTCGGAATTGACCTGGGGATACAGTTTGCCGGGCTGGTTCAGCGAGGAGGGCTTGAAGTCCTCGACTACAGCCTCGTTGGTCTGAGCCAGGACAAGCTGGCCAGCGAAAATACCAACCAGCACGAGGGGGACTAGTCTTGCGTTCATGGTAACGGGGCGTGAATCAATTAGGACGGTGAGACAGACAACGGCCGCCGGTGGTTACATTTCTGCCGGACCCGGGCGGGCTGAAGCGGGGCAGGGAGCGCGCAGATTTCCCCGCTGGTCAGAGCCCAACTGAAGCGAACTCGGGAAAGGCCGCGTACGTCGTGCCTCCCGGAGCAAAAATCCGGGTGAGGCGCACCTGCCGCAAGGAGGGAGACGCTCCGGTTCCTCAGCCAGAGCCGGGACGGCCAGACGGGAAACTCGATGGGCGCTGGCGCAACGGCGCCCTACCTGCGCGGTGCGGCTGGGGTTCGGGGCGCGCCGGGTCTCGGGTTCGGCGGGGCCGCGCTGCGAGGCGGCCGACCCGCCGGGCCTCCCCTTCAAGACCACCGGCCTGGTCCGGGATCCTGATCCGAACCCGGCCGCACTTGAATCCCCGGCCAACGCGCCCCGCCGCGTTTTGGCCTTCAATTCAGCACCTTGATCCGGGCATTGCGGATTTGCACGTGGCTGCCGTCGCGGCTCAGTTCCTGAAAGCCGAGGCGGCCGCGGCGGGGACGATCCTTGAGCGGCGGGGCATCGGTTCCGTCGTGGCGTTTGGGGCGCAGGGTCTGGGTGCGCAGGTCCACGTCGAGGATGAGCTCGCCGTTGAGGACCACCTTCACCTCGGGTCCCACGCAGGCGATCTCGTACTTGTTCCACTCGCCGGGCTTGTACACCTGGCGGCGCGGGGCCACGGCCCGGTAAAGCGCGCCGGTCAGTTCATCCGGTTTGGCCTCGGGATTGTAGCGCAGATCGGCCATTTGGAGCTCCAGCCCCTCGAAGGCCGGGTCGCCCCGCGGCGGCGCCCGCAGGGCCACGCCGCTGTTGCCGCGCTCGCCGAGCTTGAACTCGAATTCGAGGATGAAGTCCCCGTACTCGCGCTCGCTCAGCAGCCAGCTTCCGCGCGGTTCGCCGCCGGACAGGACCCCCCGTTCCACGCGCCAGACCGGGTTGCCCTCGGCGGGACGGCTCACGTCGTTCCACGCGCGGACCACCCAGCCGGTGGGCACGCCGTTGGGGGGAAAGAGCGGTTGCCACTCGGCCTCGGTCTTGACGCTGCGGCATCCGGTGGCCAGCGCGCCCAGCAGAAGCAGGCCGGCCGCGCCGCCGCGCAGAAAGGGAAAGGTCGGTTTCATCCTCACGTCCTTGCCGGGCCCGAAACGCCGGGCCATCCGGTTCACTTGCCCGCCACGTCCAGGCACACCAAATCCGCCTGGCTGCGGCAGTAAAGCCGGCCGTTGGCCAGGACCGGGACGGCCCAGGTGTCCTTGCCGCCCAGCGCCTGGAAGCCGGCGATTTCCTTGAGGCCCTCCGGCGAGGGCTCGACCACCGCCACGCGGCCGCGGTCGCTGTACACGATGAAGTGGTTGCCGGCCAGCATCAGCGAGCCCTTGCCGTAACTGCGATCGGCCCATTTTTCCTCGCCCGTGGCCCAGTCCAGGCACTTGAGCTGGTTTTCATCGAAACCATACAGATGTCCCTGCCAGAGCACGCACGTGGCCACGTGATTGCGCATCTTGCGGTGTTCCCAAAGCACACGGGGCTGGTCCCCCGAGATGTCCAGCAACGCGCAGCCCTTGTTGTAGCCGGAGGAGATGAAGGCCTTGCCGTCGGCGAGGATGGGAGTGGCGGCGTTCACGTCCCAACTGGTTTTCCACGGGTGGCGCCAGAGTTCGGCGCCGTCCCGGGCGCGCCGGGCCACCAGGCCGGCCGCGTTGAACACCGCCAGGGCGCGCTGGCCGCGGTGGTCAAAGGGCACAATCGAACTGTAGCCGATGGCCTCATCCCCCGCGCGCCACAACTCGCGGCCGGTCCGCTTGTCGAACGCCACCACCGAGGCGCCGGGTCCGCCCACCTCGCAAATCACGGCGTTGCCCTCGATCAGGGGCGAGCCGGCGAACCCCCAGGTGGGCACCCGGGCCTGGTAGTCTTTGGGAAATTCCTTCGACCAAAGCACCTGGCCCGTGGCGGCCTCCAGGCAGAAGAAATGCCCGTTGCGGCTGACGGCATAGACGCGCTCGCCGTCCACCGTGGGCGTGCAACGCGGCCCGGGGTAGCCGTTGGGGTCCTTCGAGGAACACGGGTAGGAATGCCGCCACAGTTCGCGCCCGGTGGCCGCGTCCAGGCAGTAAATCGAGTCGGTCTCCTCGGTATTGCCCATCGTGTAGAGCCGGCCGTTGGCCACCGAGAAGGAGGAATACCCGATGCCCACGCTGGCTTTCCAGAGCAGCCGGGGGCCCTCGGCCGGCCACCGGGTCAACCAACCGGCCTCGGGCGAAATGCCATTGAAGTTGGGCCCGCGCCAGCGGGGCCAATCCGCCGGCCGGGCCGTCAGAACCCACCCGCACAGGACCAGTCCCCAGGAAACGTTTCGGCGCCACATGGCCGGAGGGCTACCTTGCCGCCCGGAGACTGTCAAAGCCAAAGGGCCCTCGGGCCTCAGCCGCAAGAACCGGCGGCCGGGGGCACTTGCGGCCCCACCGCCGCGGCCGCCTCAAGCCCGGCCTTCCATTCCGCGATGGCCTGGCGCATGAGCGCGAAGGCCTGCAGACGCGGCTTCACAAACCGGGGGGTAAACCACGGAAACGTGCCCACCAGATCGTTGGTCACCAAAATCTGCCCGTCACAGTCCGGACCCGACCCGATGCCGATGGTGGGAATCGGCACCGCCGCCGTGACCTCCGCCGCCACGGGCGGGCTCACCAATTCCAGCACCAGCGCGAAGGCGCCCGTCTCGACCAGCGCGCGCGCATCGGCCAGCAGGGCCTCGCGTTCGCCTTCCCGGCGGCCCTTGATGCGGTAGCCGCCCTCCTCGAGCACGTGCTGGGGCAACATGCCGATGTGCCCCAGAAACGGAATCCCCGCGCCCACGATGGCCTCGACCTGGGCCCGGATGGCCACGCCGCCCTCGGCCTTGACCGCCTCCGCTCCGGCGGCCACCAACCGTCGCGCGCTGGCCAGCGCCTCCGCCGGCGTGTCGTAACTGTGCGCCGGCAGGTCCGCCGCCAGCAACGCCCGGGGCCGCGCCCGGGCCGCCGCCCGGACATGATGCTCCATTTCCGCCAGCGTCACGCGCGTGGTGTCCGGATACCCCAGCACCACCATGCCCAGCGAATCGCCCACCAGGATCAGCGGAATGCCCACTTCATCCAGCAGCCGGGTCAGCGGGTAATCGTAGGCCGTGAGCGCGGCAATCCGGACCCGGCCCTTCATGGCGCGGAGGGCCTCGGCGGTGACTTTGGACACCTGCATCCCGGCCAAGGTCGCGTCGCGGCGCCGGGGGAACAAGGGAAAAGCGGGCGCGGCTTCATTCCGACGGCCGCGTCGCCGCGCGGTCCTGCCCGGCGAAGGCACTGTCGAACTGAACAGGCGCGGTGTTGTTTCGGCAGGGCGCCTGTGCGTCGGCGCCGTTCTGACAGCGCCAGCAAGCGGGCGCACTCCAGGCGCTCCGCGAATTTCGGAAGTCGCCGTCGCTCGCGCCCGCGTTTGGAGTCCGGCGGCTTGCCGCCGCTTTCGGCGCGGCAGGAACGAAGAAGCTCGGCGGGGGGAAGCCCCGCGCTACGGCCAACCCGGAGACGACCGGCTACGTAAACTGAGATGCGCCGTCAGCCGGTGCGGGCGGTTGCGGCCTTGCCGGGCGCGGGACGTTGGGGCAAGTTGCGCACACACCATGAATCCGTCCCACGCATCGGAAAGTGTTCCCACGAGTCGGCGCGCCTTCCTGCGCACCACCGCCGCCGCGGTCACCGGCGCCGCGCTGGCGCCCACCCTGCCGCTGGGCGTCCACGCCGCCGAGGACCACACCATCCGCCTGGCGCTCATCGGCTGCGGCGGCCGCGGCAGCGGCGCGGCGGCCAACGCCTTCGATTCGCCGCACGGCCCGGTGAAACTGGTGGCCATGGCCGATTTCTTCGAGAACCGCCTCACCGCCGCCCACCGCAACCTGTCCGAGAAATACGCCGACCGCATGGACGTGCCGGCCGAGCGGCGCTTTGTCGGCTTCGACGCCTGGCGCAAGGCCATTGATTGCCTGCGCCCCGGCTCCGGGGACGTGGCCATGCTCTGCGGCTATGCGGGTTTCCGGCCCGGCCAACTCGAATACGCCGTCGAGCGGGGCGTGAACGTGTTCATGGAAAAATCCTTCGCCGCCGACCCGCCGGGCGTGCGGCGGGTCCTCCGGGCCGGCGAAGCGGCGGAGAAGAAGAACCTCAAGATCGCCGCCGGCCTGCAGTGCCGCCATTCGCGCAACCGCCAGGAACTGATCCGCCGGCTCCGCGCCGGGGAACTGGGCGAGGTGCAGCTCATCCGCGCTTACCGGATGCAACCGGTGGGCTGGCTGGGCCGCCGGCCGGCGGCGGAGAAGGAGCTGCACTGGCAGATACGGAACTTCGTCCACTTCTTCTGGGTCTCGGGCGGCCTGTTCGCGGAGATGAACATCCACCAGATTGACGAGCTGTGCTGGATCAAGGACGCCTGGCCGGCCACCGCCCACGGCATCGGCGGCCGCGCGGCTAACAACACCGATTGCGGCCAGGGCCTGGACTCGTTCACCGTGGAGTGGACCTTCCCCGACGGCACCAAGGCGCTGGACGTGGTGCGCTGGCTGCCCAACTGCCACACCGACTTCGCCACCTACATCCACGGCACCCGCTGCGCGGCGCAGTTTTCCGGGCCGCATCACGAGGGCACCGTCCACATTTACAAGGACCAGCGCTGCGAGCGGGCCAACATCGCCTGGCGCGCGCCCAAGGAGCCGGTCACGCCCTGGCAGGCCGAGTGGGACGACCTGCTCCAGTCCATCCGCCAGGACCGGCCGCACAACGAGGCCCGGCGGGCGGCCCTGGCCAACCTGGCCGACATCATGGGCCGGGCGGCGGTGCACATGGGCCGGGTGATCACCTGGGAGGAGGCGATGGCCTCCAACTTCCAGTTCTGTCCCCATATTGACCAGCTCACCGACGACAGCCCGCCGCCGGTCCAGGCCGATGCCCAGGGCCGTTACCCCGTGCCGGTGCCGGGCCAATGGGTCGAGATTTAATTCCCGTCAGAGCGAAACGGGCCTGTCGCCAATCGGCCTCGGGAGCAACGGGCAACCTGCCCGTCCCACCTGGCTACCTGGCCGGCAGCGTAGCGCAGGCTGACCGCTGGCGGCGGCCGGCCCGGCGGCGTAGCGCAGGCCTCTGGCCTGCCGTATCGCCGGCTTCCAGCCGGCTTCGGCGGGACGCCGCACCCGGCGGGCGAGACGTACGCGCTCCCCCGGTTCGCCGCGCGTCTGCGCCGACATCGGAGCAGCGGGGAGCGCGGCCGTCCCGGTCGCACCCGTCGGCGTCCTCGCCAACGGGGCCGGATGTAACCGGCAGACAAGCCCTCTGCGCCACGGCCCACCCGTGGCCGGCGCAGGCGGACCACTGGCGGTGACCGGCCCGCCCCGTAGCGCAGGCTTCCAGCCTGCCGTATCGCGGATTGCCAATCCGCGCCCTGCTGGCCGAACTGCTGCTCTTGCCTCTGTCGCCGGCACATGCCCAGTTCAGCATCCCCTGGCACACCCTGGACGGCGGCGGCGGCACCAGCAGCGGGGGCGGCTCTCACCTCACCGGCACCATCGGCCAGCCCGACGCCGGCCCGACCATGACCGGCGGCAACTTCTCCCTCACCGGCGGCTTCTGGGCGTTGCCCCAAGCCGTCCAGACGCCCGACGCCCCGACGCTGACCATCGTGCCGGCCGGTCCCGGTTTCGCGACGATTTCGTGGTCGCCGGCCACCGGCACGAGTGGGTGTTGCAATTCACACCCACGCTGGAGCCGCCGGCCTGGGCCGACGCGCCCAGCGGGGCGACCAATCCGGTGACGGTGCCGGCCACCCTGCCGGCGGGCTTTTACCGACTGATCCGGCGCTGAGCGGGGCGGCGGCCCGGGACACGCGGCCGGGGAACTCACCACCAAGACACTGGAAATTCACCACCAAGGCACCAAGAAACCAAGGCGGAGGTCGGAGGTCGAGGGTGGAGGTCCATTGCCAGATTCGCTGCGGTTCTGCGACAGCCCAAGGGTGAGCGGACAAGGGTGGAGCGGGCAACTTGCCCCGTTCCGCCGGGCTACCAGCGAGGCGACTTAGCGGCAGGTTTCTACCCAGCGCGAGCGCCGATTTCCCAATCGGCGGAGGGCGCCGCTGTGCCGGTGCCGCGTCGTCATTGATTGCCCCCGCCGGGAGCAACCACTCCCGGACGGAGGCGCTTTTCCGTGGATGGCCGGAGCAAGAGTTTGCTGCGTAGGCCTGACAGTGAGCGTTGTTCGGCCCGGCGTTGCACGCGTGCCTGTTGTGTTTGGACCCGGGGGCGTTACTTTTTTGGGGCAAGGCCGGGCGTCACGTGGTCAGGCCGTCCGGCCGGTGGTTATGCGATTGTCCGAATCGGATTTGCGGTTTGTGGTGGAGACGGTGGCGCCGGAGCGGCGCGACCCGGAACGGGTGGTGGCGTTGCTCCGGGACAAGGAGGACTTGCAGGTGCCGTTGCTGGAAGACCCGCGGCTGGCGGAGCGATTGTTGCACGAGCGCGAGGTGCTGGTGCGGATCAGCCCGTGCCTGCTCTTCGCCGTGCTGCTGCGGCGGCTGCGGCGGGATTTGGAGTCGCGGGCATTTGTCCTCGAGGCGGACGCACAGGGCCGGCGGCTGCCGGTCTTCGCGGCGCGCGAGGCGGCGTCGCTGCTGGATGACCCGGAGTTGCGGGAGTATTTGGTGGAGATGCTGTGCTCGTTTGTGCGCACCCACTCGGGCACGTTGTACTGGCGGGAGCGGGGGCTGTGGCGCAAACGCCGGTTCAGCGACCTGAACCTCGATGACCTGATCGCGCTTTGCCAACTGGTCGAGGCCCAGTTTCGGCCCCCGTTGTACAAACGGGCGGCGGACCTGGCGTTGTTCCTGGCCGGGGTGTACCCGGACTACGGCACGTTGCGGCGGCCGGTGCGGCGGCTGACTTCCGGCGGGCGCACGTTGCCCGAATACGAGCAGGAGGGGCGCCGGTTTTATGCGCTGGCGGCGCGCGAGCCGGCCCGGCCCTGGCCGGCCTCGGTGTTCGAGGCAATGGCCGAGCGGTTCACGCTGGCGCGCGAGGTGTTGAACACCTTGAGCGAGCATTACCTCAAGCCGCTGCGCGAGCAGTGCTTTGGCGACTCGCCCAATTGAACCGGCGGGCGCGGTTGAGCTTGGTGCGGGCCGGCACGTGGGTTTGCATAAACGCGGGCGCGAGGCCGGCGGGGTTTGGCCGTCAACACCGCAATTGTCGAGGGGCTGGTACGGGCCACCGCACCCCGTGAAGGCGGGACTCCCGGCCCGCTGCGCGGGAGGGCCGGGCTCATTCTTGGGGGTGTCAGGGAAAAACCCGGAGTCGGCGGCTGCTCGCTGCCGTCCGTGGCCCGGCGGGCCGGGGTTCCCAACACCAAACCAGTCGCGCCTGTTCAGGCGCCGTAAAGGACCCGTTCCATTTGGGCGCGGACCGTGGTGAGGCGCTTGACGTCGCCGCCTCCCACCTCGGCGGTGGCCCAGCCGGTGAAGCCGATTTCCGCCAGGGCGGCGCGGACTTCCGCCCAGGGCAGGTCGTCATCTTCGCCGCCGATTTCGACGAACTTGTTCCTGGCGCGGCTGAACCCTTTGATGTCGAGCTTCACGCAGCGCCGGCCCAGGGCGCGAATCCAGGCCGGCGGCCGGCCGTATTTCCAGTGGTTGCCGACGTCGTAGTAGAGTCCCACCCAGGGGCTGTTGAAGCTGTCCACGAAGCGGATGAACCGCTCGGGACCCTGTTCCGGACCGCGGTCGTGGTCGTACATCATCTGGTTCCAGACGTTCTCGATCAGGATCATCTGGCCCAGGGCGGCGGCCAGGGGCAGGCATTGCCGGATTTCAGTGCGGCAACGCGCTTCGATTTCCGCCTCCGGACCGTCCTGGGCCTTGCCCACGACGATGAGCACGCCGCTGCCGCCCGCGACGTGGGACACGCGCAGGCAATGCTCGAGATTGGCGCGGGCGCGGGCGCGGGTTTGCGGGTTGGGATCGGTCAGGCGCACTTCCCAGTGGGCGTGGTTGATGGCGTTGTGGACAAAGACGCCCGACTCGCGGACGGCGGCGCGGACCTGCTCGGGCGTGAAGGCGCCCGCTTCGTCAAAGTCCACGCCATCGAAGCCGGCCTCAGCGGCCATGCGCAAACGTTCCACCAGCCCGAGTTTTCGCCCGCCCGCCTCGGCCACGATCATGCCGAGCTTACAGGCCAGCAGGATCGGCCGCTCGGGCCGGGGAAAGGCTGGGGGGGTGCCCGCGGGATTTTCCGCGGCCCGGCCGGCGGCGGTCAGGCGGGTGGCGGTCAGAGCCGCGGCTCCGGCCAGGAAGCCGCGACGCGTGAGGGCGAGATTTTTCATGGGATGAATGCGTGTTCGGGCGCAGTACAAACGCGAGCCCCGGGTCTGAAAAGTCCGAAATGTGTTAGCCGGGCACCGGCATGCCTTCCGTTGGCGCCGAAAGGGGAACCTGGGTAGGACGGAAGAATCTGCGAAGAGCGATAACCCGTTTGATCCGAAGTCGCGGCGCGGCGGAAAAATTGCGTGGATTGAAAAAGTCGCTTGACGGGCGGTGGAATCCACGCGTAAATACATTGTAACGACATTGCATTCGCTTTGACCATACGTAAACCAACCCACGCGCGGCATGGAATTTGACTGGAACAATCCTCCCTTCGACCTGAGCGGTGGTCTGACCACGCGCGATGTCGAGGAGTCTTTCGAGGACCCGTTTTCCGTGCGGCTGCTCCCGGATTCGCCCCGGTTTTCGGTGCAGGCGCGGTATTTCAACCTGGGCCGGACGGCCTCGGGTACCGGGTTGTTCAGCCTTTACAAGACCAACGGGCGGGTGGTGCGGGTGATTCTGTCCCGGCCGTTCACGCCCCAGGAAGAGTTCTTTTACCAGCGCAAGGTGAATCAGATGTTGGCCCAGTAAATGCGGCAAACGGCGTTGATCGCAGCGTCCGAGCGCGGCGGTTCCCGGCCATGAACGTGATCACGAGCTGGGACGAGGTGCCGTTGTTCGACAGCGAGGAGGCCGAGGCGGCCTTTTGGGCGGACACGCAGGTGGATTTGCGCCTGATGGAGGCGGCGGTCGCAGCGGCCGGCGACTCCGGCGAGTCGGTGACCATCACCTTGCGGATGGACCCGCGGATGCTGGCCCGGATCAAGCGCCTGGCCCGGTCGCGGTACCTGAATTATCAGAGCATGATCAAGCAATGGCTCAGTGAACGGATGGAGCGGGAACTGCGGGAGCGTTGACCCCCCGCCGGACCGCGAACAAACTGGCACGCATGGACCTTTCACGACAAAAACGACCGTTCCGTCCGCGGGGGCTCCGGTGCAGCCGGGCCGGCCGGGCAGCGTTTACGTTGATCGAGCTGCTGACGGTCATTTCGATCATTGCCCTCCTGGCGACCCTGGGTGCCGGGCTGGCCGGCGTGGCCAGCCGCAAGGCCAGGGAATCCGCCATCAAGGGAGAACTGGCGGCGCTGGTGACCGCGATCGAGAACTACAAATCCGACCTGGGCCAGTACCCGCCGGACCACGCCCGTAACGGCCGCAATGCGAACCCGGCCGTGCACCCGCTTTACTACGAGCTGGTGGGCACCTACAGCACGAACAACGGCAGCGTCTATCTCACCACCGACCGGGCCGAGCGCCTGACCGCCAGCGAGATTCAAAGCGCCTTCGGGCTGGGCGGCTTCATCAATTCGGCCGTTTACCCCCAGAAACCCCAATCCTACCTGCGCGACCTCAAGCCGCGGCAGCGCCGGGAAATCCGCCTGCCCGGGGCCAACGACATCGAGCTGCTGGCCGTGCCGGTGGATTGGCCCCGCAAACTCCTCGACCAATCCCCGCTGCGCACGGTGACCACCGAGCCGCGCCTGCGCGAGGTCAACCCCTGGCACTACGTCGCCACCCGCCCCACCAACAACCCCGCCAGCTTCGATCTGTGGGCCATTTGGGCCACCGGCCGGGTGGTGGACGGCACCAACGAACTGCGCTTTTTCGGCAATTGGTAACCCTCAGCCTCCGCTGGCCATGCGAACTTTTGCCCTTCCCCAGCCCGCGGCCCGCCGCCGGTCTGCCCGCCCCCGCGCGACCGGGCGGCTTGACTTTGCCTTCCAACTCGGGCACAGCCCGGCCCTTCGTTCACCGATGACCATGAAACCCGTTGCCTGTCCGGGGCGCCACCGCGCCGGCTTCACCCTCATCGAACTGCTCACCGTCATCGCCATCATCGGCGTGCTGGCCGGGATGATCCTCCCCGCCATCGCCATCAGCAAAACCAAGGCCCGCATCGCCATGACCCGGGCGGACATGAAGACCATCATCGGCGCGGTCAATGCCTACCAGGCCACGTACTCGCGCCTGCCGGCCTTCAACCGTTCGCGCGATTCGATCACCGACACCTGCCCCGACTTCACCTACGGCACCGCGGCGCGGGCGGGCAACAGCGTCACCCCCACCCTGCTCAACGGCCGCGGCCAACCGCTGGTGCCCATCGGCAACACCGGCAACACCGGCGGTTGGCAGAACAACAACTCCGAACTGGTGGCCATCTTGCGCGACATGGAACGCTTCGCGGACGGCACCGTGACCGTCAATGCCGACCATCGCCTCAATCCCCAGAAGCAAAACTTCCTCGACGGCTTTCAGGACCGGAACTACCAGCGCCCGCCCGGTCCGGGGCGTCCCGCCCTCCCCGCCCCGCGGGGGGTGGGACCGGACGGCGTGCTGCGCGATCCCTGGGCCAACCCGTACATCATCACCCTGGACCTGAACTTCGACGGCCGCTGCCGCGACGCCTTTTACCGGATGCAATCCGTGTCCCAGCAACAGGGAGAAATCGGCTTTTACGGGCTGCGGCTGGGGCCGCCGGTGGGGCACGGAGACACCGGCCCCAACCGTTTCGAGGTCCGGGCCAACGTCATCGTGTGGTCGCTCGGGCCGGACGGCCTGGCCGATGCCAGCGTCAAGGCCAATGCCGGGGTGAACAAGGACAACATCCTGAGCTGGCAATAACCGGCTCGACTCCTGTCATGAACCGCGGTCCCAGCCTCCAGCCACCGGCGTCGCCACGGCTCCGACTCGGGCGGGCCGGCCGGGCGGGGCCGCGTCCCGGGCGCGCCTTTACCCTGCTGGAGATGCTGGTGGTGGTGGCCATCATCGGCATGTTGGCCGCCGTCAGCGTGCCGGCCATCCGGGCGTTGACCCAGACCAACACCCTGGCCGCCGGCCACCGCCAGCTCCTCGACGACCTGGCCTACGCCCGCCAACTGGCCGTCAGCGGCCGGCGCGTGGTGTACCTGGTGCTGGCGCCGCCCACGCTGCGCACCCATGCGGACACCATCCGCAACGCCGATGCCCGGTTCTATCCGCCGCCGGTCAAGGACCGCGCGCTGCGCCAGCTCACCAACCTCTTCGAGGGCCAGTACACGGCCTACGCCCTGTTCACCCGCCGCAGCGTGGGAGACCAGCCCGGGCGCGAGAACCCGGTTTACCTGACCGACTGGAAGCGGCTGCCCGACGGCCTGCTCTTCGAAACCAACGTGTTTGTGGACCTGGGCGCGCAGTGGCTCAACGCGGCCAACCGCACCAACGCCGCCCAACGCCCGCTGCCCCACGCCTGGTTCCCCTTCCCCACCGCGGACAGCCCGGAACTGCGCCTGCCCTACCTGGCGTTCAACGCCCAGGGCCGGCTCTGGTACGAGGGCGGGGCCGAACCGGTCCTGGCCGGCGAAGTCCTCCCGCTGGTCCGCGGCAGCGTTTTCTTTCCCAAAGACAGCCAGGACCGGCCCGACTGGCGGGCCGCTCCGGACATCGCCCTGGCCCAGCGGGGCGACACCAACCGCACCGACGTGCGCGTGGACTGGGTGACCGGCCGCGCGCGGGTGTTCCGGCCCTGGGAACAAACCGCCGCATGGAGATGAAAGCTCGCCGGGTCCAGCGCGGGTGTGCCCGCTCCGTCGCCGCGTTCACGATGGTGGAAATCGCCATCAGCATCGCGGTGGTGGCCTTCGCCCTGGTGGCAATCCTTGGCGTGCTGCCGACCGGGTTCGACGTCCAGAAGCGCAACCGCGAAAGCACCATCATCCACCAGGACGCCTCGGTTTGGCTGGAGGCCCTGCGCAGCGGCGCCTGGGGGCTGGACTACCTGACCAACCACGTGGACGCCCTGGCCGTCAGCGGCACCGCGCTCACCCCGCCGCGGGCGTTTGACGCGACCAACGGCTTTCGGACCGGCCGGGAGATCATCGGCCTGTTGACCCAGCCGGCACAGGTCCAGACCGGCGCGATCGAACGCGTCCACCCCCGGCAGGCCACGGCGTTTGTGCGGGCCATCAGCGGCTCGGCCGGCGAGAAAACCCCGCGCAACGACTTCGCCTTCACCTACCGGTTGACCAGCGAACTGACGCCCTACACGGCGCTGGCCGTGGCCCGGACCCGCCAGCCCGGACAGACCAACTTCAACGAGCCCGGGCTCACCCCGCTCGAGCAGCAGGTGCGCCGCGGGCAGTTCGAGCAGGTGCGCCGGGCGGAGTTCCTGCGGGCGGGCACCTACGAACTGCGCCTGACCCTCGAGTGGCCGGTGTACTTCATGAACAACCGCCTCCAGGTGGGCGACAACCGCCAGACCTACCGCACGCTGGTCACCGGCGAACTGCTCCGCACCAACGACAGCCGGCTGGGCGAATTGAACTGGCTGCGCCCGTTCGAGCCCCTCCCGCTCCCTGCGCCATGAAACTGCGCCACGTCCAGACCGGCCGGGGCCGCCGCGCCTTCACCCTCACCGAACTGATGGTGGCGGTGGGCATCATGGGCCTGATCGTCACCGCCCTCTACTCGGTCTTCAGCGCCACCCAGCGGGCGCTGCGGGCCAACGTCAGCCAGACCGACGTGACCGAGGGCGGCCGCCTGGCGATGGAGCTGATCACGCGCGACCTGCGGCGCCTGAGCGCGGCCGGCCTGACACCGGAGACCAATTTCCTGGTCTCGCTCAGTCCGGCCCTGGGCGCCGCACCGGTGGGCACCTTGCACCCGCAAGAGGTGTTCGACTGTTACTACGAAACCAACCGCCCGGCCGATTTCCAGGGCTACCAACCGGTGGTCCAACGGCTCAACGTGGGCGCCGCTTGGCGCACCAACGTGCTCGAGGAGGTGTTCCTGTTCTCCCGCGAGGGCTCGCGCCTGGCCGGCACGGTGTACCGGGTCCTCAACGCCCGCGGCGGGGTGGGCACGCTGGGCCGCTACACGCTCACCCACCCCCAGCGGCTGATGCCCACCGGCTGGTTGAGCATCGCCACGCTGGGCCGGGCGGCCACGAACTTCGCCCCGCTGGTCGAGGGCGTGGTGCATTTCCGGGTGCAGGCCTACGACGCCCTCGGCTTTCCGATGAGCGCGACCAACCGGCACTGGTACGTGCGCGCCGCGACCAACGAATACCCCAACCCCGGCTATGCCCTGGGCGAGGACCTGGGGCTGGAGCCGGACCCGCGCCTGCCGGCGGGGACCCTCGCCATTTTCCGCAGCAACGCCCTGCCGGCGGCGGTCGAGATCGAACTGGGCGTCCTGGAGCCGGACGCGCTGGCCCAGTACCGCCAGTTGCCCGCGGGCTCGGACCTGGCCCGCAACTTTCTGTCCAACCGTGCGGCGCAGGTGCACCTGTTCCGCCAGCGCGTGCCCATCTGGCAGGCGTCGGCCCTGCAAGCCGTCCAAACCGCCCGGCCATGAAGCTGCTTCGGTCCATTCCGCGGGAAAACCCGGTCCCCCCTCCGGCGGGGCCTTGGCCGGCGCGTGCCCGGCGCGGCGTGGTGTTGGTGATCACCCTGGTGATGCTCTCGGTGGTCACCTTCATGGCCGTTACCTTCCTGGCCGTGAGCCGTCGCGAGCGGGCCGCCGTCACGGTGGTCGAGGAGCAGGCCCGCGCGCGGCACATGGCCGAGGCGGCCATCGCCCGGGTGCAGGGGGAAATCCTCGCGCGCATCCTGGCCTCGAGCAACGTGCTGGACTACGAGTTCCTGGTCTCGACCAACTTCATCAATCCCTACGGCTTCAACCCCGCCCTGCCGCCCACCCCGGCCGATTTCCGCAACGCCACCAACGTCAACTACGAGTACGTGGCCGGCGGCGCCCCGGGTTCGGTGGCCGCCAACGTGGACTACTGGGTCCGCAACATCGCCAACCTGCGCTTCGACCCCCGCCCGCCGGTCTTCGTGCGCACCAACGACGACCGCACCCGCCCGCTGGACTTCCGGTTTTTCCTCGATCTGAACCGCAACGGCCGGTTCGAGTCCAACGGCCTCCTGCCCGTGCTTGACGCGCAGGGGCGCTGGGTCAACCCGGCCGGCCAGCCCTGGCGCACCGGCGAGCCGGTGCTGAGCAACCGCTTCGTGGGTGACCCCGAATGGATCGGCGTGCTCCAGCACCCGGACGCGCCGCACAGCGCGACCAACCGCTTCATCGGCCGGCTGGCCTACCTGCTCCAGCCCGCGGGCCGGAGCCTGGACCTGAACTTCATCGGCAACCACGCCCTGCGGCCGGGCGACACCCCGCTGCAGGACGACGGTTACTACCGCAACCAGGGCGTGGGCAGTTGGGAACTGAACCTGGCCGCCTTTCTGCGCGACCTCAACACCAACGTCACCCGCAACTACACCTACACCCTGGACCCCAACACCCGGCTGGCCCTGCCCAGCGCCAGCGAGGCCGCCCGCGACGCCCTGGCCTTTCTGCGCTACCGCTACGCCGGGGCGTTGACCAACCTGCTGAGCGTGCGCCAGCTCTTCGGCCCGCGCGGCGCGGACGCCTTCGTCACCGACCGCATGGACGGCTACACCGACGGCCCGGCCTTCACCGCCACGAACCTCGCCGGCCTGGCCACCGACAACGACCAGCCGGACCGGCCCTGGCCCGGGGCGGATGCGCCGCGACTGTACGTCGAGTTTCAGGAGCTGTTTGACACCAACAAGGTGCTCGACCCGCCCAACGGCGGGCGCACGCCGTGGATTGCCCGGCTGCTGCTGGCCCAGAGCGGGCTGTCCACCTACGACCGCTACACCTTCTACCGGATGCTCGGGCAGATCGGCGCCGAGTCCAGCCCGGCCAATTTGGGCAAGGTCCACCTCCACTACAACAACCGTATCCCCGGCGGGGAAACCAACTTCGTGCCCTGGACGCCCCTCGAGTTCTTCCAGGCCGCCGCGGACCGGCTCATCCAGGCGGCGCGGCGCACGAACATCGTCCGGTTGGGCAACACCCTTTTCACCAACTACTACATCGGGGACACCCTGGTGCGGCCGGGCCTTTCCGTCACCAACATCCTGCTCTACCCCTACAACGAATACTCGCCCGAGCTGCACCGGCTGCTGCAGTTGGCGGTGAACCTCTACGACGCCACCACCAACCGGCCCGTCACCGGCTACCCGCACCTGCCCACCGTGCTGCGGCCGCTGTTCGGCACCACCAATCTCGCCGGCCTGCCCGAGCCGGCGGTGTTCATCCGCGGCTACGAGGAGGTCACCAACGCCGCCTTCCTCAACGCCACCTTCCTGCCGGTGCGCGACCTGCAAAACACGGCCGACCGCGCCGCGCTGGCCAACGAACCGCGGGCGCTGGTGTACGACGTGCCGTTCCTGGTCGGCGTCAAAAAGGGCCTGCCCAACTTCAACGAATTCGCCATGCGCAACGTGGCGCAGGTCACCCGCAAGCTCGAGGTCCGCAAGCGCACCCCGCAGGACCTGCGCCCCTTCCAAACCAACCTGCTCTACCTGGTCACGGTGACCAACCAGTTCGGCGTCGAGCTCTGGAACGCCTACGCCACCAACTACCCCCGGCCGCTGCGCGTGCGCGTGGCCGGCCGCTTCAGCGTGGCCCTGGTGGACGCGCTGCGCACCAACCTGCCCCTGGCCTTCACCAACCTCACCTACAACACCAACCTGGCCGTGCCCAACTGGCCGAGCAACCAGTTCCTCCTGCCGGTGCTGCGGCCGGTGCACCTGGTCTCCGCCGGCGCCTACCGGCCCGTGCCCACACCCAACCTCATCGCCGCCGGCACCAACGCGCCCTTCCAGCCCGGCCTGGGCTTTTACATGCCCGACTGGACCCTCCACGCCACCAACCAGTTCCTCTGCGCCATCGTGGATGAAACGGCCAACCGGATCGTGGATTTCGTCAGTCTGGGCAGCCTGCGGGCCGTCATGAACCTCTCCCGCGAACTGGCCGGTCGCGGCACCCTCACCGCCACCGGCGCGCCCGCCGAGCCGGCCAACGTGTGGGACACCAACCGCGTGGGCGGCGTGAACGCCCCGAACGTGCCCATGGTGGGCGTCGAAAACCAGATGCAGATTTCGCTGGGCAACCTCCCCGTGAGCGAGGCCCAGTGGCGCAGTTACAGCCAGTTGAGCGCCGAGGGCCTGGACAAGCCCAAGAGCATTGACCGCTTCCGCCTCTTCAACGGCCTGACCCCGCTGGTCTATACCAGCGAGCGCGACCGCGCGCTGCTGCGGGCCGAACTGGCCGGGCGGGTGGCCGTGCAGGCGCCGTTTTCCCCCAGCCGCAAGCTCTACCAGGACGCCTCCTGGCAGGCCAACGACCCGCTGGTCCACTACCTGGTCAGCGACCTGCTCGACCCGCAGAACCGGCCCGACGACCCCAACCGTACCAACACCGTCCGCTTCGCCATCCCGCCCACCGCGGCGCTCACCAACTCGAACCTGGGCCGGCTCAACGAGCGGTACTCGCCCTGGGGCGACAACCCGTGGTTGACGCCCTCGCTGCTGGCCTTCGACAACCGCATCAAAGACCCCGGGATCTACCGGCCCGACGACTGGGAATTCCCCACCAACCAGTTCCCGAACCTGGGCTGGATCGGCCGGGTCCATCGCGGCACGCCCTGGCAGACGGTTTACCTCAAGTCCGGCGTCATTTCGCAACGCCAGTGGCTGCGCTGGGCCGGCAACGCCGGCACCCACCCCACCAACGACTGGTTGCTGCTGGACGCCTTCACCGTCGCGCCCAACGACAACGCCGCGCGCGGGCTCCTGTCGGTCAACCAGTCCGAACTGGCCGCCTGGTCGGCCGTGTTGAGCGGGGTCTCCGTGCTGACCAACCTCACCCCGGCCACCGGGCCCCCGGGCACCCCGCCCGAGTTCCGCGAACTGATCATCCAGCCCGACGGCCCGGTGGGCCTGAACCACTACCCGCAACTGCGCCGCATCGTCGAGGGCATCAACCGCACCCGCCAGCTCGAGGTGACCAACAACCAGCAAAGCATCCCGGTCTTCAACCGCCTGGGCCGCATCCTGGCCACGCCCGAGCTGACCGTGGCCTCGCCCTTCCTCAACCCGAGCAACCGGGTCACCGACGCCGTGCTCGAGCGCCTGCCCCAGCAAATCCTCTCGCTGTTGCGCGCGGACGAGCCCCGGTTCGTCGTCTATGCCTACGGCCAGGCCCTGCGCGAGGCCCCCAACTCGCTTTACCTCCAGCCCGGCACCTTCAACCGGCTCTGCACCAACTACCAGGTGACCGCCGAGTTCGCCGCCCGCGCGGTCATCCGCATCGAAGGCCCGCCCGTGGCCCCGCGGGCCGTCATCGAAAGTTACCAGGAGCTGCCCACCCAGTAGCTCCTCACGCCCCGGTGTATGACGACCCGATTTTGGTCCCTCCTCAGCGTTACCGCCTTCCTCGCGGGGATTCTCCTGTGGCGCGAGGGCAACCGGCGCCGGGACCTCGCGCCGCCGCCGCCGCCCGTGTCCCCGGCCGCCACGCAAACGGTCCACCAGACCCGCCTGGACGCCCGCCCCGCCGTGCGCCTGCTCACCCGCATCGAGGACCTCCGCCGTCAGGCCGCCGCCGCGCGCTTCACCGACCCCGAACTGCCCCACCGGCTCCGCAACACCGACCAACCCCTGGCCGAGCTGGTCCGCAGTGACCGCGCCATCCTCCTGGCCAACGCCCTGGTGGACACCGCCCGCCCCGAGCCGCTGCCCGTGCCGCCCGCCTGGCGGGCCGGGGCCGAGCCGGGCGCCTACGTCGTGCAGATGCGCACGCCGGACCCCCGGGCCTTCCAGGACGCGGTGGCTGCCGTGGGCGGCCGCGTGGTCTCCTACATTCCCAACAACGCCTTTTTGGTGCGTGTTTCCGCCGCCGGGGCCGAGCGCCTGGCCGCGGTGGCCGCGGCGGTGCTGCCGTTCGAGCCCTACTTCAAGGTCCACGCCCGTCTGTTGACGCGGGCGCTGGCGGGCGCGTCCCCCGCGGCCGGGGAACGGCTGGCGGTCACGGCGTTTGCCGAGGACCGCGACACGGTGCGCGCGGCCCTGACCCAACTGGGCGTGGTCGTGGAGGCCGAAGGCCAAACCCAGGTCGGCCCGGCGCGTGAGCCCCAATTCGTGGTGCGGCCCGGCGCGGTGAGCCTGGCCGCGCTGGCGGCATTGCCAGGGGTGCAGTTGATCGAACCGGCGCCGCCGCGGGTGCTGGCCAGCGACCTGACCCGCGAGCGCCTGGCCGTCTCGGCGGACACCGTGGTGAGCAATTCGTACTTCGACCTGAGCGGGTCCAACGTGTGGGTGAATCTCAACGACAGCGGCGTGGACGCCACGCACCCGGACCTCGCCGGGCGGGTCTTTGGCACGAGCCCCAACGCGCTCCAGGACCTCACCGGCCACGGCACGCACCTGGCGGGGGTGATTGCCAGCACGGGCGCCCACGGCCCCACCGGCACCAACGTGCCGCCGGGCTCGCTCACCAACGCCAGCTTCCGCGGCCTGGCGCCGGCGGCCAGGCTGCTGGTCGCCCCGCTGGACCTCGCGATGGGCCCGGTGTCGGACGTGGCGCTCCAGGAACTGCTGGCGCGCACCAACTACCTCACCCTGGCGCGCACCAACCCGCTGGTCTCGAACAACAGTTGGGGCTACGACCAGATCTTCGACTACACCAGCGCCGCGGCCAGCTACGACGCCGCCACGCGCGACGCCCTCCCCGATGAGCCGGGCGCGCAGCCGTTGTTGTTCGTGTTTTCCGCCGGCAACAACGGCGGGGGCAACGACAGCGGCAGCGGCGGCCTGCCCGGCCGCATCCACGCCCCGGCCACGGCCAAAAACGTCATCACCGTGGGCGCGATCGAGCAGTTGCGCCCGGTCACCGTGACCGTGGTGCAGACCAACCAGGTGACCAACCTCGTCGAGGGCGAGTTCGTGGTCACCAACGTGGTCGAGACCAACGAGGTGGCGGTGGCCTTTGCCGACAGCAACGACGAGGTGGCGCCGTTTTCCGCACGCGGCAACGTGGGTCTGGGCATCGAGGGCGAACGCGGCCGCTTCAAGCCGGACCTCGTGGCGCCCGGGGTGCTGGTCGTGGCACCGCGCGCGGCGGGTTGGACGGTGGACTGGGAGCGCACGAACACCCTGGTGCGCACCTTCACCAACCAGTTGGTGCTCCCCGACGAGCCCAACCGGTACAGCCTGCTGGTGCCCGCGCGCACTCACCGCCTGACCATCTCCACCCTGCCCGCGCCCGCCTCGCCGGTGCCGTTTCCCCCCCTGGAGATTTACGCCCGGGCCGGGGACGACCCCACGCCGGCCGACTTCGTGGGCGTGACCAACGCGGTGCTTGATGCCCCGGCCGAGGGGGCGTGGTTTTACCAGATCGTGAACCCCACCCCGGTGCCGGTGCGCTTCACGCTCCAGGTGCGACTGGAGGTGGAGGAAATCACGCCCGAACTGCTGGACCTGCTCACGCGCATCAACCAGACCCTCGAACCGCACTACCGCTACCTTACGGGCACCAGCGTCGCCGCCGCGGCGGTCAGCGGCCTGGTGGCGCTGATGCAGGAGTTTTTCGAGCAGCGCCTGCAACGGCCCTACAGCCCCGCGTTGCTCAAGGCGCTCCTCATCAACGGCGCCCGCTCGCTCGGCCCGCAGTACAACCTCGAGGTCCGCTCCCAGATCAACTACCAGGGCTGGGGCCTGCCCGCCCTCACCAACCTCTTCCCCGCCGCGCTCACCAACGCGCTCTCCGACCCCGAACAATGGCCGGTGCGCTGGGTGGACCAGAGCCCCACCAACGCCCTGGCCACGGGCCAGACCCACGCCTACGACCTGGAAATCTCCACCAACGCCACCTTCTCCGACCTGCGCGTGACCCTGGTCTGGACCGACCCGCCCGCCAACCCCGCCGCCGCCATCAAGCTGGTCAACGACCTGGACCTCATCGTCTCGAACCGCGTCACCGGCCAGATTTACCTGGGCAACGACCTCCCCGCCGGCAGCGACTTCAACCCGCCGGCCGACACCAACTTCACCGCGCAGGTCTGGGACGGCGTCAACAACGTCGAGAACGTCTTTCTGCGCCGGCCGGTGGACACCAACTACACCATCTACGTCACGGCCCGGCGGGTGAACGTCAACGCCGTCACCGCCCACACCAACGACATCGTGCAGGACTACGCGCTGGTGGTGTCCGTGGGCGGTACCAACGCGCTCAAGTTCACGCCCCAACCCCTGCTGGCCACCAACCGCGCCGAGCTGACCCTCATGACCAACGGCGTGCCGCTGCTCTTCCAGCGCACCGGCGCCCACTCGCCGCTGGTCGGCGGCCCCGCCGGCACCACCAACCAGTGGCACTTTTACGTCTTCACCAACGCCTTCGACCCCAACCTCACCGACGGCGATACCAACTTCGGCCGCTACGTCGCCTTCCTCACCTTCACCCCGCCGAACCTCTCCACGCCGCGCACCGCGGGCGAGGGCGACATTGACCTGTACGTGAGCCGCGGCGACTCGAACCTGGTGAACCTCGATCCCGCCGCCCTGGCCGCGGCGGCCAAATCCCTCCACCGCAGCGGCACCGAACTGGTGGCGTTCGAGGACGCCGCCCCCGGCGAGGTCTTCTACATCGGCGTCAAGGCCGAGGACCAGATGACCGCCGAGTACGGCCTGATTGGTCTGTCCAGCGACCAGCCCTTCGGAAACCTGCTCCCGGACGGCAGCTACCTCATGTTCGCCCGGCCCGCGCCGCGGGTGATCCCGGACGGAGCGCCGGAAGCGCCCGGGGCGGCGTTGATGTTCGGCGTGGGCGTGTTCCCCATGACGGTGGGCCGGGCCCTGGTGTACCAGAGCTTCGCCCATGAGGAGGCGGGCGACTTGTTGGGCAACCTCAGCCACGCCGGGCGTTTTGTGGTGCTCCACAACCACAGCCCCATCCCGCCCGCCTCGAACGGGGTGTCCAGCGTCGTGTACGACGACACCGGCAACGCCATCGAGCCGCTGGCCCGTCGCAGTGACGGCCCGGGCAGCCTGGTGGACTTCATCGGCGCCCGCGGCGAAGGCGTGTGGCAGTTCACGATGGTGGACAACGCCCCGGGCCACACCGGTCTGGTCGAGTCGGTGGGCATCCGCATCTTCCCCGCCAGCGACCTGTTGGTGGGCACCTTCGTCACCCTGCTGCCGCAACAGTTCGAGATTTTCTTCGTGGACGTGCCGGCGGACGCCACCCTGCTGCGCATTTTGCTCAGCCAGATGACGCTGCCGGTGGACGTGTTCGTCCGCTTCGATCTGCCGCCCACCCTCACCGAGTTCGACAAAAGCGCCCGCATCCTGCCGCCCTCCGGCGAGCTGACCGTCGGTCCCACCGACGTGCCGCCGCTGCGGCCCGGCCGGTATTTCGTGGGCGTGTTCAACCCGAACGCCGTGGCCACCAGCTTCTTCATCCGCGCGCTGATCGAGCGCGGCCTGGCCGGGCGGTTGCAGGCCGAGGTCGTGGCTACGAACGTCGTGCCCATTCGGGACGACGTGCGCATGGTCTTCACCAACTTCGTCAACGACGCCCGCGCCGTGGCCGAGGTGAACGTGGGCCTTTTTGCCGCCCACCCGCGTCTCTCGGACCTGGCCTTCAGCCTGATCAGCCCCACGGGCACGCGGACCCTGCTGGTGGAAAACCGCGGCGGCACCAGCCGCACCAATCTCGGCTACGTCGAGGTGGTCACCAATTTCCACCACGTGGCCCTGACCTTCCGCACCAACACCGGCCGGGCCGTGCTCTACCTGGACGGCGAGGTGCAGGCCGAACGCGACCTGGGCGGCTTCAGCCCCGAGACCCGCGGCCTGCTCTATCTGGGCCGCGCGCCCGCGGCCGCGGCCGACCCCGCCCAGTATCTGGGCCAGTTGGACGAGGTGGACCTGTACGCCCGCGCGCTCGAGGCGCCGGAGATTCGCGGCCTTTACCTCTACGGCGGCGCCGCCAAGCCCACCAACGCCCTGGTCAGCCGCTGGAGTTTCGAGGGCAACGGCGACGACGCCCAGGGCCGCAACCCCGCCCTGGTCGAAGGCCCGACCTACGTGCCCGGCCGCTACGGCCTGGCCCTGAACTTCGCCACCGAGGGCGACCGCGCGGTCATCACCAACCAGTCCGGACTGGACGTCGGTCTGGCCGCGGGCTTCACCCTGGATGCCTGGGTCAACCCCGCGGACCTGACCACCAACCGCCTCCTGGCCGCCTGGGGCGAGGGCACCAACCGCCTCGGCGTCGAGTTCGGGTTCCGGCCCGGCACCGACACCAACGCGCCGTTTGGCCGGCTGTACGCGAACCTGCGCGACCGGTCCGGCTCGAACCACGTGCTCGAGGCCGTGGTCCAGGGGCTCCTGCGCACCAACGCCTTCCGGACCAACACGGTGTACCTGACGTTGACCGACGACACCAACCGCACGGTCATCCCGATCAAATTTGCCGAGCCGGACACCGCGCCGACCGGGCGTTCCACCAACCGGCTGGTGAGCAGTTTCGAGGGCCCGGTGACCAACCGCACCACCGGGCTGACCAACAGCCAGCGCTTCGAGGGCTGGGAGGTGACCGCCGGCCGGCCGGCCGTGCTCAACGCCCCGGCCCTGGCCCACACCGGCACCAACCTGCTGGCCCTGCGCGACGGGGCGCTGCGCACCGAGGTGACCACCCTGCCCGGCCGGACCTACCGCCTGGAGTGGGCGCACCGTCGCCAGCCGTTGCCGGCGGACCTGGTGAGCTGGTGGGCGGGGGAGTCGAATACCACGGACCGCGCGGGCACCAACCACGGCGTGGCCCAGTCCGGCCTGGTTTACCGGCCGGGCAAGGTGGGCGCCGGGTTTTACCTCGGCAACGCCGGCTACATGCGCGTGCCACACCACCCGACCCTGAGTTTCTCGAACGAATTGACCATCGAGTTCTGGTACCGGGTGGAGGTTTCCTACCCGCCACCGGGCAGCAGCCTGCTCTTCAAACAACAGGGCGGCGCGGTCAACTACCGCGTGGACCTGTCCACCGCCGGGTTGGATGCCGGCTTCGAGGACCCGCTCTCGATGGGCGCCGGTTCGGACCTGCCGGGCGGCACCGAAGGGGTGCGCCTGACGCCGCCGCCCGCGTTGAACGAGTTTCACCACGTGGCGGCCACCTGGCGCCAGTTGCCCGCCGGCCAGGTGGAAATGGGGCTGTACCTGGACGGCGAGCAGCGCCGCGCCAAGGTCATCAACGGCGCGCTCAGCAACGCGGTGAACCTGGGCGACCTGTTCGTGGGGTTGAGCGTGTACCGGGGCGTCCTGGACGAGCTGACCTTCTACCGGCGCGCGCTCGAGCCGCAGGAAATCCGGGAGCTTTACCTCATGGACGCCGTGGGCAAGGCCGACCCGCCCGGCCTGCCGCAGACCCGGGTTCGGGTTGCGGGCGGTCCGGTCGCCGTGTTCCCCTCCGAGGCGGAGTGGCGGACCGAGGGCCTGATCTTCCAGGCCGTTTCGAGCAACACCCTGCTCGAAGTGGCGGGGCTGGTGCCCGGGGCGCTGCTGGATTCGTTCACCTTGCGCGAGCTGCCCGCCACAACCTTCCTGCCCGAGGAACCGCTCAAGCCGTTCGTCGGCGAGAGCGCCCTGGGCGAGTGGAAACTCGAAGTGGTGGACCGTCGCGTCGGCGCCACCAACGACCTGGACCGCGCCTTTATCCGTTGGCAGTTGCAGTTCACCTTCGCGCCGGTCGCGGTGCCCGCCGTTCGGCTCACCAACGGCGTGCCCTACACCAACAACCTGCCCGCCGGCCAGGCGCGCTACTTCATCGTGGACGTGCCGCCGGAGGCCACCCGGGCCACCAACAGCGTCCGCGCCAGTGCCGGCCTGGACCTCTGGTTCAACCAGCTCGGCCTGCCCACGTACGGCAACTCCGCGGAGGATTACCTCCTGCTCACCAACGTCACCGACGCCCATGCCGTGCTCGGCACCAACGGCCTGCAGGTGCTCGACGCCGCCCGCCAGCCCGTGGCGGCCGCCGCCCGGCCCGTGCTCCAGCCCGGCCAGCGCTACTACCTGGCCCTGACCAACCGCACGGCCACGACCGATTTCACCATCCAGGTGGACTTCGATCGCGTGGCGGTTGCCGGGCCGGACGTCACGCCGCTGGCGCGCGGGCAGACCCTTCAGACCAACATCCCCGCCGGCAACCTGCTCCAGTACTACCAGTACGTGGTCAGCACCAGCGCCGTGGCGGCGTCGTTCGAGTTGTATCCGACCAACGGCGACCTGAACCTTTACCTGCGCAAGGCCGTGCCCGGGCCGGCCCCGCTGCCCACCCCGCAGGTCTATGACTACGCGGGCCAGAACCCCGGCCCGCAGCCTGAAATCATCCTGGTCACGCAGGATTCCCTGCCGGTGCCGCTGAGCGCGGGCACCTGGTACCTGGGCGTGCAAAACGTCCACACCCAGGCGGTGGACTACGCCCTCCGGGTCATCGAGTACACCAACATCCAGGACCGCATCGTCGAATTGCGCGAGGGCATCCCCGCCACCGCCACGGTCGAGCCCGGGCTGCTGAGCCGGCTGTTCTTCCGCTACCCCGTGGTGGGCGCGTACCCGGCGGTGCAGTTTGACCTGACCGACCTCACCGGGAGCGCCTTCCTGCTGGCCCGCCAGGGCGACAAACCCACGCCGAACGAGTACGACTTCCTCGACCGCGGCGATACGAACTACCCGGCCAAGCTGTTGCTCCGCACCAACGCCCTCCTGCCCGGCCTCGCCGGGGATTGGTTCCTGGCCGTGTACAACCGCGAGTTGTACCCCATCACCTTCAACGTGACCGCCTCCCACCCGCCCGCCGGCCTCCTGGTGCGGTCGTTGACCAACAACCGGCCCGTGCGGGTCACCCTGGCCGCCACCCAGCCGGGCATGTCGCCGGAACTGGACTTCTTCTCGTTCACCGTGGGACCGGCGGCCACCAACGTCACCTTCGAGCTGCTCCCGCTCAACGAAAACGCGGACCTGCTGGTCCGCCGGGGTGACCTGCCGGACCTGGCCACCTTCGACTACTTCAGCGCCAACCCGGACCTCCAGCCCGAGAGCGTCGTGGTGGACCGCAACACCGCCCCCGTGCCCCTGGCTCCCGGCGAGTGGTACCTGGCCGTGCTCAACAACTCGCTGTACTCGGTCACCTACGAGGTGCGCACGGTGAGCCGGCCCTCCGAGGCCATTGGTGAAATCCGCCTCGACCCGTCGGTCCTGGTGGACGCCGCCGGCGTGACCATCCGCTGGACGGCGCTGCCGGGGCTCCGTTTCCAGGTCCAGTACGCCACCAGCATCCCCGTCACCGGTCCCATCCCCTGGGTGCCGGTGCCCGGCGTCATCACCTCGCTCGACGGCAACTACCGCTTCTTCGACGACGGCTCGCAGACCGGTGGGCCGGCGTCGTTCAAGATTTACCGGCTCCTGCTCCTGCCCTGATCGGCCGGGGTTTTTCCCCGGCGCCGGCCTCGACCGGCAGGACCTGCCGGGGATGGTGGCGCCGGTCGCCCGGTGTTTCGGAGTTTCGGAGCTTCGGTTTTGCGCCGGCTCCGGCCAATGAGCGGTGCAGCCAGCCACCGACCTTCGACCTCCGCCTGGTGGTGAAGGCCTCTGGCCTGCGGAGGCCAGCCGGCCGGACTCAACCCAAACTCCGAAGCTCCACCGGGAGCGCGCCCGCCTGGAGCGCGGTTTTCCGCGTCGCGCAGAAAACCCCAGGTGCCCCCAATCACGTGCCCTTCGGCCTGCGGGCTGAGCCCTCGAAGGACTGGACTGGCCGCGCGGCGCGTCCGGCAACACCCACGGCCGGGTGCTCTCCAGCTTCGGAAACCGGACACAAGGAAGCCGCCCGTGGGCGAAGCGTGGGTCTTCTCCCCGGCCAGGTTGACAACGACGGGGCGGACTCTTTCTTCCCCCCATACCTCCCATGCACAACCGCCGCCACATGCCCGGTCGGGGGGAATCGAGTGACCGCCGGTCCTGTCCTGTCAGGGCGCGTGCGGGTAGAGGGCGTTTCCCGGCGGCCCGGTGGCCGGCACAGTGGCGCTGCCTGCTCCGGACTTTTGCGGGCCTGGGGCTGGGTCTGGGCGCGGACGCCGAGGGCGTCTGGTCCCTCCAGAATGAGCTGCCGGCCGGCCAGTTCGGCTTTGCCGTGGCGGCCGGGGACGTCAACGGCGACGGCTTTCAGGACGTGCTGGTCGGCGCGCGGGTGTATCCCCGCCCCTACTGGCGGAGCGGGCGGGCGCTGCTGTTTTACGGATCGCGGGCGGGGCCGCAACCCACGCCGGCCTGGACCCGGGAAGGCACCGACCCGGAGGAACGATTCGGCGAATCGGTGGTTTGCGCGGATGTCAACGGGGATGGGTTCGCCGACGTGCTGGTCGGTTCCTGGATGCGCCACAACCGGCGTGGCGCGGTGTGGCTGTTTTACGGTTCGAAACAGGGGCCGTCCGCGGTGCCCGACTGGCAGATCGAGGGCGAGGTCGAGGGGCTTTGTTACAGTCAGGGCCTGTGCGCCGCGGGCGATGTCAACGCGGATGGCTATGCCGATGTGCTGATCGGCGCACCGTTTTTCAGCCAGATCGAACGCCGACCTGGGAGGGTGGACCTGTTCCTGGGCGGACCGTCGGGGCTCAAGCCCCAACCCGACTGGTCGTTCTCCGCCCGCCAACGCGCCTCCAGCCTTGGCGTGGCGGTGGCCGCCGCGGGCGATGTCAATGGCGATGGTTTCGACGACGTGCTGGTAAGCGAGTCCGCGTGGTACGAACGGGACCGCCAGACCGGGTATCTCTTGCATACGGGCCGGGTGCTGGTGTTTCACGGCAATGCCAAGGGCTTGTCGAGCCAACCGGCCTGGGTGGTCGGCTCGGATGAGAGGATGGGCTCGGCTTTTGGCCGCACGCTGGCCGGCGCCGGGGATGTCAACGGCGACGGCTTTGCCGATGTGTTGATTGGCGCCGCGAAAGGTCATGAGGACGGCCGCGAGCAGGGCAAGGTGTATTTGTATCTGGGCTCGCGCGCGGGGCTGGCCGCTGCGCCCGCGTGGATTGGACGAGGTGCCGTGCCACAAGGACTGTTCGGCTGTTCGATCAGCGGCGTGGGCGACGTGGACGGGGATGGTTTCGACGACGTGGTTATCGGCGGGACCCGTTTGATCGAGCCCGGCAGCAATGCCATCCGTGCCTACCTGTTTCGCGGCGGGCCGGCGGGCTTGCGCACCGAACCGGACTGGATGACCGAGCGGGACATCGCCTTTGCGGAGCCCGGGGTGACGGTGCAGGGCTTGGGCGACGTCAACGGCGACCGGTACCCCGATCTGGCCGTGGGCGCCTGGCTGCACAAGACGGCCGAGGGACACGAGGGATTGGTGACGATATATGGCGGTTCAGCCGGCGGGCCGCGGGGCGCGGGGCCGGCTGTGGAGACCGCGGAGATGGCGGTCGGCTGGTATCCGCATCCGCCACCGGGTCCGCCGTGGTGGCGGCGGCCGTGGGGGATGGCGGGTTTGCTGGCCGTTCTGTTGACCGGCCTGGGGTTGCTGTCCATCCGCGCCCTGGAATTGCGGGCCATGCGGCGGCGGCTGCGGAAACTGGAGGCGCAGCAGGCCCTGAACGAGGAACGGACCCGCATCGCGCAAGACCTGCATGATCATCTGGGGGCCAGCCTGACGCGGCTGCTCTGGCAGAGCGAGCTGGCGGCGCAGAAGCCGGAGACCTCCGAGCAGGCCCGCACCCACGCCGGGCACCTCTCGGCCGGCCTGCGGGAACTGGCCGGAACAGTGGACGAGATCGTGTGGGCGCTGAATCCGGACAAGGACCCCCTGGAAAACCTGGCGGGTTATCTGGCCAGTTTCACCGAGGAATATCTGCGGCCAACCGGACTGCGCTGTCGGCTGGATTTCCCCGAACACCTGCCGCCCGTGCGCCTGCCCTCGCCGGCCCGCCACAGTCTCTTCCTGGCGGTCAAGGAGGCGCTGCACAATGCCGTCCGGCACGCCCGCGCCAAGGAAATCCGGCTGGGCCTGGAGTTCCGCGACGCGGTCCTCCGCATCCGCGTGGCGGACAATGGTTGTGGTTTCAACCCCGACCCGCCCCCCGGCGATGGCTGCGGGTTGACCCATCTGCGCCGCCGGTTGGAGGCCCTGGGAGGACGCAGCATCATCTCCAGCCGACCGGGCCACGGCACGGAGGTGTGCCTGGAGGTTCCGTTGAAGTCCTGAGGACCGGCCGGACGTTCCCGCGGCGGGCCGCACCCGGCTCCCTCGCATCTTCATGCGCTTTGCGGCGGGGGCCCCGCCCGCTACGTTGCCCGGCGGTGAACGCCCTTTCTCAGCCTCCCCCTTCTCCCCCGCTGCGGGTGGCGGTGGTGGAGGACGATGGCGCCCTGCGACAGAGCCTGAACCTCGTGTTGGAGGGTACGCCGGGTTTCCAGTGCGTGGGGGTGTTTGCCGACGCCGAGTCGGCGCTCCAACAGCTGCCGGCGCTGCAACCGGAGGTGGTGCTCATGGACATCCGCCTGCCCGGCCTTTCCGGCCTGGAATGTGTCCGCCGCCTCAAGCGGCTGCTCCCGCAGACCCAGGTTATCATGCTCACCGTCTTCGAGGATGAAGACCGGGTCTTTGACGCCCTGGCCGCGGGGGCGACCGGTTACCTGCTCAAGCGCACGGCGCCGGCGGGCATCCTCGAGGCGATCATCGAGGTCCACCAGGGCGGCTCGCCCATGAGCAGCGCCATCGCCCGCAAGGTGGTGCAGTCCTTCCACGCGCTGGCCGGTGAGCGCCGCCATGACCCCGCGCTCCACCTCAGCCCCCGCGAAGCCCAGTTGCTCCGGCTGCTGGCGCGCGGCCATCGCTACAAGGAGATCGCGGACCAGTTGGGGATTGCCCTGGACACCGTCCGCAGCCACATCCGTCGCATCTACGAAAAGCTCCACGTCACCTCGCGCACCGAGGCGGTGGTGAAGTTCCTGCAACAGCCCGATCCGTCCCGGGGGGCTTGAACGGGCCTCGCGTGCCTGGGCCTGCCCGCGCACGTGGAGAGCCCTGGGGTAAAGCCGCGCTGCGTCGCGACCGCTTGGGGAGCCTCGTGTGCGGGAAAAGTCCGGGGCGATCCGCCGCTTGAGCCTCCGCCTGTAGCATCATTGTGCGACTACCCGGTGCGCTTTGCGCGGTCCAGGCTCGCATCGGTTGAAGGTGGCGGTCAGGGGCCATGGGCGGTGACGCGTGTCCTCGCTCCGTGGCCCGGTGAACCTTGGGATGCTCTGCGGCGCCGCCACCACGACCAGGACTGGCCATGAACCATCCCGCACCGCTCTCCCTGAACCGGGCCCTGCGCGCGGCCCGCGCGGCAGCCCTCTTTGCCCTGGCAGTGGTCGCGGCGGCACAGGCGCCCGCCCCGTCTTTTCGCCTCTATCCGCCCGATCAGGCCCCGACCTATTCGGTGGCCCCGGGGTCGGGTGCCGGAGGCGGCGCCGAAACCACACCCGATCCGCGCGCCCAGGCTCTGGCGCAGTGGCTGCGGGGACAGTTGGTGGCGAGCGCCCCGGTCCCGGCCGCCAGCAACGCCCCGACCCTGTCCGCGGCGGCCCGCCAGGCTGCGCTGGCCCGATTGGAGGCGCAAAACGGCGGCGCGGTCGAAGTGCGCTTCCGCTCCGGCAATGGCACGCCGCTCCTGATCAAGGGCCAGCGGCTGGAGCCCCGGTTTGCCGGGATCGCCAAGGCGGGAATGGAAGTGGACGAGCTGACCGCACGGCAGTTTCTGCGCGCCAACCGCGCGCTGCTGCGTCTGACAGACCCGGACCAGGAGCTGGCCCTGGTGGAACGGCAGCGGGATGACCTGGGCTACCGCCACCTCCGCTTCGAGCAGCGGTTCCGGGGCCTGCCGGTCTGGCCCTGCGGCTTGAGCGTGCATCTGAACGCCGTCGGCGAGGTGCAACTGCTGGATGGCGCCTTTGTGCCCACTCCCGCCGACGTCGGGACCACTCCTCAACTGACCGCCGCCGAGGCCACCCGCGCCGCGCGGGACCAGCTCGAGGTGGACGACGCTGCGGAAGTGACCGAGCCGGAGCTGGTGGTTTACGCGCCCCTGGACCAGCCCGCTCGCCTGGCCTGGAAGCTCGAAGTGACCGCCGGCCTTGCCCAGGCGTGGCGCTGCGTGATTGACGCCGCCAGTGGTACCCTGTTGGCCCGGATCAACCTGTGCCCGCATGGTGCCGTCAACGGCTCCGGGTTGGACGGTCTGGGGGTGCAGCGTCCCCTGGGGCTGTGGGAGCAGGGCGGCGTGTATTACATGGTCAACACGTCCAAGCCCATGTTCGATCCCACCTCCTCGCCGACTCAGACCCCCCGCGGCGCGGTCGTTGTCCTGGACGCCCGCAACCAGCCGCCTTCGGCTGACGAAGAGGTGGTGGGCCGGGCGCTGCGTCAGATTGATCTGTTTTTTTCGACGTCAAGCACCCCCAATTCCGGCTGGGTGCCGGATGCCGTCGGCGCCGCCTTCGGCCTGTCCCAGACCTACGATTACTACCTGGCCCGCCACAACCGCAACTCCCTGGATGGGAACGGGGGCAACATCATCGGTGTGGTTCGCCTGGGGAGGAACTTTTTCAACGCTTTTTGGAATGGCCAGACGGCCATGATGTATTTCGGGGACGGTTTCACCCGCGCCGTGGACGTGTGCGGACACGAGCTGACCCACGGGGTCATCAACAGCCTCGGCAACGGCGGCATCTTGGAATACCACCGCCAGCCGGGGGCGCTGAACGAGGCCTTCGCCGACATCTTCGGCGAGATGGTCGAGGCCTACACCGTGGGCGGCCGGCCGGACTGGCTCAAGGGACAGGGTCTCCCCGCGCCGTTCCCGGTCCAGAATTACGCCAACCCCAACGCCAGGTCCCAATTGCAGGGCCGCCCCAATCCGGCGCGGATGAGTCAATACATTGACCTGCCTGACACCCCCAACACCGACAACGGCGGGGTGCACATCAACAGCAGCATCATCAACCACTGCTTCTACCTGCTGGCCGAGGGCCTCGACGGCGCCGTCGGCCTGCTCGACGCCGAGCGGATTTTCTACCGCGCCCTCACGCTCCACCTGGACAAGCAATCGCAGTTCATTGACGCACGCCATGCCTGCCTGAACGCCGCCGAGGCGCTCTTTGGCGAAAACTCTCCCCAGTTCCGCAAAACGGCCGAGGCCTTCGACACCGTGGAAATCTTCGACGCCCCCGGCACGCCGGACCCCTCCCCGGTGCCTACCGTGCCGTCGGCGGACTCGACCCTGGCCCTGCGGCTGGACCCGCAGGAGGGGCAGTATTACCTGGTGCGCCGCGAGTCGGCCCAGGGCGATGGCAGCGGCGGTCGCTTCATCAACACCTTGAAATACCTCGCCCCCCGCCGGGTCTCCGTGACTGGAGACGGTCAACTGGCCTTTTACGTGACCAGTGACAACGACCTGGGGATCGTGGAAACCACGGGTGCCAACCCACGGGTGGCGGAGCAGCCCGGGCTGGTCCATTCCCTGGCCGCGGCCCCGGACGGGCAGCGTTACGCCTTTGTGCTGCTCCAGCCGCCCGGGCAGCCTCGCGCCGGTCAACCGGGCAACCAGATCACTGTGGTGGACCTGGCCGCCGAGACCGAGCGGACCTTCACCCTCTACGCCCCCGGCACCGAGGGGGCCCGGCTGGACATCATTCAGTTTGCCGACGTCATGGTCTTCACCAAGGACGGCCAGACCTTGTTCTACGACGCCTATGCGGAAATCCCGGGCCAGGGGGGACAGGTCTTTGGCGGCTGGGCACTCTTCGCCCTGGACCTGCGCACCGAATCCATCCGGACGGTCATTGACCTGAATGAAGGCCTGGACTTTGGCAACCCCAGCCTGGGCAAGACCCGCGACCACCTGCTGACCTTCGAGGTGGTCGAAAAGGCTTCGGGCGTCTCCACGATCTACGCCGCCGACCTCAGCAGCAATCAGGTCAAACCTCTGGTCCGCATCAACCCGGCCGGCGGCCTGGGCATTCCCAGCTACACCGGCGATGACCGGGCGATTGTCTATGCCCAGGGCGACAATTCAGTGCCCTCGGGCTTTTCCCTGGTCCGCCAACCGCTGGCCGAAGACGGCATCAGCCCCGGCGGCCAGCCGGTCGTGTGGCTGGGCGACGCTGACGTGCCGGCGATTTACCGGCGCGGCCAGTTCGTCAGCTCGAATGCCCCGCCCAGTGCGGCCCTTACCAGCCCGAGCCCCAACCAAAGCTTCAATGTTCCCGCCAACCTCACCCTCCAGGCCACCGCCACCGACCCGGACGGTCAGGTGGTTCGGGTCGAGTTCTACGCCGGTTCCACCAGGCTGGGCGAGGACACCAGCGCCCCCTACGCCTTTACCTGGAGCGGCGTGGCCGTGGGAACCTACCGCCTGCGGGTCCGGGCCTTTGACAACCTCGGCGCCGCGGGCGACTCGCCGGAGGTGAGCATCGAGGTCCTGGCGGTGGACACCAAGCCCGACCTGACCTGCCCCACCATCCAGGTCGCTCCCTCGCCGGCGCACGAAGGGCAGACCATCACCCTCCGCGCCACCATCAAGAACGCCGGCCAGGCTGCGGCGCCCGCTTCCCGGGCGCGGGCGTTCCTCTCCCCGGCCAACGATGGCAACACGGCCGACGATTTCGCCTTCCCCACCATCCTCGACGTGCCTGCCCTGGCGCCGGACCAGACCTTCGAGGCCGTTTGGACCGCGCCCATGCCCAACTTGGGGAGCGGCACCTACAACTACTGGCCGCTGGTACGGGTGGACAGTGACAACCGGGTTGACGAAGCCAACGAGGCCAATCTCTTCAAACGCATCGATCCGCTTCAAGCCCGGGATGCAACCGGCCAGCCGCCACAGGTCCTCACCCACCCCGTCAACGCCAGTGTGAGCGAAGGCCAGTCGGCCAGCTTCAGCGCCCAGGTCAGCGGCTCACCCGCACCCACGCTCCAATGGCAGCGCTCGACGGACAACGGCAGCACTTGGAGTGATTTGTCCGATGGTGCCGGCATCAGCGGCAGTCATACCACCACCCTGACCCTCGCGGCAGTGACCGCCGCCATGAACGGGCATCGCTTCCGTCTCCGGGCCACCAACAGCGCCGGCCAGGTGACCAGCAACCCCGCCACGCTGACCGTCACCCCGGCC
>JBBIJZ010000023.1:0-41773 GCA_037445715.1 Verrucomicrobiales bacterium | reverse complement strand
GCCGCGGCGCCCCACCGGGGCGCGCGCAGCGTGCGGTGTGCGCCGGCTTGCCGGCATTGGGGGTGGCGTCGCGCAGACTGTCCGGCGCGGGGCCAAGACAGGGGTGACGGTGGAAGGCCTGGACATAGGTTACGGTGGGGTTGCGCCCCCGGGCTTGCCCGGGTAGGCTGTCGGCCCATTCACCCGCTTGGCCTCATGACCCGGAACGGAGTAGCTGAGTCACTCGGGCGGACGGCCGCGCTGCCGGCGGCACGGTTCGCGCGCCACGAAAAGCGGCCCGTCCCCGCCGCGGTTTCGGCGGCCGGAGCTTCCGGACGCCGGGGCTTCACCTTGATCGAGCTGCTGGTGGTTATCGCCCTCATCGCCATCTTGGCGGGGATGCTCCTGCCGGCCCTGGGCCGCGCCCGGGCGCGCGCGCAAGTGGCCTTTTGCCAGAACAACGAGCGCCAGCTCATGCTGGCCATGATCCTTTACGCCGGCGATCACCGCGGTCTGTACCCGCCCCGCGCCAACCAGAACCGCTGGCCCACCCAGCTCCGGGCCGCCTACCAGGACCTCAAGGTGCTCCTGTGCCCGGCCGATCCCACCAACCGGGTGCGCCGGACCGGCCCGCCCCCCACCCGACCGCCCGGGCCGGACGCGGCCCCGCGCAGCTTCATTCTCAACGGCTGGAACGACTACTTCCAGGAGGTGCTGCGGCTGCCCTTTGCGTCCCTCGGCGGCAAAAGCCTCCCCGAAAGCGCCATCACCCAGCCCACCCAAACCATCGTGTTTGGCGAGAAGGTCACCGGCTCGGAGCATTTTTACATGGACTGTTTCGAGGGCCAGGGCAACGACGTAGACCAGATCGAACGGGCGCGGCACCTCAGCGGCGGCCGCCAGTCGAGCGCGGGGTACTCGAATTACGCGTTCGCCGACGGCAGCGCCCGGCTGGTCAAGCGCGGCCAGTTGCTCTACCCGTTGAACCTCTGGATGGTCACCGACTACTGGCGCAACCACCGGGTCTTCAGCAAATGAACCGGTCCGCATCCCCCGCGGGCGCCCCCGGCCGCCCCGCGCTTTGACTTTTACAGCCACGCAACCCGTTCCAGACTGTCCGCCATGAACATCTCCCGCGTTCGGAACCGTGCCCGACTGACCTGTCCGACAATCCTTCTCCTCGTCACGGGGCTGGCGCTGCTCCCCCTGCCTCCGGCCCGCGCCGCCGAACCGCCCGAGGTGGCCGCCCTGCGGGCCGGCACCAACTACCTCGCCACGCCGGTGTTTTCCGCGGCCGAAGACGCCGCCCTGCTGGAGCTTTTTGCCGGCCTGCGCGTGGCCGACGTGTGCGACGGCATGGACGCCGTGGGCCTGCCCAACCGCGGCCTGATGTCGCCGGACATCCATCCGTTGTGGCGCGACACCGAGGGCTTCACGCACCGCTTCGTCGGCATCGCCGTCACCGCCCGTTACGTGCCCACCCAGCAACCCCATCCCGGTCCGCTGCCCGTCGAGGACTACGACCGCTGGGCCGGCGCGTGGTACAACCGCCGCTCGCCCGAACCGTTCGTGCCCCTGCTGCGCCCCGGTACGGCGCTGGTCCTCGAAGACGCCCCGGACAGCGACGTGGGCTCGATCGGCTCGAACAACATCATGGCCTGGAAACTGCGCGGCTGCGTCGGCGTGGTCACCAGCGCCACCGCCCGCGACACCGACGAGATCATCACTGAGAAAATCCCGTTGTACTTCAAGCGCCCCGGCCGCGGCATCCGGCCCGGCCGCAATGAAATCGAATCGGTCAACCGCCCCGTGGTCGTGGGCGGGGTCACGGTGATACCCGGCGACGTCATCGTGGCCGACGGCGACGGCGTGATCGTGGTGCCGCGCGCCCGGGCCGCGGAAGTGGCGCGCTACGCCCGCAAAATCCTCGAGGGCGACAAGGCCGCCCGGCGCGGCTTGTACAAAAAGCTCGGCCTGCCGCCCGACGACTCGGTGCGTTGAGCCGGGACGCTTCGGTGAGTCCGGGCCCGGTCTTGCGCCCAGGTCATGAAGTTCAAGGAGTGGTTCTACCTGCTGGGTTTCCGTCCCCGCCCGCGGCGGTACGGCTTTGAAATCCGCCAGTTCGATCTGCCCGGCCTCGGGCCGATTCGCTTTGCCCACTGGCGGCATCCCAAGGCGGTCGCGCGCCCCGTGACGCCCCGGATGCTCGCGGAGTTGCAGCGTTATCTGCGTCCCGGCGATGTGGCGGTGGACATCGGCGCGCACACCGGGGACACCACCCTGCCGCTGGCGCTGGCCGTCGGCCCGGAGGGCTGCGTGGTGGCCCTGGAGCCCAACCCGTACGTCTTCCCGGTGCTGGCCGAAACCGCGCGGTTGAACCCGCACCTCACCCGCATCCTGCCGTTGCCGTTTGCGGCCACGTCCCAGGACCAGGACGTCGAGTTCGAGTACTCCGACGCCGGGTTCTGCAACGGCGGCCGGCACGAGGGCATCAGCCGCTGGCGGCACGGCCACGCCTTTCGGCTCACGGTCCAGGGCCGCAACCTGGTCGCCTATCTCGAGCAGAACCATCCCGACCTCCTCCCCCGGTTGCGCTGGATCAAGACCGATACCGAAGGCGCCGACCACGCGGTGCTCGAATCGCTGGTCCCCCTGCTCATCCGCCAGCGTCCCTTCCTCCGCGCGGAGGTGTACGAACACCTGTCGGCCGGCCGGCGCAGCGCGTTTTACCACTTCCTGCGCGGGCTGGATTACGAAGTGCACCGCTACGGCGGGGACGAGTGCCTCTGTGCCGAACGCCTTGCCGAGGAGGATTTCCTGCGGCGCCGGCACTTCGACATCTTTTGCCGACCCCGGGCTGCGCCGGAACCGTCGGCCGCTTGAGGGGAATGTTGTGCCCTGCAGCGGAAGGGCACCTTGCGGGCCGGGTACCCGAGGAAACGCGAAGCGCCTGGAGTGCGCCGGCTTGCCGGCGCTTTCGGCGGGAGCCGGCGCGGACGCCGGCGCTCCAGCGTAGTAGCGGCAGACCCCGGGCCGGCGGTGCCGCGGGTTTTCCAAACCCGCCGCTACGCCGCCGGGCTGGTAGCCCGACGGGACGGCCAGGTTGGCCGTTCCACCCCGGGCAACCAAAAGCGGCCGCCAGCGGCCGCACTCCAAACGCTGGCGCGAAGATCGAGCGCCCGATGAAACGCGAAGCGCGTGGAGTGCGCCGGCTTGCCGGCGCTTTCGGCGGGAGCCGGCGCGGACGCCGGCGCTCCAGCGTAGTAGCGGCAGACCCCGGGCCGGCGGTGCCGCGGGTTTTCCAAACCCGCCGCTACGCCGCCGGGCTGGTAGCCCGACGGGACGGCCAGGTTGGCCGTTCCACCCCGGGCAACCAAAAGCGGCCGCCAGCGGCCGCACTCCAAACGCTGGCGCGAAGATCGAGCGCCCGATGAAACGCGAAGCGCGTGGAGTGCGCCGGCTTGCCGGCGCTTTCGGCGGGAGCCGGCGCGGACGCCGGCGCTCCGGCGCTGTCGCGGCAGACCCCGGGCCGGCCGTGCCGCGGGTTTTCCAAACCGCCAAACCGGCGGGTAGAGCCGGGCGCCCTTGGGCGGCGGACGCCGGGAAATGACCTTTACAGGCCGGCGCGCGCTTTGGCAGTGTCACCCGCGCGGTTTGGACCCGGCGCAACCCCCGCAACGACAACTTCAACCCCGCCGGGATTGCACGAGGATCGTTATGTCTGAACTGGTTGGAAACATGCTGATTGCCCAGTCCGGCGGCCCCACCTGCGCCATCAATGCCAGCGTGGCCGGTGCCATCGAGGAAGCCGGGCGGCATCCGGATTTGATCGAGGAAATCTACGGTGGCCGCAACGGCATCTACGGCATCCTGCGCGAGCAGTTGATTGACCTCCAGGAAGAGCGCCGCAGCGCCATCGAGGGCCTGCGCTACACCCCCGCCGCCGCCCTGGGCACCTGCCGGTACAAGATTGATTTCAAGAAAAAGCCCGAACAGGCCGCGCGCGACATGGACCGGCTCTTCGAGGTCTTCCGCGACTACAACATCCGGTACTTCTTCTACGCCGGCGGCAACGACTCCCAGGACACCTCCCTCAAAATCCACGAGGAAGCCCTCCGCCGCGGCTGGGCCCTGCGCGTCATCGGCATCCCCAAGACCATTGACAACGACCTGCCCCACACCGATCACTGCCCCGGCTACGGCTCGGTCATCAAATACAACGCCACCACCGTGCTGGAAGTGGGCATGGACGTGGCCAGCATGGCGACCGACGACGGCTCGGTCTGCATCATCGAGGTCATGGGCCGTTCCGCCGGCTGGATCGCCGCCGGCACCGCCCTGGCCAAGCGCGGCAACCCCGCCGCCCCGCCGCACCTCATCCTCCTGCCCGAACTGGTCTTTGAAAAAGAACCCTTCCTGGCCCGCGTGCGCGAGGTCGTCAACGCCTACAAGCACTGCATCGTCGTCGTCGGCGAAGGCATCAAGTGGAAGGTCAAACGCACCGTCAACGGCGTCGAACAGGACGTCCTTGAAGAAGTCGGCGCCGACCCCCACCGCGTGGACGCCTTCGGCCACAAATACCTCTCCGGCGCCGCCCTCAAGCTCAAGGACCTCGTCGAGGCCGAACTCAAGACCAAAACCCGCACCGTCCTGCTCGGCTACGCCCAGCGCGCCGCCGCTCATTGCGCCAGCGCCACGGACATCGAAAACGCCGTCGCCTGCGGCCGCGCCGCCGTCCGCGCCGCCGTGGACGGCCAGAGCGGCTACATGGTCAAGATCACCCGCGAGTACGTCGAGGACGACACCGGCGCCCGCCGCATCCGCTGGGGCACCGCCCTCCACGACCTGCGGGACGTGGCCAACGTCGAGCACTTCGTGCCGCGCGACTGGCTCACCGAGGACGGCATGATGGTGAACGAGAAGTTCATCGAGTACGCCGCGCCGCTCATCGAGGGGGAGGTGCGCGCGCCCATGGAAGGCGGCCTGCCCAAATACGTCGTGCTCGAGGGCATCCCGGCCGAAAAGAAAGCGCCCGAACCCGAGCCGGCCGTCGCCGAGCCCCCCCCGCCCGCGCCCGGCGTTTGAAGCCGGCAAAGCGGCTCTCCGGTCTTGTCGGGCACCCGGCCGCGGGGCGCCGACATCGCTGGCCGAAGGGAACACCCCCCAGCCCACCCGGGCCGGCGGGGGACATTCCCGCTTCCCCTCCGCACGACCCCGGCCCAAGCTCACGCCATGCGCAACCCGCTCATCGTGGCTCTGGACGTGCCCGACCCCGAGCGTGCCCTGGCCCTGGCCGCCCGCCTCGCGCCGGTGGTTGGCGCCGTGAAAGTCGGGCTCGAACTCTTCACCGCGGCCGGACCGGACGTGGTGCGCCGCCTGCGCGCGGTCGGCGTCGCGGTCTTCCTCGACCTCAAGCTGCATGACATCCCGCATACCGTGGCCCGGGCCGTCGAGGCCGCCGTGCGTCTGGACGTGCAAATGCTCACCGTCCACACCAGCGGCGGGCAGGCCATGCTGGCCGCGGCCGAAGAGGCGGCCCGCGCGGAGGCCCGGCGCCGGGGGCAAGCCCCGCCCCTGGTGCTGGGCGTGACCGTGTTGACCAGCCTCGACGACACCGCCCTCGCGGAGGTCGGCATCCCCGCCGGCGCGGCCGCCCAGGTCGAACGCCTGGCCCGGCTGGCCGTCAGCACCGGGTTGCGCGGGCTGGTCTGTTCCCCGCTCGAACTGCCCACCCTCCGGGCCGTCCTGCCGCGCGAAATCCAGCTCGTCACTCCGGGCATCCGCCCGCCCGGGGCGGACGCCGGCGACCAAAAACGCACCCTGGGCCCGCGCGAGGCCCTCGCCGCCGGCGCGGACTGGCTGGTCGTGGGCCGGCCCATTCTCGCTGCGCCCGACCCCCGCGCCGCCGCCGAACAAATCCTCACTGCCCTGGCCTGAAGCGGCATGAGCGACTTCCACGAACGCTTCGGCGGCGTGGCCCGGGTCCTGGGCGAACCGGCCCTGGACCGGTTGCGCGCCGCTCACGTGGCCGTCATCGGCCTGGGCGGGGTCGGCTCCTGGGCTGCGGAAGCCCTGGCCCGCAGCGGTGTGGGAGCGTTGACGCTGGTGGACCTGGACGAGGTGTGTCTCACCAACCTCAACCGCCAGCTCCCGGCGCTGACCTCGACGATCGGTCAACCGAAAGTGGCCGTGCTCGCCGCGCGCCTGGCGGACATCAACCCCGCGGCCCGCGTGGACCCGCGTGCGGAGTTTTTCACCGCCGCCACCGCCGGGGCGCTGCTGGCCCCGCGCTACGACGCGGTGCTCGACGTCATGGACAGCCCGTCGCTCAAGGCCCTGCTCATTGCTCGCTGTCGGGCACTGGGCGTGCCGGTGGTCACCGTGGGCGGGGCCGGCGGCCGGCGCGACCCCACCCGGATACGCGTGGCCGACCTGGCCCGGACCAGCCACGACCCGCTGTTGGCCGAGGTGCGACGGCGGCTGCGCGGCGAACACGGCTTCCCGCGCGGCGGGGCGCCGTTCGGCGTGGACGGCGTGTTTTCCACCGAGCCCCTGCGCTATCCGGACCCGGCCGAATGCGCGGCGCCGGCGGCGGCCGGAGCGGGGGAGGGACCGGCCTGCGAGCGGCGGTTCGGGGCGGTGTGTTTTGTGACCGGGGCGTTTGGTTTTGCCGCCGCGGCCCAGGTGGTGGCGCGGCTGGCGGGCCTGCCCGGGCTGGCGGAGGCGGGGGAGTAACGGGCGGCGCGGCAAACCCCGGGTCGCCAATCGTCCCGCCCAGTGGGGCCCAGGCCCGGTTCCCGGGATGCTGGTCGTTCGCCAGCAAACGCCGCGGCCCGCCGCACCGCCCCGATGGGGCAACTGACAGGTGACGAACCCTGCCGCCCGCACATCGCGGGGCCTTTTTTTTGCTTTTCCCCGCGGGGTCAATCTCGTTGCCTTGCGGCTTTATGAATGGCAGTGCACCCCCGGCCCCGCCGGTGGATTTTGTGGCGCGGCACGTGCGCGGGCTGCCGCGCTCGGGCATCCGCGAGTTTTTTGACCTGGTCCAGGGCCAGCCGGACGTGATCTCGCTGGGCGTGGGCGAACCAGATTTCGTCACGCCCTGGCACATCCGCGAGGCCGCCATCTACGCCCTGGAACGGGGCAGGACCAGTTACACCTCGAACCTGGGCCTGCTCAAGCTGCGCGAGGCCATCAGCCAGACCGTGCTGCGCCGTTTCGGCGTGGCCTACGACCCCCGCCGCGAGGTGCTGGTGACCGTGGGCGTGAGCGAGGCGCTGGACATCGCCCTGCGCGCGGTGGTGAACCCCGGCGACGAGGTGCTCTACCACGAGCCCTGTTACGTGAGCTACTCTCCCAGCGTGGCGCTGGCCCACGGGGTGCCCGTGCCGGTGCCCTGTCGCGCGGAGGATGGTTTTGCGGTGCGGGCCGAGGCCATTGCCGCGCGGCTCACGCCCCGCAGCCGGGTGCTGGTGTTGAACTTCCCCACCAACCCCACCGGCGGCACGATGGACCGCGCCGGGCTGGAAGCCGTGGCCGAGCTGGCCCGGCGCCACGACCTGCTGGTGATCACCGACGAAATTTACTCCGAGCTGACCTTCGAGGGCGAGCACGTGAGCATCGCCGCCCTGCCCGGGATGCGGGCGCGGACGATCTTCCTGCACGGTTTCTCGAAGGCCTATGCCATGACCGGCTTCCGCATCGGCTACGCCTGCGGCCCGGCGGAACTGGTCGAGGCGATGATGAAAATCCACCAGTACTCGATGCTCTGCGCCAGCATCACCAGCCAGGAGGCGGCCCTGGAGGCACTCCTGCACGGCGACCCGGACATCGCCGCGATGCGGGAGTCCTACCGGCTGCGGCGCAACTTCATCGTGGACGCCTTCAACCGCATGGGCCTGACCTGCCACCGGCCGCGCGGCGCCTTCTACGCCTTCCCCAGCATCCGGACCACGGGCCTGGACTCGAAGACGTTTGCCGTGCGGCTGCTGCGTGAGGAAAAGGTGGCCTGCGTGCCGGGCGACGCCTTCGGCCCCAGCGGCGAGGGCTACCTGCGCTGCTGCTTTGCCACCGCGCTGGAGCGCATCGAGGAAGCCATGGACCGCACGGCCCGTTTCGTCCGGCGGCTCGGCGGCGCCTGACCTACCCCGGCCATGACCCGTTCCCGGTGTTGTCTCCTGTTGCTCGGCCTCCTGGCCGCGCTGCCTCTTCGGGCGGAGCCGGAAACCTTCGTCCTCCATGCCCGCCGCCGTCTCCCGGGAGACGGGCCGGCCCATCTGGCCGCGGTGCGCGAGCAGGAACTGCGCTGGGCGCCGCACCGCACCGCGGTGATCGTGTGCGATCTCTGGGACCGCCACTGGTGCCGCGGCGCCACGGACCGCGTGGCCGAAATGGCCCCGCGCGTGAACGCCTTGCTGCGCGCGGCCCGCGAGCGCGGCGCGCTCATCGTGCACGCCCCCAGCGACACGATGGCGTTTTACGCGGACTGGCCGCAGCGCCAACGCGCCCGCCAGGCCCTCGCCGCCGCGCCCCCCCTCCCGGCCGGAGTCAACCGCTGGTGCGCGCCGGACCCCGCCCATGAGCCGCCGCTGCCCATTGATGACACTGACGGCGGCTGCGACGACGACCCGCCCTGCGCCCAGCCCCAAGGGGCCTACCCCTGGCGACGCCAGCATCCCGCGGTCGAAATCGCGCCGACGGACGTGATCAGCGACCGGGGCGACGAAATCCGCGCCCTGCTCGCGCAGGCGGGCATCGAGCACGTCCTGGTCCTCGGCGTGCACGCCAACATGTGCGTGCTGGGTCGCGCCTTTGCCATCCGCGCCCTGGTCGGCGCCGGCTACCAGGTGGCGCTGGTGCGGGACCTGACCGACACCATGTACAACTCGCGGCGCCGGCCCTACGTGAACCACTTTGCCGGCACCGACCTGGTGGTGGCCCACATCGAGCGGTACTGGTGCCCGAGCGTCACCAGCGCGGACCTGCTGGGCGGCGAGCCGTTCCGGTTTGCGGCGGACCGGCCTCCGCAGGTCGTGCTCCTGATCGGCGAGGACGAATACCACACCGCGGAAACCCTGCCGCGCTTCGCCGCCGAAGCGCTGGCCTGGCGCGGCCTGGAAATCGTGACGGTCTCCGAGGACCCGGCCCGCAAACATCATTTCCCCGGGTTGGCCGGGGCCCTGCGCCGGGCGGACCTGCTGGTGCTCAGCACCCGCCGCCGCGCGCTCCCGCCGGAGGCGCTGGCGGCCCTGCGCGCCCACCTCGAGGCCGGCAAACCCCTGGTGGGCCTCCGGACCGCCTCGCACGCCTTTGCCCCGCGCGGCGCCGAGCGCGAGCAGGCCCGGGCCGCCGGGCTGGCCGAATGGCCCGAATTCGATGCCGAGGTGCTGGGCGGCAACTACCAGGGGCACCACGGCGCCGGACCGCTCACCCGCCTGCGCGTGGCGCCCGGGGCGGCGAACCATCCGGTGTTGACCGGCGTGGACGTGGAGCGCTGGCCGGGGCTGGGCAGCCTTTACCGGAGCGGTCCGCTCGCCGCCGGGGCCACGGCGTTGGTGCTGGGGGAAATCCCCGGCCAGCCCGCCGAACCGGTGGCCTGGGTGCGTCGCTACGGTCCGCGGCAGGCGCGCATTTTCTACACCTCGCTGGGGCATCCCGAGGATTTCGCCCAGGCCGGCTTCCGGCGGCTGTTGCGCAACGGCATCCTGTGGGCGCTGGACTGGCCGGTACCACCCGGCGACTGAGCACGGGCCGCGGCCCGGGCCACCGCAGGCTTGGCAGCCGGGGCGGGGCATGGTCCACTGACGGCGTGAACACACCCACTGCCGCCGCCCTGACCCGGCGCGATTTTCTCAAAACCTCCACCACCCTGGCCGCCGCCGGCGCGGTCGCGGCCACGTACACCGGCGTTTTTGCCGCCGGCCCCGAGCGTCTGCGCGTGGGCCTCATCGGCTGCGGCGCCCGCGGCGTGGGCGCGGCCATGAACTGCGCTATTGCCGACCCGGCCGTCGAGATCACCGCCCTGGCCGACGTGTTCCCCGACCGGGTCGAGGCCGCGCTGGCCCGGCTCAAGGACGACACCGCCGGCAAGGAGTGGAGTTGCTCGCGCGAGTGGAAGGATTCGGCCCGCGTCAAGGCCACGCGCGAGACGTGCTTTGTCGGCTTCGACGCCTACCAGAAACTGCTCCACTCCGGCCTGGTGGACTACGTGATCCTGGCCGGGCCGCCGCATTTCCGCCCGGCGCACTTGCGGGCGGCCATCGAGGCCGGCAAGCACGTCTTCATGGAAAAACCGGTGGGGGTGGACCCGGTGGGCATTCGCGCGGTCCTGGCCGCGGCCGAGCTGGCGCAGCAGAAGGGGCTGGGCATCGTGGCCGGCACGCAGCGCCGCCACCAAAACAGCTACACCGAACTGATGAAGCGCCTGCACGCCGGGGCCATCGGCGAGATCGTGGCCGGCGAGGCGTACTGGAACGGCCCGTGCGTGCGCACCTACGGCTTCTACCACGAGCGCCAGGCCGGCTGGAGCGACATGGAGTACATGCTGCGCAACTGGTACTTCTACACCTGGCTGTCCGGCGACCACATCGTCGAGCAGCACGTGCACAACCTGGACGTGATCAACTGGGCCCTGGGCGCGCCACCGGTCGAGGCCGTGGGCGTGGGCGGCCGCCAGTGGCGGGTCGAGCCACAGTTCGGCAACATTTACGACCACTTCGGCGTCCGCTACCGCTACGCCAACGGCGCGGTGGTGGTGAGCCTGGCCCGCCAGATCAACGACACCCAGCCGCTGGTCACCGAGACGCTGATCGGCACGCGCGGCCGCGCCAGTGCCGGCCAGATCACCGGCGCCGCGCCCTGGCGCTGGCAGGGTCCCAATCCCAACCCCTACGAGCAGGAGCACGCCGACCTCCTCGCCAGCCTCCGGGCCGGCAAGCCCCTGAACGAGGGGCGCCAGGTGGCCGAGGCCACGCTCACCGCCATCATGGGCCGCCTGGCGGCCTACTCCGGCCAGGCCGTGACCTGGGATTTTGTGCTCCAGGAATCCGAGCTCGACCTGACGCCGGCCGAGATCAAAACCGGCGGCTACCACCTCGGGCCGGCGCCGAAGGTGCCCCCGCCGGCCAGCGGCCGCGAACCCCTGGTCTGATCCGTCCCCGTGAGGGCCGCCGTCCTGCATGGTCGCGAGGACGTCCGCATCGAGGACGTGCCGCTGCGTCCGCTCGGCCCGGGCGAGGTGCGCGTGCGCATCGAGGCCGCCCTGACCTGCGGCACGGACCTGAAGGTGTTTCGCCGCGGTTACCACGCCCGGATGATTGTGCCGCCGGCGGTCTTCGGCCACGAGTTCGCCGGCACCGTTTGCGAGGTGGGGCCGGGGGTGAGCGGTTGGGCCGTGGGGGACCGCGTGGTGGCCGCCAACTCCGCGCCCTGCGGGCGATGCCGGTTCTGCGCGGCGGGTCAGGAGCAGCTTTGCGATGACCTGCTGTTTCTCAACGGCGCCTACGCCGAGTTCATCAACATCCCGGCCCGCATCGTCGCGCGCAACCTGCTCCGGCTCGCCCCGGGGACGACCTTTCGCGACGCCGCGCTCACCGAGCCGCTGGCCTGCGTGGTGCTGGGCGTGGAGGACCTCCGGCTGCGCGCGGGGGAGCGCGTGCTGGTGCTCGGCGCCGGGCCGATCGGGCTGATGTTCACCGCGCTGGCCCGCCACCTGGGTTGCGCCGTGGCCGTGGCCGGCCGGCACGCACCCCGCCTGGAGGCGGCGGCCCGGCTCGGCGGGCAACCGGTGGTGGACGTGGGCGCGGGCGAGGACCTGGTCGCGCGCGTGCGGGCGGCGACCGGCGGCGAGTTTGACGCGGTGGTCGAGGCGGTGGGCCGCCCGGAAGTCTGGGAGGCCGCGGTCGATCTGGTCCGCAAGGGCGGGCGGGTGAACTTCTTCGGCGGTTGCCCGGCCGGCTCGCGGGTGGCCTTCGACACCGCCCGGCTGCATTATTCGAGCCTGACCCTCCTGGCCAGTTTCCACCACACCCCGCGCACCATCCGGCGGGCGCTGGAGTGGATCGAGGCCGGCGTGGTGCGCGCGGCGGATTTTGTGAGTGGCGAGTGCACCCTGGACGAGCTGCCGGCCCGCTTCCGGGCCATGACCGCCGGCAACCACGCGGTCAAGACCCTGGTGCGGGTGCGCGGCTGAAGCCCGCCCCGGGCGCGGTCCCGGGCCGGCCCGGCCGGGCGGACGGCCCCGGCGGCCCGGCGACCATGGCAGTTGCCAGGCCCGGCCGATTCCGGCCCACTAACGCCATGCGTATCCCCCTGATGTGTTGGCTGGCCGCGGCCACGTGCAGCGGCGCGCTGCAAGCCGGGTTGCTCGACGATCTGGCCCGACCGCAGGAAGGCCGTTCCCGCCGCGTCACCTCGACCCTGCGCCAGGGCGAGGTCCGCCGCGGCGGCGCCGAGCGCCTTCTCAACCCCCAGGCCCCGCCGCGCGGCGACCGCGACGAGGCGAGCAACTGGGACAACTTCCGCGTCCCGCCCGGCGAGACCCACGTGCTGATGGACGCGCGCGGGCCGGGCGTCATCACCCACCTCTGGCTGACTTTCCTCGGCCCCGAGCCGCAGGCGTGGGCGCCGCAGGGCTCGGCCAACCACCAGGAACTGCTGCTGCGGATGTTCTGGGACGGGCGCGCGGAACCGGCGGTCGAGGCGCCGGTGGGGGACTTCTTCGCCAACTGCTTCGGCCGGCGCAGCGAGGTGATCAGCCTGCCGGTGGTGGTGGAGGATGCCGATTCCTACAATTGTTTTTGGCCGATGCCGTTCCGGGAGTCGGCCCGCATCGAGATCGTCAACCAGAGCCCCCGGCCGCTGAGCCTGCTGTACTACAACATTGACTGGATCGAGAAGCCCGTGCCGCCGGACACGCCCTATTTCCACGCCCGGTACCGCCAGGAATACCCGGTGCGGGCCGGCCGGGACTACGTGGTGCTGGAGACCACCGGGAAAGGCCATTACGTGGGCACGGTGCTGGCCGTGCGCACCCGCAGCCCGGCGTGGTTCGGCGAGGGCGACGAGAAGATTTACGTGGACGGCGAGGCGGAGCCTTCGATCTGGGGCACCGGCACCGAGGACTACTTCCTGTCCGCCTGGGGGCTGAAACGGACCGGTACGCCGTACTTCGGCGTGCCGTACTTCGACCAGTGGGGCATCGTGGGCGGCCACACCAGTGCCTACCGCTGGCATCTGGCCGATCCGATCGTCTTCCACACCGGCATCAAGGTGACCTTCGAGCACTGGGGCTGGATTTCGCCCGATGAAAACCCCGACCGCAAAAGCATGAGCTGGAACGAGCGGGAGGACGACTACGCCAGCGTGGCCTTCTGGTACCAGACCGGCGAGCCGTCTCCCCAGCCGCCGGTGCCGCCCGCTGCCGCCCGCCGCCTGCCCAGCCTGGAGCGCGTGATCGCGTGGGCGCGCGATTTCGCCGACCCCGCCCATCACGGGGTCGGCCCGGCCGCGCCGCAAGCGCTGGACCTCTACGACGGTCCGCAACTGCTCTACCGGCCGCCGCAGGCCGAGGGCGCCTGGCTCGAGGTCCGTTTCCGGGTCGAGAAAAAAGAGCCGCTGCGCCTGTTGCTCAACGCCACGCAGAGCTACGACTTCGGCCGCTACCAGCCCAGCCTCAACGGGGTGAAGCTCGGCGAGCCGTTGGACTTCTACAGCCCGAACATCGTCAACACCGAGTTCCACCTCCTGGATTTCTGGCCCGAGCCCGGCGACTACACCCTGCGCCTGGACTGCGTGGGCAAACACCCCGCCTCGCAGGGCCATTACCTCGGCCTGGAATCGGTCCGCCTGCGCGAACGCCGCCCCCGCGTGGCCGAGTACGGTCATGACCGGGACCGCGACTGGCGCACCGACCCGGTGCTGTACCGTTGAAGCCCGCCCGCCCGCGGCCATGAGCCCCACCCCGGAGGTCCCCGGCTTGCCGCCCGAACCCGGCCCGGACACCGTGGTGCCGCTGCCCCTCGAGGGCGTGCTGGACCTGCACACCTTCCCGCCGCACGTCGTGGGCGACCTGATGCGCGACTACCTCGAGGCCTGTCGGGCGCGCGGCGTCCTCGAGGTGCGGGTCATCCACGGCAAGGGCAGGGGAAACCTGCGGCGCTCGGTGCACGCCCTGCTGGCGCGGCATCCGGCGGTCGCGCGCTTCGCAGAAGCCGGCCCCCACTTCGGCGGGGCGGGGGCCACGCTGGTGTGGCTCAAGCCGCGCGACGCGCCGGCGGCCTGAGGCGCGCCCGGGCGCCCGGCGCAGCCAGAGGACTGCGGATTAGGGCCGGCGTTGGCCGCTGTACAGCGGGCGGCCGTCCACGTCTTCCACGCGCCATTGCCCCGGCGCCAGTCGCAGTGTGAGCGCCCCCGTGTCGCTGGTGAACAGCACCGGGCATCCCGCGCGCGCCAGCCGCGCCCGCAAGGCCGGGCCGGCCCGGGCGCTGGTGGGCGTTTCCGCATCGGCCACGATCACCAGGCGCGGCCGGATCGCCTCCAGCAGGGCCGGTTCGAGCGGCTCTTCCGCCGTGGGCAGGCCGGCCAGGACCACGTCCGCGCGCAGGTCCGGCTCGCGCGCCCGCAGAGCCTGCTGGCCGGGCCGGCCCAGGTCGGATAACAGCAGCACCCGCCAGCCGGCGACCTCGGCGCGCAGCACCAGTGCGGCATCGTCGGCCCGGGCGAATCGGTCGGCGGCCTCCGGATGCAACACCGTCCAGCCGGCCAGCGTGTCGCCGCGGGCCACGGTTCGTCCCCGCTCGGGCGTGGCGGCGAGCTGTTCGTGGAAGGCGCGGTACGCCGGGGAGCGGAACCGCGTGGGGCCGGTCCAGACCACGGCCGGGTGGAAGTTCGAAACGATCAGCGCCGCGCCGCCGGCGTGGCGGATGTCCCCGTGCGTGAGCGCCAGATGCGCCAGCCGGTTCACGCCCCGGGTCCGCAGAAAAGGGACCACCACGGACTCGGCGTTGCGGGCGTTGCCGGCGTCCACCAGCAGATCGCGCCCCCGACCCGGGGCGTCCACCCACACGGCCGTGCCGCCGTTGAGGGGCAGCAGGGTCAGGTGCGTTTCCGGGCGCTGGCGGGCGTACACGATCCACCCGCCCAATCCCAGCGCGCCCGCCAAAACCGCGCTCAACGTCCGTCGCCCCGGCCGCCACGCCCGCCCGCTCGCCAGCCCGATCAGGGCCGCATAGTAAACGGCCATTGCCGGCCAGCCCGGGTCGGGCACGTAAAACCAGGCGCGCGGCAACCCGGCGGCCCATTCGCTCACGCGCATCATGCCGCTCATCCAGAACCAGGCGCCGTGGCTGAACCAGCCGGTCAGCCCCGGCAGCCAGTCGCCACAGACCAGAGCCCCCACGGTGGACATCAGGGCCAGGCTGCCCAGCGGCACCACCAGCACATTGGCCGGCAGACTCACCGGCGTGAGCAGGTGGAAATAGTGCGCGATCAGCGGCAGCGACCCCAGCCAGGCCGCCAGCGACACGGCCAGGCTGAAGGTGACCCCGCGCCCCACCGGATCAAGCCAGCGCCGCCAGCGCGGCAGCAGTTCCGCCGGCAGCAACGGGTCGGTGCGCCACAGGCGGTCGCGCAGCCGCACCAGCGGCGGGACCACCAGGGCCAGGCTCAGCACCACGGTGAACGAGAGTTGAAACCCGGCCTGGAACAGTTGGCGCGGTTCCCCCAGCAGCATCAGCAGTGCCGCCGCGGCCAGCGAGTTCAACAGCGGCGCCGGCCGGTGCAGCGCCCAGCCGAGGATGACGACGGACATCATGACCGTGGCCCGCACGGCCGAGGGCTGCCAGGCCGTGGCCGCGGTGTAAAACCACAACAGCGGCACGGCCGCCAGCCCGGTGGCGCCGCGCGGGACCCGCGCCGCGCGCAACAGACTTACCAGCACCCCGGCCAGGAGCGCGATGTGCAGTCCGCTGATGGCAAACAGGTGCATCGTGCCCGAGCGCATGAACGGCTCGGCCACCTCGTCCGTGAGGGCCGTGCGCCAGCCCAGCGTCATCGCCCAGAGCAGCCGCAACGGTTCATCCTCGACCGGCAAATGCCGGGCCAGCATGCGTTGCGCCCAGGCCCGGAAACGGTCGGGCCAGGGCCGCCGCGCCGGTTGCGGGCCGGCGGCCAGACGCCAGTCGCCCGCGTCGCGCGCCTCCAGCACCCGGTCCAGCCCCTGCCCGTAGAAGTACCGGCGGGCGTCAAACAGACCGGGCGCGCGCGGCGGCCGGGGCGGGCGCAACACGCCGAAGACCTCCACGACCCGACCGGCAAAAAACTCCGGGCCCAACTCGCCCCGCGTGGTCACCGCCACGCGTCCCGCCGCCGGTTCCCACCGGCCGTCGCGTTCGAGGGCCCGGACGTGCACCACGGCCACCGAGCGCGCGCTGTCCTCCGGTCCCCAGCCGGTCACGCGCAGTTCCGGCGCGCGGGCAAGCACACCGCGCGCGGTGACCAGCACCGGTTCGGTGCCCGCCACGCGCCGCAGGTCGTGCGGCGCCAGCAGCGCGGTGCGCACCTGGAGGTTCAAAAAACCCGCCACGCCGGCCAGCACCGCCAGGGCCCAGGGCCGCCCCGGGGGCAGGACCGCAAACGCCAGGAGCGCGCCGAGGCCCGCGGCAAAGCCCGCCAGCAGGGCCGGCGGCGCCCCGGCGCCCAGCAACACCCCGCCCGCGTAGCAAACAGCCACGGGCAGCAGCGGGTACTTCAGCATGGCTCGGGCTTGGTGGGCTCGCCGGGTTCGCCGCCGAGCAAACCACGGCTTCGCCCGGGCCCGCAAGCCGGCGCCGTTGCGTGGTCGGGTGCCGCGGCGCTGGCGCCGGAATCCCGGCCGCGCGGCCGCGCAGCCCTACCAAAGCCCGGGCTCGTGACCGGGATTTTCGCCGCGGAGGCTCACGAGGTACCCGGCCTTCTCCGGGGTGTGGGCTTGGTGCCTTGCCGGGCGTGCCGGCGGGGGAGTAGCCTTCCGCCCCCGGCCCTGGGCCGGAGTGCATGGACTACAAAGACACGTTGAATCTGCCGCGCACGGACTTCCCCATGAAGGCCGATCTGGTGCGGCGCGAGCCCGAGCGTCTGGCCCGCTGGGAGGCCGCCCGCCTGTACGAGCGCATTCAGGCCGCCCGCGCCGGGGCGCCGCCCTTTGTGCTGCACGACGGCCCGCCCTTTGCCAACGGCGAGATTCACCTGGGCCACGTGCTCAACAAGATTCTCAAGGACATCGTCATCAAGTACCAAACGCTGCGCGGCCGCCGTGCGCCGTACGTGCCGGGCTGGGACTGCCACGGCCTGCCCATCGAGTTCAAGGTCACGCAAGAGCTGCGCCGCGACGCCGAACGCGCGGCCGACACCGGGCCCGTCGCCCTCCGTCGGGCCTGCGAGGCTTACGCGCGCAAGTTCGTGGCCATTCAGCGGGACCAGTTCAAGCGCCTGGGCGTGCTGGGGGACTGGGAGCATCCGTACCTGACCCTGGACCCGGCCTACGAGGCCGAGGAACTGCGCCTGTTTGCCACGCTGGTGGAAAAGGGCTTCGTCTATCGCGGCAAGAAACCGGTGTACTGGAGCATCCCCTGCCGGACCGCGCTGGCCGAGGCGGAGGTCGAGTACCAGCAACACGTCAGCCCGAGCATCTACGTGAAGTTCCCGGTGCGGGAACACCCGGGCACGTTCATCCTCATCTGGACCACCACGCCCTGGACGCTGCCGGCCAACCTGGCCGTGGCCTACCACTCGGCCTTCAGTTACGCGCTGGTGCGCGTGCCGTTGGACGAGGACGGCGCGCGCTGCGAGGATTATCTGGTCTCGACCTTCCTGCTGCCGGCGGTGGCGCAGAAGTGCGGTTGGACGAACTACCAGATCGTGCGGAGTCTCGAGGCCGCGCACCTGAGCCAGATCGAGTTTGAACATCCGTTCTGCGCCCGCACCGGCCGGCTCTACGCGGGCGATGACTTCGTGACCAACGACACCGGCACCGGCTTCGTGCACATCGCGCCCGGCCACGGGCTGGAGGACTACACGCTCGGGCTGCGGCACGGGCTGCCGATCTACTCACCGGTGGACGACGACGGCCGGCTGGCCTGGACGGACGACCTGCCGCGCGAGCAGCAGATGCCGGCGGAGCTGGTCGGCCGGTCCATCCTCGAGCAACGCGGCCGCAGCGAGGCCAACGACGCCGTGCTGGCGCTGCTGGAGGCGCGCGGGGCGCTGCTGCATCGCGAGGACTACACCCACAGCTACCCGCACTGCTGGCGCAGCAAGACGCCGGTCATCTTTCGCGCCATGGACCAGTGGTTCATCCGCGTGGACCATGTCGTGCAGTCCCGGATGCCGGATGCCGGATGCCGGATGCCGGAGCCCGGTGGTCCGAGGCCGGAGGCCGCCGGGGAGAAGACAGAGGCGGAAGGTCCGCGCCCGGCCGCCGGGAAAACCTTCCGCCAGCTCGCGCTGGAAGAAATTGGCCGGGTGAACTGGATTCCCGACTGGGGCATCAACCGCATCAAGGGCGCGGTCGAGGCGCGGCCCGACTGGTGCATCTCCCGCCAGCGCGCCTGGGGCGTGCCGCTGCCGGCGTTTTACGACGCCGCCGGCCGGCCCATCCTCGACGCCCGCGTGATCCGCCGCGTGGCGGACCTGGTCGAGCGCCACGGCTCGAACGTGTGGTTCGAGCAAAGCGCCGCCGAGCTCTGGGCACAGGTCCGGCCCGCAGACTGGACCGGCCCGGAAGCGGCCAGCAAGTCCGCCGACACCCTCGACGTGTGGATTGACTCCGGCTCCAGCAGCGCCGCCGTCATCGCCCGCCGGCCCGAATTGCGCGGCGCGGACAATCCGGCCGACCCGCGTCGCCCCTTCCAGGCGCACCTGTACCTGGAAGGCTCCGACCAGCACCGCGGCTGGTTCCAGTCCTCGCTGCTGCTTTCCCTGGCCGGCAACGGGGCGGCGCCCTTCCGGACCGTGCTCACCCACGGCTTTGTGGTGAACGACGCCGGGGAAAAGGAAGCCAAGAGCCGTGGCTCGAAGTCCGCCACGCTCTGGGTGAACGATTTCGGCGCCGACGTGCTCCGCCTGTGGGTGGCCAGCCAGGATTACCGGGGCGACATGGTCCTGAGCGAGGCGCGGATGCTCAAGGTGGCCGAAACCTACCGGCTGCTCCGCAACACCCTCCGCTACCAGCTCGCCAACCTGTACGACTTCGATCCCGCCCGCCACGCCGTGCCGGAGGCGCAACTCGCGCCGCTGGACCGGTGGGTGCTGGCCGAGTTCGCGCGGCTGGAGACCGAGGTTGCCCGCGCCTACGACCGCTGCGAGTTCCACCTGGTTTACCAAAAACTCAGCCAGTTTGCCGCCGTCGAGCTCTCGGCCGTGTACCACGACGTCGTCAAGGACCGGCTCTACACCGCTCCCGCCGGGTCGCTGCGCCGGCGCTCGACCCAGACCGCGTTGCACCGCATGGCCACGCGCCTCTGCCAGATGCTCGCCCCGCTCCTGGCCTTCACCGCGGACGAGGCGTGGGATTTTTTGCCCGGCCGGCCGGCCGAATCGGTGCACCTGACCGTGTGGCAGCCGCAGCCCTTCGCGTGGAGCGAGGTCGAAGCGGCAACGTGGAAAAACCTGTTTGCCCTGCGCGAGGCCGTGCTGGCCGAACTGGAAAAGGCCCGGCAGGCCAAACTCATCGGCAAGGCCCTCGAGGCCGCCGTGCGCCTGGCCGGCCGCGACCCGCGCCTGGCCGGCCTGGCGCCCGAGTCCCATCCGGTGCTGGCGGAGTTGCTGAACGTCTCGGCGTTGGAGGTCCGGCCCGACCCGGCCGCGGCCGAGGACCTGCGCATCGAGGTCACGCACGCGCCCGGCCAGAAGTGCGCGCGCTGCTGGCACTGGGAACCGGACGTCGGCATCCACGCTGCGCACCCCGCGCTTTGCGGGCGGTGCGTGGCCGCGGTTGCGACGGTGGCGGCTGCGGGTTGAACCCGAAGCGGTCGGCCCGGTCCGGCGGACAAGGCGGGCCGCTCAGCGCACCAGCTCGCAGCGGCTGAACTCGATCGTGCCGTTGGCGTCCTGCCCGCCGCAACGGCCGACGATGACCACCCCCTGGCCGGTCTCCAGCAGCGTCACTTCGCGGCCGCTTTCGTACCGCGCCGTCAGCACCCGGCCGTTTTGCGTGGTGAACACCGTCTTGTAGCGGTCAATGTAGTTGAACCGGCAGGCCACGGGCGGGCCGCCGTCCGGGCCGCGCAACAGCACGGTAAACTGGCGGCGGAGCAGCGCGGTGTGGAAGCGCTCCACCGCGCCGCGGACCCGGAAAGTCTTCTTCCCGTAGCGTGCGGCGGCGGCGGCCGGGTCCGTTTGGAAGTGCCCCACCAGCTCGTCCGCTTCGACGACCGTCTCGGAGGTCACGGGCGGCAGACCAGCCATCGGCCGGACCGGTCGGGCTTCGGCGGGGGCGCGGGCGGCGCGCTGGCGCAGGCGCGCATTTTCCTCGCGCAGCCGACGCAGTTCCTCGGCGGCGCGTTGCGCCTCGGTGGGCTCGGCCCGGGGCGCGGCTTTGGGTTGTTGCCGGCGGAGGCGCTCGTTTTCGCGGCGGAGCTGTTCCAACTCCTTTTCGGCCTGTTCGAGGCGGCGACGCAGTTCCCGCACCTCGGCGTCTTTTTGCCGAAGCGCGTCGGCGGGGGCGGTTTCCGCGGCCACGGCCAGGCCGGCCGTGAGCAGTCCCAACGCCAGGCCGGTGGCGGGGGTCCAGCGCATCTTCATGGCGGGCAGTGCATCGGGGCGCTGGCGCGGCGTCAAGGGACTTTCCCGGTCGGGCGGTGTGGCGCCGCGGTGCCGGCCGGAGGGCTGGTCGGCCCGAGGCCGGCACAAGGTCGAAGGTCGAGGGGCGAAGGTCGAAGGTCGAAGTTGGCCGGAGGTTCGCCTTCCGCCGAAACTCCGAAACTCCGAGGCCGCCCGTCCTCAAACTGGACGTGCCCCGGTGGGGTGGTAGATTGCGGGGCATGTCAACGGCAGTTTCTCCGCCGAGCCCGCCCCAGAAGGTCAACCTGCGCCGGCCGGACGTGATGCAGGCAGTGCAGGCCCTGGTCTTGGGCCATTATCGCAGCGAACTGGTGGACCGCATCCGCGCGGCGGGCGGGTGCATCCGGGCGGACGGGCTGACCATCCGGCTGGCGAAGGAGTTCGGTTTTTGCTACGGCGTGGAGCGGGCGATTGACCTGGCCTACGCGGCCCGCAAGTACTTCCCGCCGCCGCGACGGATTTTTCTGCTGGGCGAAATCATCCACAACCCGGAGGTCAACGACCAGATTCGGGGCATGGGCATCGTGAGCCTGGCGCCGCGTCCCACCGAGGCGGAATTGGCGTCGCTCACCGCCGAGGATGTGGTCATCATCCCTGCCTTCGGCACCGAGGTGGCCACGCGCCGGGCGCTCGAGGCCAGGGGGTGCATTCTGGTGGACACCACCTGCGGGGACGTGATGAGCGTCTGGAAACGGGTGCGCCAGTACTCGAAGGAGGCGGTCACCAGCATCATTCACGGCAAGGCCCGACACGAGGAAACCAAGGCCACCACCTCGCAGGCCACCGCCTACGGCCGCGGCCATTACCTGGTGGTGTACAACCTCGAGGAGACCGATTACGTGTGCGAGTACATCCGCCACGGGGGCGACAAGGCGGCGTTCCTCGAAAAGTTCAGGGGCGCCTACTCGCCGGGCTTTGACCCGGACGTGCACCTGCAGGCCGTGGGCGTGGCCAACCAAACCACCATGCTCCGCGGCGAGACCGAGGAGGTCCAGCGTCGCATCCGCGCGGCGATGGAGGACCGCTACGGCGCGGAGGCGCTGCCCCGGCATTTCCGCTACTTCGACACCATCTGCGGCGCCACCCAGGACCGGCAGGACGCCTTGGAGAAGCTGCTGCGCGAGCCGATGGACCTGTTGCTGGTGGTGGGCGGCTACAACTCCTCGAACACCTCGCACCTGGCCGAGATGGGCGAGAAGGTCCTGCCCACCTACTTCATCAAAAACGCCGCCAAGATGGTTTCGACCCGCCTCATCCGGCATTGGAACCTGCACCTGGCCCGGGAGGTGGAAACCGCCGACTGGCTGCCCGCCGGTCCGGTCACCGTGGGCATCACCGCCGGCGCCTCCTGCCCGAACAACCTGATCGAGGACACCATCAGCCGGCTCTTCGAGTTGCGCGGCCTGCCGGTGCCGGTCTGAGTTCTACGACCCGCCCGTTCCCCCGCGCACCGGGCGGGGCCCCGCCGGTTTCCCGGAGGGCCCTTTCCGGTTGGACTTTGCCCGCGGCGCAAGGCAGGCTGCGGGCACTTCAACGCAACCTTTGCTGAGCCATGCGCACGCGCACCCTTGTCATCGGCATTGACAGCGGCACCCAGTCCACCAAAGCCCTCGTCCTGGACGTGACGAAAAAGAAGGTCGTCGGCACCGCCTCGGTGGCCTACGGCCTGATTCCCAAACTGCCGCCCGGCGCCAAGGAACAACACCCGCACACCTGGCGCGACGCCACCGTGCGGGCCGTCAAGGCCGCCCTGCGCGAGGCCCGGGCCACCGCGGGCGAGGTCAAGGCCCTGGGCGTCAGCGGCCAGCAGCACGGTTTTGTCCCGCTGGACAAAGACGGCCAGGTCATCCGCCCCGCCAAGCTCTGGTGCGACACCTCCACCGCGGCGGAGTGCGAGCAGTTGACCGCCGCCCTGGGCGGGCCCGCGGCCACTATCGCCGCCCTGGGCAATGCCATTTTGCCCGGCTTCACCGCCTCGAAGATTCTCTGGCTCAAAAACCACGAGCCCGAAAATTACGCCCGGCTGGCCACGGTGCTGTTGCCGCATGACTACCTGAACTGGTGGCTCACCGGCCGCGCGGTCATGGAGTACGGCGACGCCAGCGGCACCGCCCTGCTGGACGTGCGCACGCGCACCTGGTGCAAGGCGGTGCTGCAGGCCATTGACCCGGACCTGGAGGCCAAGTTGCCGCCGCTCATCGCCAGCGACCAGCCGGTGGGCACGCTGCAGCCGGCCGCGGCCCGGGCGCTGGGCCTCAACACCGACGTGGTCGTCAGCGCGGGCGGCGGCGACAACATGATGGGCGCCATCGGCACCGGCAACACCCGGCCGGGCGTGGTGACCGCCAGCTTCGGCACCAGCGGCACCATTTACGCGTGCAGCGCGCGGCCGGTGGTGGACCCGCAGGGGGAGATCGCCGCGTTTTGCGACTCGACCAACCGCTGGCTGCCGTTGCTGTGCACGATGAACGTGACCGTGGCCACCGAGATGGTGCGGCGGGATTTCCAGATGGACCACGCGCAGTTCGAGCGTACCGCGGCCCGGGCGCCGGCCGGGGCGAACGGCCTGGTGCTGCTGCCCTACCTCGAGGGGGAGCGCACCCCCAACGTGCCCGACGGGACGGGGGTGTTTTTCGGCGTGCGCCCGGCCACGTTCACCGCGGCGCACTTCGCCCGGGCGGCGATGGAGGGCGTGACCCTGGGCATGAATTACGGCCTGCGCCGGCTGGCCGAGCTGGGGGTGCGGGCCACGCAGATTCGGGCCACGGGCGGCGGCGCCAACTCCAGACTCTGGCGCCAGATCATGGCCGACGTGTTCAACGCCGAGGTGGTCACGCTCAAGGTGGGCGAGGGCGCGGCCTACGGCGCGGCCCTGCAGGCGCTCTGGTGCTGGCGCAACCAGCAGGGCGAAAAGGTCGGCATCGAGACCATCACGGACGAGTTTGTGGCGTTGAACCCCACCCAGACCGCCCGGCCGCGGAAGGCCAACGTGGCGGTGTACGCCGCGCTGCAGGCGCTCCAGGATGAACTGTCGCGCGCGCTGCGCGGGGCGTTCGGCCGGCACCGGAAGTTCATCAGCGGTTGACCCCCGGCGGTTGCCGCCTTCACCCGCCGGAGCGGAGCCCACCACCGGGAAAAGAAAACGGGGCGCCGTGCGGCGCCCCGTGATTTTTCAGGGGACAAGACAAGCCGGGGCTCAGGCCCCCATGCCGTCCTCGAAGGAACCGGCGGCGGGCGGCCAGGTGAGGTGGTCGCGCACGTAGGCGATGCCGTTGCTGCTGGTCCAGTCCAGGTCCTTGTGGGCGCTTTCGGCCTCGACCACCAGCGGGGCGGTCTGGGTGCCCATGACCTGCTTGTAGCGGGCGGGGTAGCCGATGTGGATGAGCAGCTCGGCGTAGCGCTGCATGTTGATCTCGCCGCTGGGCAGGTCCACAAACTGCATGGCGCGCTTGGGCCAGGCCGCCTCGATCTTGCGCAGGGGCATGCCGGGGCGGATGACGAAATTCTTGATGTGCGCGGCGTACACGCGCGGACCGACCTTCAGGAAACGGGTTTCCCAGCTCTCGCCCTCCCAGCAGTGGCTGGGGTCGGCATTGACGCCGAGGCATTTGTCCCCGTCGCAGATTTCCACCAGCATGTTGAAGTCCTCCGCGCACATGGCGGCGGTGCCGGGGTGGATTTCGTGGCAGAGAATGAGGCCCCGGGCGTTGGCTTCCTGGCGAATGCGGGCGGTCTTCTTGACGAAGCGCTCCTGGCCTTCCTTGATGAGGTCGAAGTCCGCGCCGGACCAGAAGCCCCACGGGTAACCGCTGGCCACTTCCCAGCCGAAGGCCACCCCCCAGAAGGTGGGCAGAATCTTGACGCCGAGCTCGGCGGCCAGGTCGAAGAGTTTGATCAGGTAGGTTTCCGCCCACCGCTCGATTTCGGCGGGCGATTTTTTGGCCACGTCGGCGGGGATGAACGGGCGGATGCTCGGACTGCCGGTCCAGGCCGTGGTGTGGACCCACAGCGGGCAGTGACACGAAATCCCGTCCAGGCTCAGGCCGGCCTGGGCGAAGGTGTCTTTGATTTCCCGGGCGCTTTTGAAGCCGTCGCCGGACTGGAGCATGTAGTTGGACGGCTGGGCGCCGCTGGCGCCGGAGCGTTTGGCGTAGGCCAGAAACTCGGCCAGGGACTTGGCGCCATGTTGAGCGCCCTCGATCGAGGCGTGGTACACGGGAGTGGGCATAGGTTCAACGTGGTTTGTGTTCGATTGGGACCATCACAGCTTCAAGTGTTCCTAGGGGAACGGGCCCACGTTAACGCGCGAACCCGTTTCGGCAAGCCCGGAATGCGAAACACCGCGACCAACGGGGCATCTCCCCGGCCGACCCGGGCGGCTGCGCCGGCTTTCCAATCAGAGGTTTCGCTGATTGCCCGACCGTCGGCACGGTTTGCACGGCCCGCGGCTGAAGCTCGAAATGAAGTCGCCCGGCCCTCCGGGGGGCGTTTCCGCCGGTTTACGCGCCGCGGCGCGGGCGGGGATGAAACAGTTCCTCGCTGCGCAGGCCGGTGAGGGTCTCGAGGCCCTTGAGCAGTCGGGACAGGGCGTAGAACATCCCGAGGGCCATGGGCAGGAACGTGCCCGGCCAGCTCCAGAGCTGGAGCTTGGCCAGTTGGCGGTTGAACTCGTCAGTACCGGAAGTCGGGGGCAGGAGCCACCAGGCCAGCGCGAAGTTGACCATGGCGCTGACCAGCAGCGTGGCCGCCAGCACCCACGAGGCCCACGCCAGCAACGCCTCGAAGCGCGCCTGCTGGCCGCGCGCGGCCAGGGCTTCGGTGATACGGGCGGTGTTCAGCACCTGGTCGTTGTAGAGCAGGGTTTTCACCAGCGGTTGGCGCGTGCGCAGCGAGAGCGGGATGGCCAGACCCAGCAGCACGGGCAGGGCGGCCTCCTTCACGGCGAACCAAAAGCCGCTCATTTCCAGCAATCCCAACCCGCCGGTCACCAACGTGCCGGTGAGCCCCAGCACGGACAACAGGTTCCAGGACCGTCGCCGCCACAGGTCCCAGGCCCCGTAGCCCAGCGGGAACAGGAGCGCCGTCCCCAGCGCGCCCGCCGGGCCCAGCCGGTTCGGGGCGCTGAGGAAGGTGAGGATCAACGCGGGCGCGGCCGCGTTGCAACCGAGATTGAGCCAGAGATTCTCGGGCGGGGGACGGCGGGGCGACGGCGTTTCGGGCGGCGGGGTGCAAGACGGCGGGCTTGGCGAGGCGTCGGGCGTAGGTTCACCCGTGCCCGCCGCCACCGCGGGCGAGGTGTTTGCGGTGGACGCACCAGGTTCGGGCGCTGCGGCGTCGGGGTTCACCACTTACTCGGGGGGCCGCGCCGGCCGTGGAGCCGACGGAACGGCGCGGGGCGCCGCGCTGGTGTGGAACGGCCCGGTCAGGTACTGGACCAGCGACTCGATTTGGGCGTCGGTCATGAAGCCGTCCTCGCTGGCGGCGAAGGCGGGCATCAGGCTGTCCTTTTTGCCGGAGCGGATGATGCGGCGCCACTCCTCGGCCGAGAGGGGGCGGCTGAGCGCGTGCAGATTGGGCACCATCGAGGCGCGGTGTTCGGCCTCGTGGCAGACGCCGCAGACCGCCGCGTAAAGCTCGGCCCCCATCTTGCCGAGGCCGGGGTTCACGTGGCAGGTGGCGCAGTCGCCCTTGAGCACGGCCTGGCGGTCGGCCAGGGCGATCTGCAGGTTGCGCGAGCGTTCGGCGGCGGCCATCACATGGCCGGGGGCGGCCGGTACGGCCGCCCGCACCGTCAGGTAACGGTAGCCGGCCGACGTCTCGACGGTCACGGTCTTGGTGACGACGCCGTTCTTGCCGCGCACATCCATGTCCACCTCGAAGGAGCCGGTCCCGCCGGGCGGGATGCGCCAGGGCAGGGGCGGCAGTTTGGTGGTGGTGCACCCGCAGGAAGTCCGCACGAAATGGATCACCACCTCCTCGGGCGCCGTGTTGGTGAAGGTGAAGGTGAAGTGCCCGCTGGTGGCCCCGGGTTTGAGCGTTTCTTCCTTCACCAATCCGTCCCAGGCCAGCAGGGTTTCCTGCCTGGGTGGCGTGACCACCGCCGCACGAATGTTCGGCACCGTGCCCGGCGTGGGCACGATCGCCACCGCCCGGTTGTGCGCCGGTGCCGGCGCGAGGCCCGGCAGGGTGGTCGGGTCGGACGGCGGCAGGGTCGGCGGCGACGATTGCTCGGGCGGCCGGGCCAGCAGTGGCGGGGGGCGGTTTGGGGGCAACGGGCTGCGCTGGGCGGGCCGGAACGCGGGCGTGCGCGGGATGGGCGGCGCGGCCGTGGGGAGGTTGGTCCGGACGGTGACGAGGTTGCTTTGCGGGCGAACGAAGGTGACCCGGTTGGTGCGACGTTGGACGGGCGGCGGGTCCGGCGGCAGTGGTGGCAGGGGGGGAACCTCCGCGGCGAACACGGCAGGTGGCAGGGCCATCAAGCCGGCCAGCAGCAGGGCCGGTTGCCTCAACCGGTGAACCAACTTCATGGTGGGGAAAGTAGCCGGGCGCGCCGCGGTTGGCGAGTTGAAACGATCGCCCGCCGGGCCGTTGGGCGCCCCGCCGAGGGCGGCACCTTTGGGCTTGGAACCCGGCCCCGCCGGGCCTAGTTTGCGCGCATGTCGCGACGCTCTCCGCAACATCGCAAGGCGCTCCTGCTGGGGGTCGGGCTGGACTCCGACGGGCACAAGCGCATCACCACCGGCCCGAACTTCGCCCTGGTGGGCGGCACCGAGGCCACGCACGCGGAGATGACCGAGAAGGCCCTCAAGATCAACGAAAAGCTCGCCGCCCGCGGCCAGCGGCTCGAGACGGTCGGCCGCGAGGAATTTGAAGACATCGCCCGTTCGGTGGGGTTGCGACCGCACTGGCCGGAGGCCTCCTGACCCATGGCCGGCGCGCCCTCCTACCTGTTTCTGGCGGTCCTGGCCGCGGTGGCCACGGTCTTTTGCGTGACCCCGCTGGTGCTGGCCCGGCTGTGGGCGCGCTGGTTTGCCCCGCCCAAGCCCGGCCCGGAGAAAAACGCCCCCTACGAGTGCGGGCTGCCCTCGCCGGGGGAGACCGGCGTGCGGTTCCACTCCGGCTATTACCTGTACGCGCTGGCGTTTCTGATTTTCGACGTCGAGATGCTCTTTCTGCTGCCGTTTGCCGTGGCGTACGCCGGACTGCCCGCGGGCGCGGTGCTGGCCATGCTGGGGTTTGTGTTGCTGCTGGTCGAAGGCCTGGTGTGGGCCTGGCGCAAGGGGGTCCTGGAATGGCAATGACGCCGGGGCAGTGGCGGCGCGCCGGCGCCGGGCTATGATGCACGCATGGACGAGGGCCTGCGCAGCGAGTTGAGCAAGCAGGGGGTGTTCACCACCACCTTGCAGGACCTGTACAACTGGAGCCGGCGCAACTCGATGTGGCCGCTGAACTTCGGCCTGGCCTGCTGCGCCATCGAAATGATCGCCGCCTCGATGGCCCGGTTCGACATCGCCCGCTTCGGCGCCGAGGTCTTCCGCCCCTCGCCCCGCCAGGCCGACCTGATGATCGTCGCCGGCACGGTCACCAAGAAAATGGCCCCGCTGGTCGTGCGGCTCTACAACCAGATGCCCGAGCCCAAGTACGTCATTGCCATGGGCGCCTGCGCCATCTCCGGCGGCCCGTTCAAGCAGGGCTACAACGTCCTCAAGGGCATTGACCGCTACCTGCCGGTGGACATCCACATCCCCGGCTGTCCGCCCAAGCCGGAGGCCCTGTTGCACGGCCTCATCCAGCTCCAGCAAAAGGTCGCCGCGCAGTCCCTCACCGGCGAGGACCGACCCCGTTCCTTGCGCGAAGACGCGCCGGCCGAATTCCCCGTGCCCACTTACGGCCCCTACGACCTCCAACCTCCGCACAACCCCGAGGTCTGGCGCCCGCCCGTGGTGGTCCGCGACGCCGCCGGCTGACCCGCCCCGCCATCGCCCGTGGAAAGCCTCGAATCCATCTGCGACCGTCTGCGGGCCGCCCTCCCCGGCGTGGACGTGCAAATCGTGCCCAACCCCGCCATCCCCGCCCAGCCTTCTCTGGTGGTCGCGCGCGACCAGGCCCTGGCGGTGGCGCGCTGGTTGCGGGACGACCCCGCGCTCCGGCTGGATTACTGCGCGAACGTCACCGGCGTGGACTGGCCGGAAACCGTCTTCCAGGAAAAGGTCAGGGTCCGCCGCGTCGTGGACGGCACCGAGCGGGAGGTGGAAGAAACCGTGGAGCACCGCCGGCCCGGCCACCTCGAGGCGGTGTACCACCTGTACTCGATGCGCCTGGGCCACGGGCCGCTCATCCTGCGCCAACGCACTGGCAACCGCGCCGAGGACGCCCGTGTGACCTCACTCACCCCGGTCTGGCGCAGCGCCGAGTTCCAGGAACGCGAGGCCTACGACCTGTTCGGCATCGTTTTCACCGGCCACCCCGACCTCCGCCGCATCTTGATGTGGGACGAGTTCCAGGACTTCCCCATGCGCAAGGACTACGTCGAGCCCGACGACTACGAGTACGAGCCCACGCCGCATGACGAGGTCCTGACCAAGGCGCGGCGGCATTACCCGACCGGAGGCACGAGCGCATGAGCCCGCCCGGACCGGACGAACGCCTGTTGCTGGACAGCCTCTCGACCGGGGATGTGGCGCCCGAACCGGCCGCGGTTCCTTCGGCACCGCCGCTCCCGCCGCCTCCGCCGCCCCCGGCCGGCCCCGCCTACGAGGTCCGCCCGCGTGCCCGGCCCCTGCTGCCGGGGGAGCCGGACGAATGGCTCGAAGTCTCGGTCGGCCCGCATCATCCCTCGACCCACGGCGTTTTCCGCATGGACGTGGTGCTCGAGGGCGAACGGGTGCGCCGGCTCAAGCCGGTCTTCGGCTACCTCCACCGCAACCACGAGAAGCTGGGCGAGCAAACCAGCTACCTGGGCTCGATCCCCTACACCGACCGGCTCGACTACTTCTGCTCGCTGACCAACAACTGGGCCTACGTGCAGACCGTGGAAAAGCTCGCCGGCATCACCGTGCCCGAGCGGGCCGAGTACATCCGCATCCTGGCCGCCGAGCTGACCCGCATCCTCAACCACCTTTGCCTCATCGGCTTCCTCACCCACGACATGGGCACGATGGGCACGCCGCTGATGTACGCCTTCCGCGAGCGGGAAAAGGTGCTGGACCTGTTCGAGGCCCTGACCGGCGCGCGGATGATGTGCAATTACTTCCGCTTCGGCGGCTGCCGGTGCGACCTCCCACCCGGCTGGCTCGACGGGGTGCGGCGGTTTGTGGACGAACTGCCGCGGTTTCTGGACGAGTTCGAGGCCCTGCTCAGCACCAACGAAATCCTCCTGGCCCGCACCGTGGGCATCGGCGTGCTGCCGCCCGACCTGGCCATCAACGCCGGCGTCACCGGCCCCATGCTTCGCGCCAGCGGCGTCAACTACGACGTCCGCAAGGTGGACCGCTACGGCCTGTACGACCGCTTCCGCTTCCGCGTCCCCCTGGGCGAGCACGGCGACACCTACGACCGGTACATGGTGCGGCTGCTGGAAATCCGCGAGTCCCGCGAAATCCTGCTCCAGGTCCTGCGCGACCTGCCGGGCGGTCCGGTGCTCAACCCCCAGGTCAAACAACGCGGCCTGCGGCCCAAACCGGGCGAGGCCTACGCCCGTATCGAGGCCCCCAAGGGCGAGCTGGGCTTCTACCTCATCAGCGACGGCGGCCCGCAACCGTACCGCTACCGCGTGCGCCCCCCCAGCTTCGTCAACCTCACCATCCTCGAAGACCTCTGCCTGGGCCACACCCTGGCCGACGCCGTGGTCATCCTGGGCAGCGTGGACATCGTCATGGGCGAAGTGGACCGCTGAGCGGTGCGGCCCGGCCGGACCCGAGGCGCGCTACCGCCGGGAGGGGAAGTTTTGCGCGCCCGGAAGACACTTGAATGTCCCGGCCGGTGGGCAGTCCAATCGCTTCATGCAAAACACCCTCACCCGCCGTGAATTTCTCGGGCGCACGACGGCTGCCGTGGCCGTGGTGGCCGGAGGTTCCCTGTCGCGGTCGGCCCGCGCGGCCGCCGCGCCCTTGCCGGAGCCCACCCCCCGGAAACTGCCGCGCTGGCGCGGCTTCAACCTGCTGGAAAAGTTCACCCACCGCGAGGGCGGCAACCCGCCGTTCCGCGAGCGCGATTTTGAATGGATTGCCCACTGGGGCTTCAACTTCGTGCGCCTGCCCATGTCCTACCGGTGCTGGAGCGACCCCGGGGACTGGTTGAAGCTGCGCGAAGACGAGCTCAAGCACATTGACCAGGCCGTCGAGTTCGGGCGGCAGTACGGCGTGCACGTGAACCTCAATTTCCACCGCGCCCCCGGCTACTGCGTGAACCCGCCGCCCGAACCGCAGGACCTGTGGACGGACCCGGAGGCGCTGGAGGTCTGTGCGCATCACTGGGCCGCGTTTGCCCGGCGCTACAAGGGCATCCCCAACCGGCAGCTCAGTTTCGACCTGCTCAATGAGCCCAAGGACCTGCCCGTGGAGGCCTACGTGCGCGTGGCCACACGCCTGGTGGCCGCCATCCGCGCCGAGGACCCGGACCGTCTCATCATCGCGGACGGCCTCCGCTGGGGGAACCAACCCGTGCCCGCGCTGGCGCCGCTGGGCGTGGCCCAGAGCACGCGCGGGTACCAGCCCATGCGCGTGAGCCACCACGGCGCCAGTTGGGTCAACGGTCAAAACTGGCCCACCCCCGACTGGCCGCTGAAACTCCGCGAAGGAGACGTCTGGGACAAGGAGCGCCTGCGCCGGGAGTGCATCGTCCCCTGGCAGGCGCTGGAAAAACAGGGCGTGGGCGTGCACGTGGGCGAGTGGGGCGCCTTCAACAAAACCCCGCACCGCGTGGCCCTGGCCTGGATGCGCGATTTCCTGGACCTTTGGAAGGAAGCCGGCTGGGGCTGGGCGCTCTGGAATCTGCGCGGCAGTTTCGGCGTGGTGGACAGCGGCCGGAGCGACGTGACCTGCGAGGACTGGCAGGGTCACAAGCTGGACCGCGCGATGCTTGAGCTCTTGCTGGCCGGGTAGGCCGGTCAAATGCCCCGGCCGTCGGGTCCTCTGAACCCTGTTTCCTCGCGCCGCGCGCCATCGCGCGGCCGGTCGGGGCCGGGGGAGTCGCTGCGGTCTCAGCTCGAGAGCAAGGCTTCGTACATCGCCACGATGTTTTCCGGCGGCGCGTCGGCCAGGATGTTGTGCACCTGTTGGAAAACCCAGCCGCCGCCCGGCCGCCAGATGTCGGCCAGCCGCCGCACGTGGTCGCGGACCTGCGCGGGGGTGGCGCGGCTGAGCACTTCCTGGGTGTTGCAGCCGCCGCCCCAGAAGGTCAGTTGCGCGCCGAAGTCGCGCTTCAAGCCCGCCGGGTCCATGCCCTTGCAGGTGATCTGCACCGGGTTGATGACCTCCAGTCCCGCCTCGATCAAGCCAGGCAGAAGTTCCCGCACCCCGCCGCAACAGTGGAGCATGATGCGCACCTGTGGGGCCAGCTCGCGGACCCGCCGCCACATGACCTGCTGGCGCGGGAAGAAAAACTCCCGGTACATCCGCGGCGAGATTTGCGGGCCGCATTGCATGCCGAGGTCATCGCCAAAGAGCACCACGTCAAGGTACGGCCCTACGGCGCCGAGGAAGCGCTCCAAGTTGGCCAAGTGCAGCTCCACCGCGCGATCAAGGAAGGCGTGCGCGCGCCGGGGCTCACCCGCCAGCAGGAGGTAAAAATGGTCGTTGCGATACAGGAACTGCCCCAGCTCGAGCAGGTTGCCGCCGAACAGGCCGATGATGGCCCGGTCCGTCCGTGCGCGCAGTGCGCGGGCGCCCGCGCGGAGCACTTCCAGGCCGTCCGGCCCGGCCGGCAAGGGCCCGGGCGGGGTGGCCACCGCCGTCCACATGCATTGTTCCAGGTGTTCGGGCAGGTGGTCCAGGTCGTCCCGCTCGGCAAACGGCCAGTAGGTTTGCTCGAAGTACAGGACGCCATCGGGCATCTGGGCCAGCTCCCGGCCGGTGCGGGAGCGGATCACCCACCGGCCCGGCTCGCGATGGAGGTGGACCCAGGCGGGCATTTGGCAGGGCGTGCCGTCGGGGAGGGTCCAGTCCTGCCACTGGGTGTCTTCGAGTGCAAAGGTCCGTCCCAACTCGATGGTGTCCACGTGGAACAGGTCCAGCACGTCTTCATCCACAATGGCCAGTTGTTGCACCGGGTCATAGACACGCAACGGGCGCTGGGGCAGACCTAGATACCGGCGCAACCGGGCATAGGCGAGGGCGGCAATTCCGGAGGAGCGGTGCCCCGAGAGGTCCACTGGCGGGCGGTCGGGTTCGCGATGGTTCAGGGCAGTCAGAACGCGTTCGCGCGGGGACATGGGCCCAAGCTTGGCTACGGCCGCCGAATTGCAAGCCGTTTGAACTTGCCCGGCCGCGTTGAGGAAGCGGGTTTTGCCCGGTGCCGCCAGCCGGAATGTGCGAGGGATGGGAAAACCGGGGTCGCTCCGGCGCTTTTCCCCAAAAAGAACGGCGGGCACCTTGCGGTGCCCGCCCAACCCAAACAACCAAACGAACCTCCTCTCCGCTCGGCAAACCGGCCGAACGGATACCCTTACGGCCAACCGGCTAGCGGGCTCCGGAACCGCCGCTCGGGCAGTGAGTCTGACGTCCGGACCGGGCAAAATGTTCAAACCTGGTATAACTGCTTGATTTTGGCCGGCTTGTCCGCTATCCAAGGCCTCAGTTCGTGAAAATCCAGAACCTCAACCCCGCCCCGGACATTGGCGCCAGTGCCTGGCTGGTGGAACTGGAGGGCCATCGCCTCCTGCTCGACGCTGGCACCCACCCCAAGCGCGACGGCAATGCCAGCCTCCCGCTCTACGGGGCGGTGCCCGGGACCGAGTTGGATGCCATCGTCATTTCCCATTGCCACCACGACCACGTGGGCTCCCTGCCGGTGGTGGTCCGGCGCTTCCCGCAGGCTCACGTGCTGATGAGCGAGTTGAGCTATTTCCTGGCGGAACGGGTGCTCCACAACTCGGTCAACGTCATGGTTCGCCAACGCGAGCAACTCGACCTGCCCGAATACCCGCTCTACACCCACGACGAGGTGGACGAGATCGCGCCCCGGTTTCAGGCCTTTCGCTACGGCCGGGAGGTGGAGTGGGCCGCCCACCACAAGCTGCGCCGGGGCGTGGCTTCGCCCACGTTGGAATTTCTCGATGCCGGTCACACCCTCGGCTCGGCCGGGGTCATGGTACGCGGCCGCAAGGAGACCCTGTTTTACACCGGCGACGTATCCTTTGCCGACCAAACCCTCCTGCGCGGCGCGCGCTTCGACGACGTGGAGGCGGAGGTGCTGATTCTGGAAACCACCCGCGGCAGCCGCGCCCCCCAGCCCGGTTACAGCCGGGCGGCCGAAACCGAGCGCCTGGCGGCCGCCCTGCAACGCGTGCTGAAACGCCGCGGCAGCGTGCTCCTCCCCACTTTTGCCCTGGGGCGCACCCAGGAAGTCCTGGCCATGCTCGCGCTACTCACCCGTGAGGGGCGCCTGCGCCCCCAACCCATCTACATCGGCGGCCTGGGCCGCGTCTTCACCGAAATCTACGACCTCCAGGCCCACCGGACCCACCGGCAACACCCCGGTCTGCAACTCCGCGAGGTGCTCCAACTCGAGGTCCTGGACCCCCGCCAGGCGCAGACCATGAAACTCAGCCCGGGCCGGATTTTCGTGCTCACCGCCGGCATGTTGACCGAACAAACCGCCGCCCACGACCTCGCGGCCCGGCTCTTCGCCGAGGAGCGCCACGCCATTTTTTTCGTCGGCTACGCGGACCCCGACACCCCGGGCGGGCGGCTCAAGGCCTCGCGCGCGGGAAAACCGTTTTTCTTCAGCCGCGCGGCGGGGGAGGTGACCCGGCATTGCGAGGTGCTGAACTTCGATTTCACCGCCCACGCCAACCGCGACGAACTGCTCGACTTCGTCGGCGCCGTCAGCCCCCGCGCGGTCATCCTGGGACACGGCGAGCCGGACGCGCGGGCCTGGTTTGCCCAGGCCATACGCCGACGCCATCCGCGCATTCGGGTCTTCCAACCCGCCCCCGGCGAGGTGGTCGAGGTGTGAACGCGCCGCACCGCGCGGCGGCACCGGGTTGCCGGCGCGGGGCGGCGGACTACCCTGCCCGCATGGCTTACGATTCCTTTCGGGACTTCCTCCGGGCACTGGACCGTGCGGGCGAACTGATCCGCCTCCCGGTGCCGGTGGCCACGGAATTGGAAATCACCGCGCTGGCCGACCGCCAGATGAAATCGCCCGGCGGCGGCAAGGCCCTGCTCATCGAGCACCCCACCGTCAACGGCCGGGGCTCGCCCTTCCCGGTCGCCATCAACACCATGGGCTCCTGGGCGCGTATGGCTCTGGCCCTGGGCGCCGAAAGCGTCGAGGCCGTCGCCGTTGAACTCGGCTCGCTCCTCAAGGCCAAACCGCCCATGAGCTTTCGCGAGGCCATCAAACTGCTTTCCACCGCCCTGGACCTGCGCCACGCCAAAACCAGGCTCGTCAAAACCGGCCCTTGCCAGGAGGTGGTCCACAAATTCGATCCGCCCCCGGTGCGGACCGAACCGTGGCCGCCTGCCCGCCCTTTGGAACCGCCGCGGACCGCCCCGCCGTTCCCCACACTGCTTGACCTGCCCATCCTCAAGTGCTGGCCTCTGGATGCCGGCCGCTTCATCACCCTGCCGTGCGTCGTCACGCGCGACCCCGACACCGGCGAACGCAACGTGGGCATGTACCGGATGCAGGTGTACGACGCCCAAACCACCGGCATGCACTGGCAACTCCAGAAAGTCGCCGCCCGTCACGGCCGCCGTTACTACGAACGCGGCGAACGCATGCCCGTGGCCGTCTTCCTCGGCGGCGATCCTGTTTTCACCTTCTGCGCTACTGCGCCACTGCCCGATGGCCTGGACGAATTCCTCTTGGCGGGCTACCTGCGTAAACAGTCCGTCGAACTGGTCCGCTGCCTCACCTGTGACCTCGAGGTCCCCGCCAACGCCGACTTCGTCATCGAAGGCTACGTGGACCCTCGCGAGCCGCTGCGCGAAGAAGGCCCCTTTGGCGACCACACCGGCTACTACACCCTGCCCGAGCCCTATCCGGTCTTCCACGTCACCGCCATCACGCACCGCCGGGACGCCGTGTATCCCGCCACCATCGTCGGCATCCCGCCCATGGAGGACTTCTACCTCGGCAGCGCCTCGGTGAAGCTGTTCCTGCCGGTCCTCAAGATGAACTTCCCCGAGATCGTGGACATCGCGCTGCCGGCGGAGGGCGTCTTCCACAACCTTGTCTTCGTCAGCATCAAGAAAACCTACCCGATGCAGGCCTACAAGATCATGCACGGCCTCTGGGGCATGGGCCAGATGATGTTCACCAAATACCTGGTGGTGGTGGACGACGACGTGGACGTGCACAACACCAGCGAAGTGATGTTCCGCCTCTGTGCCAACACCGATCCGCAACGCGACAGCATCTTCACCAAGGGCCCGGCCGACGTGCTCGACCACGCCACCAACGCCGTCGGTGTCGGCACCAAGCTCGGTCTGGATGCCACCCGCAAACTTCCCGACGAGGGCTTTCCCCGCCCCTGGCCGCCGCTCATCCGGATGGAGGAGCCGGTGAAAAGGAAAGTCGAAGCGCTATTCGAGCGCCGTTGAACACCGGTGGCCCCGGCGGAGGTTCACCCCCGCATCCCAAGCCAGATTTCGTTGATCTGTCGAAAGCCCGGTGATGACGTGGCTTCCTCATGCCCCACACCCTCCGCGGCGGCGGTTGGCGAAACGTGTTGGCCTCGCTGACGCCGATCCGTGGGCTCGAAGGCCCGTACGGGCTGGTCCGCCTCCACTCGATCGAGTAACTCATCGTCGAGCGGGTGCGGGTTTCCCAATAACCTCAGGACTACCCGCCGAGCAGTAAATCTGTGCTGGTGAGCACCTGCCTCGGTGCTTCCGCGGAGTAGGCAGCCAGCGCCAAGGCGCCGGGTTGGTAGCCTGACAGGATGGGCCGGCTTCTCATTCCACCGCACGCCGTTTTGAAGCCCGTCCTACCTTGGTGGCCGCATGTCTTAAGCCTTCGCGTAAACCTCCGCGCCTTTCTGCACAAATTCCTTTGCCTTTTCTTCCAGGCCGCGTTGGAGGGCCTCCTCTTCGCGCAGGCCGTGTTCGGCGGCGATTTTCCGGACATCTTCGGTGATTTTCATGGAGCAGAACTGCGGGCCGCACATCGAGCAGAAGTGGGCCAGCTTGGCGCCCTCGGCCGGCAGGGTTTCGTCGTGGAAGGCGCGGGCGGTGTCCGGATCGAGGCTCAGGTTGAACTGATCCTCCCAGCGGAACTCGAAGCGCGCCTTGCTGAGGGCGTTGTCGCGGTATTGGGCGCCGGGATGGCCCTTGGCCGGGTCGGCGGCGTGGGCGGCAATCTTGTAGGCGATGACGCCGTCCTTCACGTCTTTCTTGTTCGGCAGGCCGAGATGTTCCTTGGGCGTGACGTAGCAAAGCATCGCGCAGCCATACCAGCCGATCATCGCCGCGCCGATGCCGCTGGTGATGTGGTCGTAGCCGGGCGCGATGTCGGTGGTGAGCGGTCCGAGCGTGTAGAACAGGGAGCGCACGCGCCCTCGAGTGCCGTGGTCAGCGCCCCCCGCTGAACACAACTCCGGCGGGAAGACCGAACGACGAGGGCGTCGCTCGGAACACGCGAGGCGCGTGTGCTACCCTGTTTCCCTCGATCATGGGCATGGGCACGTGGCCCGGGCCTTCGTTCATGACTTGCACGCCTTTGGCCCAGGCGCGCTGGGTGAGTTCGCCTTGCACCTTGAGCTCGGCGAATTGGGCTTCATCGTTTGCATCCGCGATTGAACCCGGTCGCAATCCGTCGCCGATGCTGAACGAAACGTCATACGCAGCCATGATGTCGCAGATGTCGTCCCAGTGGGTGTAGAGGAAATTCTCTTTGTTATGGGAGAGACACCATTTCGCCATGATTGAACCGCCGCGTGAAACAATGCCCGTCATGCGCGACGCGGTGAGCGGGATGAAGCGCAGCAACACGCCGGCGTGAATGGTGAAGTAATCCACGCCTTGCTCGGCCTGTTCGATGAGGGTGTCGCGGAAAATCTCCCACGTGAGGTCCTCAGCCTTGCCGCCGACTTTTTCGAGCGCCTGATAAATCGGCACTGTGCCGATGGGCACGGGCGAGTTGCGGAGAATCCATTCGCGCGTGGCGTGGATGTTCTTGCCAGTGGAGAGGTCCATGACGGTGTCCGTGCCAGCGCGGTCAACTTGGGTAAAATGTTCTGGTTCAAACTGCATAAAAACTCTCTGCCGACTCGGTCAATGCGTTAAGTGAAACCGTCTTTGTCCGCTCAATGAAATGGAACTGCGCTCAACGACGGCAAGTGCGCGGATCAACCTAACCGACCGCACGTTAAGGCTTGCGCAACCAGCCCGCCGGTTGTCGCGGCTCAGTGACGAAATAATGTCCGTTGCTTGCGATAAGCGAAAGGCGTTGCCGGGTGCGGCCGAGGATGTTCTGCTGAATAATTTCAATGAAATCGTCGCCTGTTTGCGTGACGATGCCCACGTGCCCATACTTCGTGTCGGTGAAAACGAGCAAGTCGTCGGGGCTGGGTTTTTGGCGGGAGCCGTTGCGGTACTGGACAAGCCCGCGTCGCTGGTTGAGCGCGCCGTCGGGAAGGTCTTCGTCGAAGAAACTTTTCGCGTGCCCCATCGTGTCGGGCATCTTGTGGCCTCTCGCGTCGTGATAGAACCGTTTGATGAATTCTACGCACTGCCATTTCTGCCCGTAGTAGTAGCCGTCGGGTGCGTAATGCCGCCCGTAGCCACGGAAGAACAGCAGGCCGTTGTCGTACACATTGATGCCCCGGTACGTGTCAAGGACGCGCCCAATGCGCCGATCATTAGCCCAAACGAGCAACACTGCCAGCACGCTTGCCAACCCAAGCGCTCCGGCTATTCTCCAAACGCTGCGTCGTTTCAGTCTCGCCATTTGGCAGACACAAAGAGCGTGACGGGACGCCCTTCCTCGCTCGTTCCTGTGACCATGTAGAATGGCCAGACATGCGGTTGGTAGGTCCCGGAGTTTCCTTGGGGATAGGCCAGTTCGCAGTTGGTGACCGTCAAGGACCGGGGCACCTTCTGATGCCATGTCCAGCAGCGACCGGCCTTAATGTCCTTGATCAGTTCCTGCCGCGACTTCGGCTTTGCCAGACCCGCCTGTTCCAATTTGCGGAAGAACCATTCGATGGCTGCAACTTTGCCTTCGCTGACAAAGGTGAAACGCAGTTGTCCGCCGTCGCCGACACTGCTGACAGCCTCGCCTCCGGGAATTGTCTGATAAAAACTGACGCTCCGCTGGATGACAACGCGCTTGCGCTCCTTGGTAACGCGTTCGTTGTAGGTGACCCCTTCTTCGCCAAATGAAGTGAAAAGTCGCCCATCCGGTCGGTGATGGAGGTTGTTTGTCGAAATCCCAAGAAGCGGAAAGAGCTTGATCGCCATTTCTTTGGCTTCGACTCTGTCGGGGAGACCGTGAACCAGCGGCTTGTGGCTTTTGATGTCCCACCGGTCGCCTCGGTCTGCCGTGCTGTATCGGAAAGCGCCAGTGGTGGCTATGTAAGCAACATCGCGGACCGTCATTCGATTTGTGGGATTGCGCTCTTCGACCAAATACCCAAAGGCAGACGCATCCCGGTCTGTGAACTGCTTTATGTCGCCGCGAACCCGAAAATGATCAGCCACCCGCTGCATCAGTGCTGGATCAAACGGAGGAATCGAGGCCGAATACACGGTCAGATTCGTCTGCGCGGGCTCTGGAGCTTTCCATTCGACACGCCGGGGAGGGTGGGCCACTTGGTAGCCAACCGTTCTCTCCAAGATGTACGTGTCCGGTTCTGGAATACTCGCTGCCGACAAGTGGATGCAGCACAGCGCGGCTGCCGCAGCAAGAGCGATCCGCTTACGGGTCTGGTGAATTGGCGGGATGGTCATTTTCCAATAAATCCGCTTGTTCCAACGGATCACTCGGATCGCGATCCGGTTCTGTCTGAGGGCCATAGCCGTAAATGAAATCGCCACCGCATTCAGGCCAATAGGCAGAGCGCGCCACGTTTGGATCAGGGTCGGGATGCTGCGGATTCCACTGCGTTCGTCTGCAGACGTAATTCCATGCGCCGATGACGCTGCGGTCCGCCAGCGATGTGAGCGGGCTGCCCCGCAGAGCGATGGTCCAGTAGAAGCCCATGTCCGGATGAACCGAGTTTTCCGTCGCGAACGCCTGCATAATGTGCAAGTAGCCGTTCAGCGGCAGGGCGAAATGCGACTTCATCTCCCCATAGATGGCGTCGCTGCGGTAGTAATCCCGAAACAAGTTGCAGCTATAGAAGGCCATCCACTTGAGGTACGGGCTCCCGAACTCCATTTCCGAGGCGCCGACCCAGTCCATTGTGTCGAGAACGCTGTTGTAAACTGGCACGTAGCTCTGGCGGTGCGCCATCCCGTACTCGATGTCCCGGCCCGCGGAGCTATGGCCGATGTAAAGGCCAATGTTGACGAAGTTGAACCAGTTTGTGTTGTTAAAACCTTGCCGTCGGATGTCGTCACCCCCGATGTCGTCATCAAGTTTTTTGAACACTGGTACGTAACCCATCTTGGAGAAAAGCTTGCTGCTCTCGTCAACGATGCTCCTTACGCTGCGAAGTCGTCCCCACGGGCCGAATTCGCGTTGAGAAGTCATGCGGACTCGACCGCCCGACCAACGATATGGTGGTAGGTATCGGCTGAACAGGTCAATTGCCGGGTGATGCCCTTGCCCGGCCACGCCAAACGTGGCGAAGACCGAATACGGCCCTTCCAACTTGAAAGCCTCTCCTTGGGCTGCCTCCATGACGCCTCCACCACCCGCATCGGCAGACTCGGCTTTGGCACTGCTTTCTTGGGCGGTCGCGGCCAAAATCTTTTCCTTCTGTTCGTCGCTGATCTTGATTTCCAGCGGCGGAAGCGGGCCGAGCAATTCCTCGAGTGGTGGCGGCAACGGTGGCTGTGGCACGAAATACGATGAAAGCCCGGCGAGAACGGCCTCTTTGGCCGACCCGGGGTACAACTTGGCTGCGGATTCGCTGGACTCAGTGGCAGATCCATCTGGCCCCGGCGGCGGCGCTCCACCGCCATCGCCGGAGAACGACTCTCCTGTCGCCTCACCGAGATCTACGAACCGATACGCTAGAAGCTGAGGATTCAAGTAGTTGCCGTTTGTGTCGGTACCATCCCAATGAACTTCGACCCGTTTTCCGCTCCCGAGGAACGTCTGATATACGACCGCGCCCTCTCGGTCCGTCACGTCCAGTTGCCAGTCGCGCGGGGAAGCCCAAACTGCAAAGACGGCTTGCGTGTCCCCAATCTCCGGTAGGAACTGCTCAAAACGCAGCCGTGTGTTGTAAATAAAGTTCGTGAACCAAACCGTCAGATTCGTCACCCCGTAACTCGGCCCTTCGTCACCCAATTCGTTCACTTCGTCCGTGGACTCGATTGCGCCGCCATCTTGCGCAACCACGGATAATCGGTGAGGACCGTTGGCGAACTCGCGCGTTTCAAAGGCCAAGGCGAATTGCGGCCCGGGTGCCTTGGCGACGAGAAATCCGTCCACCAACAACTTCACCGCCGCAATCCTCTGCGTCGCTGTCACAAAACCTCGCACCTCCACAACTTCGCCCAACTCCGCACCGTTGGAGATGTTCGTTACGACGACGGATATGGGACCGTTGGTGTCCATGAACTGGTCGAACCTGACGCGGTAAAACCGGTACGGCACCCACGGATCGGCGCTGGAGTGGCGGAAATCGCTGTAATCCGGG
>JBBIJZ010000022.1:31439-42004 GCA_037445715.1 Verrucomicrobiales bacterium | reverse complement strand
CCATCTTCGCGCCCGCCTTCTGCGCCAGCGCCAATACTTTCTCGGGAGTACTCATCGGATTGGATTGCTGTTTTTGGTTTTGTGTTGTACTTCAGTTCCGCGCGGCGTTCCCTTCGGGGGCGCTGTGTTGGCCGTGCCCGGCGTGAATCTCCCGCTCCACACCCGGGCACGGCCGTTGCGCTTCAAACCTTTCAGGCCAGGTGGTAGCCCTCCTCGCCGTGCTCGGAGAGGTCCAGGCCCACGGTCTCGACCTCCTCGCTCACGCGCAGCCCCACCACCTTGTCGGCGATGACCAGGGAAATCCCCGCCACGCCGCCGCTCCAGACCACGGTGACGAGCACACTCTTGAGCTGTGTGACGACCTGACCGGCCACGGTCACCCCCTCGGTCAACCCGGCGCCACCCAGGGCGGCATCCGCGCAGACCCCGGTCAACAGGGCACCCACGATACCGCCCACGCCGTGCACGCCGAAGACGTCCAGGCTGTCATCGTACTTGAGCCGGGCCTTGAGGCTGGTGGCGGCCAGGTAGCAGAAGAGCGCCGAAGCCACGCCGATGATCAACGCACCGATGGGGCCGGCGGTGCCGGAGGCCGGGGTAATGGCCACCAGGCCGGCGACCGCCCCCGTGGCCACGCCCACGGCGGTGGGTTTGCCGCGCGACAGCCACTCGATGAAGAGCCAGCTCGCCGCGGCGGTGGCCGTGGCGATTTGGGTCACCAGCAATGCCATGCCGGCGATTTTGTCCGCGGCCAGCGCGCTGCCCGCGTTGAAGCCGAACCAGCCCACCCACAGCATGGCCGCCCCCACCACGGTGAGCACCACGTTGTGCGGCCGCAGTTGCTCGCTGCCGTGACCCAGCCGCCGGCCGACCATGAGGCAGGCCACCAAACCGGCCAAACCGGCATTGATGTGCACCACCGTTCCGCCGGCGAAGTCCAGCACGCCCCAGTTGAAGAACAACGCGCCGGGACCCGACCACGCCATGTGGCAGATGGGCAGGTAGGAGAAGGTGAACCACAGCACCGTGAAGATCATCACCGCCGAGTACTTCATGCGCTCGGCGAAGGCCCCCACGATCAGGGCCGGCGTGATGATCGCGAAGGTCAGTTGGAACATCACGAACACCGCCTCGGGAATGCTGCCCGCGACCGCGTCCAGGTTCACGCCCTTGAGGAAAACCTTGTCCAGGCCGCCGATGAAGGAGTTGAAGTTGACCGTTCCTTCCTGCATGCCGCTGGTGCTGAAGGCCAGGCTGTAGCCGTACACGACCCAGAGCACGGTGATGACGCTGGCGATGCCGAAGCACTGCATCAACACCGAGAGCACGTTTTTGACCCGCACCAGGCCGCCGTAAAACAGCGCCAGGCCGGGCAGGGTCATGAACAACACCAGCGCGCCGGCCGTGATCAGCCATGCGGTGTTGCCGGAATCGAGGGTCGGTTTGGGTGCCGCGGTCTCGGGTTCGGCCCCCAGCAGCGCGGGCAGGGCCAGGCTCGCAATCGTGCCAGCCAGGGTCAGGAACAGGTGTCGGTTTTTCATGGGGATTCGATCGAGCGGAGTTTGGGTGACGCGGGCAGTTTCAAACGGCGGCTTCGCCCCGCTCTTCGGTGCGGATGCGAATGGCTTCCTCAACGGCCGAGACAAAGATTTTGCCGTCACCGATCTTGCCGGTCCTGGCGCTTTTCAGGATGGCCTTGACCGCGCCCTCGACCCGGGCATCCGGCAGGACCACCTCGATTTTGATCTTGGGCAGGAAGTCCACGGTGTACTCGCTGCCGCGGTAAATCTCGGTGTGGCCCTTCTGGCGGCCGAACCCCTTGACTTCGGTGACGGTCATGCCCTCGATGCTCAACTCACTGAGGGCGTCTTTGACCTCTTCCAGTTTGAAGGGTTTGATGATGGCTTCGATCTTCTTCATCGTCGTGGTGTGTCCGGGGTCCACACCGCGGGCGGAGGCCACGCCGAAACGCGGTCAGCTCGCCCGGGTGCGTCCCCACAAGGTTTGTTCGAGGTTGCGAACCCGCGCACGGCGGGCGGTCAAGCACCAGCGATGCCAGGGAACGGAAGCGGGTTGCCCGAGACTGCCAACTCAAGGAACGCCAAGCGGTTGCGGAGCGGAAGAATTTTTCGGGCCGGGCGTTCGGCCACCCCGGGGGTGCCAGTCGCACTGGCGATTTTTGAGCAGGCTGAATTTGCCGCGCCAGGGCGGGCCCGCGCCGGCAGGCCGCAGCAGGTTAGCGGGCTCCTTGAGGCCAGGGCAGGGAAACCAACCGCAGACCGGCGATCGCCACAACCCGATTCCAGGCGGCTTCCCGTGCCAGGGGTGATTGAAACCGGCCTTCGCCCACCGGGCTGCCGGCCACTGCCGGAGAGTACGCCGGGAGGCACAACCGATCCGGCGCCACCAGAAAGCACGGACACCGCAGCGGTGACGATACCTGCTGGCGCACGAGGATAACCGGGTGTTCCCGGTCAAACACCACCAGCCCCGCCGGTTGTCGGGCCAGCCAGGCGCGGGCGGCCTCGGCCGAGGCGTCGTCACCGTGCACCAACAGCAGGCGCTCCGCCTCGAACGCGGGCAGCACCTGAAAACTCAGCCCCCAGCGTTGCCGCGCTTCATCGAGTCGCGGTTCCGGTGCGCCCGGCACCACCACCAATTCGCCGTGACAGGCGACGGCGGCGACGAAGCTTTTGAGGGCGTGCTCGAGCAGGGCCGGGTTCCGGACCGCGGGCAGGGGATTGCCCAGCACCACCGTTTTCAACGGCCGGTAATCCGCCAGCAACTCGGTGAAGCGATAGAGCGCATCGTCCAGCGCCGAGAGTGCCGGGAGGCCGCTGCCCGGGCGGAGCACGCCGGGGCCCCCAATTTGCACGCCCGCCAGGGCCAGGATGCCGACCTCGCCCCACCAGGCCGCGCCCCGAGCGTCCAGCACCACCCCTGTTTCCAGTTGCAGTTGATCGGCCATGAAGAGATGGGGGCATCGTGGTCCGCGCACGCCCGGGGCGCAATGCTGCTTTCACCGGCGCGCCGCCGCGACGAACGCCCCGGGTGACGGGCTGGCGCGGGAGCGTGACCGCCCGAGTGAACCGCCCTCCTCCCCGCACCGCCCGGGCCGGGCTTCGCACTTGCCGGCTAGGGTCGTCCCGGCAACATGCCCGCGTCATGCGCCACGCCCCCATCCCGTCGGAATTTTTTGTGGAAAACCGTCGCCGGCTGGCGGCCCTGCTCGAGCCGCGGTCGCTGGCGGTGGTCAACGCCAATGACGTGCTGCCCACCAATGCGGACGGCACGCTGCCCCTGCAGCCGAACTCGGACCTCTTTTACCTCACCGGCGTCGAGCAGGAGGAGACGGTGCTGGTGCTGGCGCCGGACGCCTTCGAGGAGCGGCACCGGGAAATGCTGTTCCTCCGTCAGCCCGACGCGCGGCTGAAGACCTGGGAGGGCCACAAGCTGAGCCCGGAGGAGGCGACACGCCGCTCGGGGGTGAAGCAGGTACGGTGGTTGTCCGAACTGCCCACCGAGTTGCACCGGTTGATGTGCGAAATGGAGCACGTGTACCTGAACTCGAACGAGCACCCGCGCGCGGTCCTCGAGGTGGAAAGCCGCGATGCGCGGTTTGTCCGGGAGTTGCAGCGGCGCTACCCGCTCCACGATTACCGGCGGCTGGCGCGGCTGATGAACCGGTTGCGAGTGGTGAAGTCACCGGTCGAGGTGGACCTGATCCGACAGGCCTGCGCCCTGACCGCGCGGGGATTCGCGCGGGTGCTGCGCTTTGTACGGCCGGGGGTCAACGAGTGCGAGGTGGAGGCGGAACTGGCCCACGAATTCATCCGCGGGCGCGGGCGGTTTGCCTACCCGCCCATCATCGCCGCGGGCGCCAATTCGTGCGTGCTGCACTACAACCAAAACGACCAGGTCTGCCGCCGGGGCGAGGTGCTGTTGATTGACGCCGCCGCCAGCTACGCGAACTACAACGCCGACCTCACCCGCACCCTCCCGGTCAGCGGGCGGTTCACCCGCCGCCAGCGACAGGTGTACGAGGCGGTGTTGCGCACGCTGCGGGCGATGATCCGGGCGGCGGTGCCCGGCAAGCTGCACCGGGACTGGCAGCGCGAGGCGGAAGAGCGGTTGACCGAGGAATGCCTCCGGCTGGGCTTGCTCTCCCCCCGCGAGGTGCGGCGGCAGGACCCCGACCGGCCGGCGGTGAAAAAGTACTTCATGCACGGGCTGGGACACGTGATCGGGCTGGACGTGCACGATGTCGGGTTCATGAACGAGCCCTTTGCGCCCGGCTGGGTGCTGACCGTCGAGCCCGGCCTGTACCTGCCCCGCGAGGGCTTCGGCATCCGGCTGGAAAACCTGGTGCTGATCACCGCCGAGGGCCCGGTGGACCTGCTGGCGGATGTGCCGCTGGAAGCGGAAGCCATCGAGGCGGCCATGCGCCGCTGAAGCCCGGGGCGGCCGGGATGCACGGACCGGTCGAGGGCGGGCGCGGGCGCGCGCGACTCAGGTGAGGATGCGCCGGGCCTCGTCCAGGAAAATGCCCTTGAAGTTCATCTCGAGGGCCTGCGGGTTGGTGGCCTTGGCCAGCGCCTCCTTCTCGGAGACGATGCCCTGCTTGACCAGATTGAACAGGGCCTGGTTGAAGGTCTGCATGCCGTCGTCCACGCCGACTTCGATGGCGGCGGCGAGCTTTTCGAGCCGGTTCTCCTCGATGAGTTTCCGGACGGTGCCGGTGTTGATCATGATCTCGAGGGCCGGGGTCAGGCCGCCGCTGATCTTGTTGACCATGCGCTGGCAAACCACCGCGCGGAGGGTGGCGGCGAGCTGACGGCGGACCTGGTCGCGCTCATCCGGCTTGAAGAAGTCCAGGATGCGGCCGATGGCCTGGGAGGCATTGGTGGTGTGGAGCGTGGAGAGCACCAGGTGGCCGGTGTCGGCGGCGTTGATGGCAGCCATGAAGCTGGTGGCGTCGCGCATCTCGCCGATCATGATGATGTCGGGGTCCTGGCGCAGGATGTGTTTGAGGCCCATGTCGAACGAGAGCGAGTCCAGGCCGATCTCGCGCTGCTCGATGACGCACTGGTTGTCCTCGAACACGTACTCGATGGGGTCCTCGAGGGTGATGATGTGTTTTTTGAAGTTGGCGTTGATGTGCTCGATCATCGCCGCCAGGGTGGTGGACTTGCCGCAACCGGTGGAGCCGGACACCAGCACGATGCCGCGGGGCGACTCGGCCAGCTTTTTGAGGATGGGCAGAAGTCCCAGTTCCTCGAAACTGGGCACCTTGACCTTGACGTAGCGCATGGCCAGGCACCACTCGCCCTTTTGCTGAAAGACGTTGGTCCGGAACCGCCCGATGCCGGGCGCCGCATAGGAGAAGTCCACCTCGCGGTCCTCCTCCAGCCGCTGGCGGGCGTGCCGGGGCACGATCTGGTCCACGATCTTGTTGATCCACTCCAGGGTGGGGAACGGCGCCTCGATGGCCACCAATTGGCGGTTGATGCGGAAAATGACCGGGCCGCCCACCTTGAGGTGAACGTCCGAGGCGCCACCCTCGACGGCGGCCTGGAGGATGCGGAGGAACAGTTCCATGAAAAAGCGGGCGGGCCGCTCAGCGGGCCGGTGCCGGGGCGGACCGGGTCAGGCGTTCCCAATGCCGACGGGCGGCGGCCGGCAGGTCCAGCAGGAGCAGGGCGATGACATAACCGGTGGTGTGACTGCCGGAACAATCCACCACCACGCCGTTGCCGCGGACCGGCTCGGGAAGCCCCGGGGGGTGGAGGCCCACCTCCACTTCCGACCACAGCGCCAGGGGGCGTTCGGAGAGAAATTCCAAGCCGTTGTTGCGGAAAACCAGCTCGGCCCGGGACAAAACCAGCGCGGTGTCCGGGGCGCCGTTACCGCCGGTCAGAGGCTCTGCGGAATCCCGTTTGCCACTCGCCATAAGGGTCGGGGGGGAAGCTACCACATCGTGAATGGGCGTCAATGATGCCGGCCCCCGCTACCACTCGATGATGGCCGCGCCCCAGGTGAAACCGGCCCCGAAGACCACCAGCAGGATCAGGTCGCCCCGGCGGACACGCCCGGCGGCCACGGCCTCGTCCAGGGCGATGGCGACGGAGGCGGCGGAGGTGTTGCCGTAGCGGTCCACGTTGACAAAGAGCTGGTCGGGCCGGGCCCCGAGCCGCTCGGCCACGGCGTCAATGATGCGGCGGTTGGCCTGATGCGGGATCACGCAGGCGATGCGGGAGATGTCCAGCTCGCAGCGGTCCAGCGCCTCGCGCGCGGCGGCGTACATGGCCTGCACGGCACATTTGAACGTCTCCCGGCCGTCCATGCGAATGAAGTGTTGCCGGCCGTTGATCGTTTCGACCGAGGAGGGCAGCCGGCTGCCACCACCGGGGACGCACAGGACGTTTCCCTTGCCGCCGTCGGCCCCCAGGCAGGTGGTCAACAGGCCGTGGGCCCCGGGGCGGTGCTGCAGCACGGCCGCGCCGGCGCCGTCACCAAAAAGCACGCAGGTGTTGCGGTCGGTCCAGTCCACGATGGTGCTGAGCTTTTCGGCGCCGATGACCAGCACCGTCTCGCAGGTCCGGGACATGACGAACTGCTGGCCGATTTCCAGGCCGTAGATGAAGCCGGAACAGGCCGCCTCGACGTCAAAGGCCGCGGCGCGCCGGGCACCGATCTTTTCCTGGACCAGGCAGGCGGTGGAGGGGAAGGGCATGTCGGGCGTGACCGTGGCCGTGATGATGAGGTCCACCGCCTCGGGGGCGACGCCGGCGTTGTGCAGGGCCCTGCGGGCGGCCCTGGCGGCCAGGTCCGAGGTGGCTTCGTCCGGGGCGGCCAGGCGGCGCTCGCGGATGCCCGTGCGGGTGCGAATCCATTCATCGGTCGTGGCCACCATTTTCTCGAGGTCCGCGTTGGTGAGCACGCGCTCGGGCACGTAGGAGCCGACGGCGAGGATGGAGCAGGAGCGGCCCAGGTACCCGTGGCGGGCGCGGGGGTTGTGAAGGGGTTTGCGACCGGCCGGGCTCATGCGGGGACGGCGTCCGGGGAGAGGGCCGTTTTGAGGACGGACGCCGCGGCGGCGACCTCGGTGGTGATGTGCTGGTTGACCTTGTGCTGCACGCTGCGCACGGCCTGGCCGATGGCGTTCATGATGGCCCGCTCGCGCGCGGAGCCGTGGGCGATGATGACGTTGCCATTGAGGCCGAGCAGCGGCGCGCCACCGTGCATCTCCGGGTCCACGCGTTGCTTGATGCTTTTGAAGGCGCCCTTGGCCAGGAGGGCGCCCAGTTGGCGTTTGGCCGAGCGGCCCAGCTCGCGGCGCAGCCAGCGAAAGAGGCTGGTCGCCAGGCTTTCGCAGGTCTTGAGCACGATGTTGCCCACAAAGCCGTCGCAAACCACCACGTCCACGCCGTTCTCGAACAGGTCGTGGCCCTCGACGTTGCCGATGAAGTTGAGCGGCAGTTGGCGGCAGAGCTTGAAGGTCTCCTGGGTCAGTTCGTTGCCCTTGACATCCTCGGTGCCCACGCTGAGCAGGCCGACCCGCGGGCGCGCGTAGCCGAGGATTTCGCGGGCGTACACGCTGCCCATGATGGCGAACTGGGTCAGGTGAAGCGGGCGGCATTCAACGTTGGCGCCGGCGTCCACCAGGACAAAGTCGTTCACCGGGGCGGGAATGACCGCGAGAATGGCGGGGCGCTCGACCCCGGGCAGGGGGCGCAGCTTGATGGTGGCGGCGGTGACCACGCCGCCGGTGTTGCCCGGCGAGACCAGGGCCTCGGCCCGGCGGTCCTTGAGCAACTCGACCGCGCGCACGATGGAGCTGTCCTTCTTGCGGCGCAGCGCCTGGATGGGTTTGTCCTCCATCGTGAGGACCTCACTGGCGTGGATGATTTCCACGCGCGGGTCCGGCGGGCCGTGCGCCCCCAACGCCTGGCGGATGGACGCCTGGTCGCCCACCAGGATCATCCGGGTAATGGCCGGGAAATGCCGCAACGCCAGACGCGCCCCCTCGACCACGACCCCGCAGCCGTGGTCGGCCCCCATGACGTCCACCGCAACGCGCATAAAAGAACCGACGCGGGAGGCAGGCTCCCGCGCACGGCACCCCGAACTGACCCCCGCTCAACCGCCTGCCACCACGGTCAACACCTGGCGGCCGCGATAGTACCCGCAGGCCGGACAAACCCGGTGCGGAATGTACGGCGCCGCGCACTGCGGGCAGGTGCTCAGTTGCGGCAGTTTCAACACGCTGTTGTAGGCCCGGCGCTGCCGCTGACGGCTGTGCGACGGTTTGCGTTTGGGTACACCCATAAAGTTTGCGCTGCTAAAGGTTCAACTTGTCGAGTTCGGACCACACGCTCGTTGCCGCCGCTCCGGCGCCGGGCCAGCCCGTGGTCGGCGATGTTTCCGGGGGCAAGAGCCCGCCGCACTCGGGCGCGCACAAAGGGCGCAACGGCAGGGCCAGGAGCGTATCTTCGCGCAGACTGGCCGTCAAGTCGGCCACTTCGCCCACCACGGGAATGGCTTCGGGTCCGCCCAGGGCCAGTTCCGCCGACCACGGCTCCAGGCGCAGGCGCTGGCGAAACGGTTTCAGACACCGGGCGCACTGGCATTCCAGCTCCACCTCGAGCGCGCCGAGCAGGAACAGCACCTCGCCCTCGCGCTGCGCGGTCAGGCGGTAGTGCAGCGGCCCTGCCAGGGCCACCAGGTCATCCGGCCCGCCCCAGGCCAGCTCCTCGACGGGCAGAAAGCCCTCCAGGGGCAACGGGTCTTCCGCCAGGGCGTGGAGATTGAGCAGGACTGGCATGGGAGGTAACCGGGTTGGCCCGCCACGGCGGTTCAGACTCGCGAAGCCCTGGCGGCGCGGCGCGCACCGGAGCGGCCGAACTTGCGCTTCAGGGCGCGCAACACGGGCCGGGGCACAAAGGGGCTGACATCCCCGCCCAGTCGGCAGATTTCCTTCACGATCCGGGAGCTCAGAAACGTGTACGTCTCGCGCGGCATGAGGAAGATGGTTTCGATGGCCTCGTACATGCGGCGGTTGATCAACGCCAGTTGAAACTCGAACTCGAAGTCCGATACCGCACGCAGCCCGCGGATGATGGCGTCGGCCCGGCGGGTGCGCGCGTAATCAATGAGCAGGCCGTCGAAGCTGTCTGTTTCCACGTTGGCCAGGTGCCGGGTGGCGCGGGCCACCAGTTGGCGGCGTTCCTCGAGGGTGAAGAGGGGTTGTTTGCTGTCGTTATCGGCCACCGCCACGATCACGCGGTCAAACAACCGCGCCGCACGCTGGACGACGTCCAGATGCCCGTTGGTGACCGGGTCGAAGCTGCCGGGGTAGATGACGGTGCGCATGAAAACAGGGTCGCTTGCGTAACCGGGCCTGCCGCGGCCGATTGAGCCTGTGAGCCAAACGCTCCGCCGACGCTGCCCTCCGAGAAGGGATAAACCCGGAGCGGCGCGCCACCCCGGGTTTATCCGTTGGGAATCGTCGGTTGGGCTCGGGTCAACCGCCCCAAGTTATTTGCCGCCTTCCCCGCCGGAACCGCCGGAGCCACCCGTGGACAACGGCGTGACGGGCGTGGTGGGGTTGAAGACCGGCGGCAGCACAAAGGGCTTGAAGACGCTGCCCACCCCCGGCGGGTTGAACGGCCGCTCTTCGACCACCCAGGTCGGCTCGGGCGCGTAGCCGGTGACTCCGGCCACTTCGGTGACCGCCGGCGCCCCGCCCATCTGCCCGGCCGCGAGCGTAATTTCCTCGTTGATGCTGGGGAGCGACTCGATCAGGCCACCCTTGTTCTGGTTGAGGGTAGGCTCGAAGGTGTAGCCGCTGCGGACCTGGAACTCCGTGGGAGCAGTGGCGCCCGGGGCGTTGTACCTCACGTAGCCTTCGCCCTCGAGCACCGAGAATTCTCCGCGGGCGGAAACCTGGTACTTGGTGCCGCGGATGCCCACCACGCCGACCGGCGTGACCACCTCGTACTTCGAGGCGGCAGACATCTTGCGGACCACGCCCTGGATTTTACCCGCCCGCAGCCCCAGCTCGGTGGTGATGATGGTTTCCCCCGCGCCGCTGTCCACGTCCAGCTTGGTCAACGCCACGGTGGTGTCGGGGGTGACCCGGAGGAACGGCCCGTTTTTGCCCAGGTACAAGTCCACCACGCCGAGGGTGTCGGTCTTGATGGTGGCGCCCGGCCCGAGCACCACGCCCTTCTTGACCTCGTTCCAGGTCACGCCGTCTGTGCTGTAGTGCGCCGCGCCCGCCCGCACCGCGTCCACGCGCGCCGAACCGGCCGCGGCCAGGGCGGAGTAACCCAACGTCAGGGCGCTGAGGGCCAGTACACCAGGGAAAAGTCGCAGTTGTTTGTTCATAATCGTCTCCGGTCTCGGTTGAATGCCAGTGCCGTACTGATGTGAGCGCAGTGTATTTGCCCTGAACCCCTTGTCAACCACAGTTTCGCAAAATTTTTTTGCCGCGTCGGATGGTGCTTTCAAGGCTTTCCCTCCGGTTTTGGGGCGGCGTGTCCCTTGCCCGCCGGGACGCAACC
>JBBIJZ010000022.1:26124-31339 GCA_037445715.1 Verrucomicrobiales bacterium | reverse complement strand
AAGGCTTTCCCTCCGGTTTTGGGGCGGCGTGTCCCTTGCCCGCCGGGACGCAACCCGGGAAAAGGTTGGCCGAAGCCCCCCAAAGCTGCCAGCTTTTCCCGCACCGATTTTTATGAACGCCACTGCCAACCCTCCCTTGACGCGGCGTCGGTTTCTGGCCGCCTCCGCCGCTCTGAGCACCGCCCCCCTTTGGGGCGCCCTGGTGGTCCCGCGCACCGCCCGCGGCACCCCCGTCAGCGAGCAAATCCGCGTGGGCCTCATCGGCTGCGGCGGCATGGGCAAGGGCGACCTCTCGGTCTTCCTGCAAAACCCCGAGGTTCAATGCCCGGTGGTGTGCGACCCGGACGACGTCCAGACCGCCGGCGCCGCCACGCTCGTCCAGGAAAAACGCGGTCGCCGTCCGGTCACCGTGCGGGATTTTCGCCGCGTGCTCGAGCGCGGGGACGTGGACGCCGTGATCGTCGCCACGCCCGATCACTGGCACGCGCTGCCGACCGTCCTGGCCTGTCAGGCCGGCAAGGACGTGTATGTGGAAAAGCCGCTGGCCCTGACCATCGCCGAGGGCCGCGCCATGATCGAGGCGGCCCGCCGCCACCGGCGCGTTTGCCAGATGGGCGCCCAGCGCCTGAGCAGCCCCACCTACCGCGCGGCCACGGAGTTCGTGCGGTCCGGGCAACTGGGCAAGGTGGGCCTGGTCCGCGCCTGGGCCTACCTGGACTGGATCAAGCCCATCGGCAACCCGCCCGACGCGCCGCCGCCGCCTTCGGTGGACTATGACCTGTGGCTGGGCCCGGCGCCCCGGCGCCCGTTCAACCCCAACCGCTTCCACTTCAATTTTCGCTGGTTCTGGGACTACGCCGGCGGGCTCATGACCGACTGGGGGGTGCACCTCATCCAGGTGCTGCTCTGGGGCATGGGCAGTGAACCGCCCCGCGCCGTGGTCTCCAGCGGCGGCAAGTACGTGCTTGATGACAATTCCGAGACGCCCGACACGCAGATCACCGTGTACGAGTTCCCCGCCTACACGCTGATTTGGGAACACAAGGTGGGCATCGGTCTGGGCCTGTACCACCGTCCCTGGGGCATGGCGTTTGTGGGCACCGAGGGCACGCTCGTCATCAACGACAGCGGCTGGGAAATCCTGCGGGAGCCCAGCAAGGACGCGCTCGAGGCCCGAAAATTTCCCGGCGGCCCCGACCCCCGCCCGGCGCATATCCGCAACTTCCTGGACTGCGTGAAGTCGCGCGCACAGCCGGTGGAACCCCTCGAGGTCGGCCACCATGTCTCGACGGTGGCGCACCTGGGCAACCTGGCCCTGCGCACCGGCCGGCGACTGGTTTGGGACGCCGCGCGCGAGCAGGTGGTGGGCGACCCGGCCGCCAACCGGCTCGTCCGCCCCACGTACCGACCGCCTTGGAAACTGCCCTACCTGCGCCGCACCTGAGCCCGCGCCGGGCGGGGCAAGACCGCGGCCCATTGCCAACCCGCGCCCGGACCGCCAAGTTGAGGCATGGCCGACGCCGTCCCCAGCCTGCTGCTGCTCATCCCGGCCCACAACGAGGAGCAGCGCATCGGACCGGTGCTGCGCGAGTTCGCGGAGCACTTCCGCCGCCATTACCCCGGCCCGTTCCGCATCGTGGTGGTTCTCAACGGCTGCCGGGACAACACCGAGGGCGTGGTGCGCGAGGTCGCCGCCCGCTTTCCCGAGGTGACCTGGCTGAACTTCCCCGAACGCATCGGCAAGGGCGGCGCCCTCATCGAGGGACTCAAGCTGGCGCCCGGGGCGGACCTGATCGGCTACGTGGATGCCGACGGCGCGACCGGTCCGGCCGCCTTTCTGAAACTGGTGGCGCTGGCCCCGCAGGCGGACTGCGTGATCGGCTCGCGCTGGCTGCCCGGGGCGGTGCTGCACCAGCGGCAGACCTGGTTGCGGCGCCTCTTCAGCCGGGCCTTTCACCTCCTCGTGCAGTGCCTGTTGCGCCTGAACATCAAGGACACCCAGTGCCCGGCCAAGGTGCTCCACCGGGCGGCGGTCGAGGCGGTGCACGACGCGCTGCAGATTGCCGATCTGGCCTTCGACGTGAACCTGCTCTACGCGCTGAAGCGGCGCGGCTTCCGCATCCTCGAGGTGCCCATCGAGTGGACCGACAAGCTCGGCTCGAAGGTCACCCAGAGCCTGCTGCGCTCCTCGCTGGTGATGTTCCTCTCGGTGGTCCGGCTGCGGCTGGTCTACTCGCCGTTTTACCGCTGGCTGGGACCGCTCCGGCCGCTGGAAACCTGGCTCTACCTCAAGCTCAAGGCCCCGCCGCCGCGCGTCAGCAACAGCGGCGGATCGAGCGATACCGCTCGGCCGTGACCGCCACGTAGAGCCGGCCTTCGTCCGTGGGCCGGGCGACGGCCGGGTGACCCGGACCGCAGCCGCACGCCGCCTGTTGCCGGGCCCGCTCGAAATCGGCCTCGCCGCTCAACTCCCGCGCCAGCGCCACGGCCAGGGCAAACAGCCCGAACAAATGCAGCGGTCGGCTCTCGGCCAGGACGTGGTCCGGCAGCCAGACCGGCGGCGTTTCGCGCAACTCGGCCAGTTTTTTGCGGGCCAACAGCAGCAGCCACTCGCGCGCGCTCAGCAACAGGATGGCCGCCAGCAGTGTCAGGAAACAACCGGCCACCGTGGCGTCGAGACGGTTGTTGAACTGGAGCGTGCGCAGCCGCCGCAACTCGGCCCGCGCCTGCGCCAGCGCCTCTCCGCTCAACGCGCTCAACGTCGGCTCCAGCGCCGCCGCCCGTGCACCGTAATCCCGGGCCGCGGCCAGAAAGCCGATGCGGGGATCGGGGTGGCCGATCTTCTGCACGGCGGCCGTGCCGGTGACGGCCACCAACCACAGCAACGGCACCAGGGTGACCAGCGCATACCACGGCCGGCCGGGCACCGCCGGAACCGGGGCAAGGGTGTCGGGTTTCGGCGCTTCGGTCCCGGCTTTCGACTCGTGGCTGTGGCTCCCAGCCTTCGGACTTCGGATTTCGGATTTCGGATTTGCCCCACCGGCCTCCGCCCGGGCCAGTTGCATCTTCAGGATGACGGTGGTGGCCAGGCAGAGGGCGATGGCCGCGAGCATCTGGTTGGCAATGCCGAACAGCGGCCAGAGCGAGTTGATGCCGCCCAGCGGGTCGCGCACGCCCTGGATGAGGAAGTAGCCCCAGCCGCTCACCATCAGGAGGCTGGCGACGAGGTTGGCGCCGAGGCGGCGCGTCTCGCCGAGCGGTTTCCACAGGTTGCCCAGAAAATCCTGCAGAATGTACCGGCCCACACGCGTGCCGGCGTCGAGCGTGGTCAGGATGAACAGGGCCTCGAACATGATGGCGAAGTGGTACCAGAGGTCCAGCCAACGCTCGCCCACCGCCTTGTGGAAGATCATGGCCATGCCCACCGCCAGCGTGGCCGCGCCGCCGGTCCTGCCGAAGAGCGTGTCCTCGCCCATTTCCCGGGCCAGGGTTTCCATCTGTTCGCCGGTGACCTGCCCCAGGCCGGCGGCATTGACGATCTCGACCGTGGCGGCGGCGCGGGCCTCGGGCGTGGCGCCGGGGCCCTTGATGTTCATGCTCAGGTACACGCCCGGATCGAGGGTGCAGGCGGCCACCATGGCCATGATAGCGACCAGGGACTCGAGGCACATGGCGCCGTAGCCGATGGGCCGGGCGTAGGGCTCGCGGGTGATCAACTTGGGCGTGGTGCCGCTCGAAATCAGGGAGTGAAAGCCCGAAATGGCCCCGCAGGCGATGGTAATGAAGCAGAACGGAAACAGCTTGCCGGCGAAGACCAGCCCCGAGCCGTCCACGAACCGCGTCAGCGCCGGCATGTGCAGCGTGGGCAGCACCAGGAAGCAGCCCAGCGCCAGCAGGCCGATGGTGCCCAGCTTCATGAACGTGCTCAGGTAGTCGCGCGGCGCCAGCAGCAGCCACACCGGCAGCACGCTCGCCGCCAGGCCGTAGGCGATGATCGCCCAGGCCAGCGGTTCCTCGCCGAGCTTGAAGACCGCCTTCCACTCGGGGTGCGTGTACACGTACTGGCCGCCCCAGACCGCCAGCAGCAGGAGCCCGACGCCGATGGCCGAGGCCTCGAGCACCTTCCCCACCCGCACAAACCGCAGGTAGCTGCCCATGAACGTGGCGATGGGGATGGTCGCCCCCACCGTGAACACGCCCCACGGGCTTTCGGCCAGCGCCTTCACCACCACCAGCGCCAGCACCGCCAGCAGGATGAGCATGATGGACAGAATCCCCACCAGCGCCAGGAACCCGGCAGTCGTGTTCAACTCCTCCTTGACCATTTGCCCCAGCGACTTGCCGTCCCGCCGCATCGAGGCGAACAGGATCACGAAGTCCTGCACCGCCCCGCCCAGCACGCAGCCGATCAGAATCCACAACGTCCCCGGCAGGTAACCAAATTGCGCCGCCAGCACCGGCCCCACCAACGGCCCCGGCCCCGAGATGGCCGCGAAGTGGTGGCCGAAGACGATCCAAGGGTTGGTCTTCACGAAGTCCCGGCCGTCGTCGTGCACCTCGGCCGGCGGGGCGCGGCGGGCGTCCAGCACCAGCACCCGCGTGGCGACCCACTTCGAGTAAAAGCGGAACCCGATGGCGTAGGTGCAGAGCGCGGCGATGAGCAGATAGGCCGAGTTGAGCAGCTCGCCGCGCTGGAAGGCGATGGCGCCGTACGCGCCGGCCCCCAGCACCGCGATGCCCATCCACACCAAAAACCTCACCACGCGCTTCATGTCCGGGGTTGTTGTTGTAGTTGCTGCTGTGCGGCCCGTTTGTCGCGTCCACCCGCGTCAGGGTCAAGCGGGACTTCCGGTGGGAGCGCGCTGCACGGGATTCGGTAGGGCGCCGCGGCGCCGGCGCCGTGGGTGGCTCCCGGCGGCCGCGCCGCAGCGCGGCCCTACCCCGTGCTGACACCGGTGGATCCGACCGGAGCGCCGGCTTCCAGCCGGCCCGCAGCCGGCCGGGGGTGGAACGGGCAACCTGCCCGTCCCGCCGGGCTACCAGCCCGGCGTGTACGGCGCAGACGACTTGCTGCCGGATGCCCGACGATTCAAGAGGCACTCCGGTGCGCCGCGGTGGAACACAACGGGTCTGCGGGCTGGAAAACCCCCGATCCAGTCCCGGTAGGGCGCCGCGGCGCCGGCGCCGCGCGCGGCGTCCGGGCCTTTTGCCTTGA
>JBBIJZ010000022.1:0-26024 GCA_037445715.1 Verrucomicrobiales bacterium | reverse complement strand
CGGTAGGGCGCCGCGGCGCCGGCGCCGCGCGCGGCGTCCGGGCCTTTTGCCTTGACCCACCTGCAGTCGCGTTTGATGCTCGCTGGCACGTTCTCGTCATGAACACCAACACCTTAACCGCCGTGCTGGCGAGCATGCTCGGGGCCGCCTGCGCCGTGGCCCGGGCCGGTGAACCCGCCGGCGCGACCCCGCCCAAGCGTTATCCCACCATGGGCCAGGTGGAACGGCTTTCCCCGGAACTGGACGCGCTCCTCGCCCCGGAGGCGCAGATCGAAAAGCTGGCCGGCGGCTTCGAGTGGGCCGAAGGGCCGGTCTGGGACAAAAAATCCAACACTCTGCTGTTCTCGGACGTGCCGCGGAACGTGGTCTTCCAGTGGCGCGAGGGGGTCGGCACCCGCGACTACCTCTATCCCAGCGGCTACACCGGCCCGCGCGCGCGCGAGGGCGTGGACCGTGAGCAGGGGTCCAACGGCCTGACCTTCGACGCCCAAGGCCGACTGGTGCTCTGCCAGCACGGCGACCGGCGCGTGGCGCGCTGGGAGGGCGGCCGCTTCCACACCCTGGCCGCCTACTACCTGTACCGGCGCTTCAACAGCCCCAACGACCTGGTGTACGCCGCCAACGGCAACCTGTACTTCACCGACCCCCCTTACGGCCTGCCGCGCGACCCGAACAACTCCGAGCGGCTGCTCGGCCAGGAGTTGCTCTTCAGCGGCGTGTACCTGCTGCGGCCCCACGGCGAGGTCGTGGCCCTGGTCAAGGACCTCACCTTCCCCAACGGCGTGGCGCTCTCGCCCCAGGGCAAAATCCTTTACGTGGCCGTTTCCGACCCGAACAACCCGGTCATCATGTCCTACCCGGTGCGGGACGACGGCACGCTGGACCGCGGCGTGGTGTTTTTCGACGCCAAACCCCTGGCCGCCGAGGGCCGCAAGGGCCTGCCCGACGGGCTCAAGGTGGATTACCAGGGCAACCTCTTCGCCACGGGACCCGGCGGCGTGCTCGTAATCTCCCCGCGGGGCAAGCTCCTGGGCATCATCAACACCGGCGAGCTCACCGCCAACTGCGCCTTTGGCGACGCCGACGGCTCGCGGCTTTACATGACGGCCGACGCCTACCTGTGCCGCATCCAGACCCTCACCCGCGGCCAGGGCGAGTGGCGCAAGAAAAAGTCCTAACCCCCGCGCCGTGTCTGCCGCACTGCACGAACGCCTCCGGGCGTTGTGCCAAACCCCCGCCCCGCCCGGGCTCGGTCCCGGTCCGCGCCCCGGCGTGACCCCGGAACCGGACTTGCGCACTCGGTTCGCCGCGCTGGCCCGGGAATTCCCTCCCGACCCCCGCCGGGCCGAGCTGCTCCTGGGCTCGCTGCTTTGGTGGCATGACCACCTCGAGGCCGCCCACGCCCTGGCCCAGGCCATCCCCGACGCCGACGGCAGCTACCTCCACGGCCTGATGCACCGCCGGGAGCCGGACTACGCCAACGCCGCGTACTGGTTCCGCCGCGTCGGACCGCACCCGGTCTGGCAGCCCCTGGGCGCGGCCGCCCGCGATTGGTTGCTGGCCCGCGGCGAAGGAGAAACCGCCGCCCGGCTCCTGCCCGGCGGCCGGTGGGACAGCTTTGCCTTCCTGGAACTGTGCGCGGCGGCCGCCCGCGAGCCGGAGTCCGCCCCGCGCCACCGGCAGGCGCGCGAATTACAACAACTCGAATTCGAGGTCTGGCTGCGCCGGCTCTGTGGCGTGGCCTGAACCGCCCCTGACTTGCCGGTGGTCAGCCCGGCCCTACCCCGCCCCCCGCGGAACCGCGCGGCCGGCACGCCCTCACGCCCGGGCGGCGCCCACCAACTGGCGCACGTCGCTCATGCCGTGCCGTTCCAGGTAGGCCCGCAGGCCGTCGAGCACCTGGAAGGCGGTGTGCGGTTCGTAAAAGTTGGCCGTGCCCACCGCCACCGCACTGGCGCCGGCCAGGAAAAACTCGATCGCGTCGGCCGCGTTCTGAATGCCGCCCATGCCGATGATGGGGATTTTCACCGCGCGGAAGGCGTCCCAGACCAGCTTGAGGGCGATGGGCTTGATGCACGGGCCGGTGAGGCCGCCGGTCACGTTGGCCAGTATTGGCCGGCGCGTCTCGATGTCCAGGGCCAGGGCCGGGAAGCTGTTCATGATCGAGAGGGCGTCGCTGCCGGCGGCCTCGGCGGCCTGCGCGTAGGGCACGATGCTGACCACGTTGGGGCTGAGCTTGGTGATCAGCGGCAGGCGCGTGGCGCGGCGACAGGCGGCCACGACCTCGCCCAGCAGGGCGCAATCGGTGCCGAACTGCGCGCCGCCCTCCTTGATGTTCGGGCAGGAGACGTTCAGCTCGAGTGCGCCCACGCCCTCGAGGGCGTCGAACCGCCGCGCCACCTCGGCGTATTCCTCGACCGTGGTGCCCCAGATGTTGATGATCACCGGCACCCGGAGCGTTTTGAGAAAGGGCCAGTACTGCTCGATGAAGCCGTCCACCCCGGGCCCCTGGAGGCCGATGGCGTTGAGGAGGCCGCTGGCCACCTCGACGGTGCGCGGGGTGGGGTTGCCCCGCACCGGGTGCAGGCGGATACCCTTGACCACCACCGCGCCCAGCCGGTTCAGGTCCAGCAGCCGCGCGTACTCGACGCCGTAGCCGAAGGTGCCCGAGGCCACGGTCACGGGGTTGGGCAGGGTCAGGCGACCGATCTGGACGGAAAGATTCATGAGCAACTCGCGCGTCGGAGGCCGGCCTCCCCGGAGGGAGGGATCAAGCCCCGGTTTTCAGACTTCGCTCTCGGGAGTTCGTGGTTTCGCACGGCTCCGCCGGCACCTCCCACAGGACCGCCCGCGCGTCAAACACCGGCCCCTCCGTGCAGGTGCGCTGGTACTCCCAGCCGTCGGGCGTGCGGATCGGCACCACGCAGGTCAGGCACACCCCCACCCCGCAACACATGGGCTGGTCCAGCGAGAGCTCGGCCGGCACGGCGAACTCCTCCGCCAGGCGCGCCACCGCCCGGAGCATCGGCGTGGGGCCGCAGGCAAAGAGCTGGCAACGCGCCCCGCCCCGTGCGAGCGCGGCCCGGAGCGGCTGGGTGACCAGTCCCTTCTCCCCGTGGCTGCCATCCTCGGTGCTCACGCGCACCTCCCAGCCCAGCGCGGCGAACTCGCGCTCGCACAAGATGTCCACCCGCCGGCGGCCGCCCACGAACACCCGCCCCCGCTGGGGCGAGCGTTCGGCCAGCAGGTACAACGCCGCCATGCCGTACCCCCCCGCCACCAGCCACGGCGTCTCCCCGCCCGGCGCCGGCACGGTGAAGCCGTGGCCGAGCGGGCCCAGGGCGCTGAGGGTTTGGCCCGGCCGCATCCGCGCCAGCGCCTCCGTGCCCTTGCCCACGGTCTTGTACAGGATGGAAAACGTGTCGCCCGCCACCTGGAAAATGCTGAAGGGCCGCCGCAACAGCGCCTCCCGCAACGGCGGGATGCGGACGTGGGCAAACTGGCCGGGCTGCACCCGCGGCGCGATGTGCGGGGCGCGCACCACCAACCGGAAGTAGGCGTCGGTGTCGCGCTCGTTGGCCAGGATGGTGACGGTTTCTTCGCACATCGGCGCGCCGAGCATCCGGGCCGCGGGACGGGGCGTCAATGCGCCAGCCGGAGGCGAGCGGCCGGCCTCAGGGGCCGGACGCCGTTCCGGCCGCCACCAACCGTTGGCGCAACAGTTCCAGCGCCTGTTGACTGGTCATGTGCTTGAACGTCTCGCGGTCAAAGGCGTTGAGAAAGTGCTTCACCTCCGTGCCCTCGACCGCAGCCAGGGCAATGAACACCGTGCCCACCGGCTTGTCCGGCGTGCCGCCGCCCGGACCGGCAATCCCCGTGACGGCCAGCGCAAAGTCGGCCCCGGTCCGGGCGCGGGCGCCCTCGGCCATGGCGCGGGCCGTGGGTTCGCTCACCGCGCCGTGCGTGGCCAGGGTGGCCGGCTGCACGCCCACCAGCCGTTCCTTGAGCGCATCGGCGTAGGTCACGAAACCGCCCAGAAAGACCGCCGACGCCCCGGGCACATCCGTAATGCGGCTGGCCAGCCGACCGCCGGTGCAGGACTCGGCCACGGCCAACGTCCGGCGCTGCTCGGTCAGGGTGCGCACCACCACGGTCTCGAGGGTTTCGTCTTCCTCGCCGTACACGTGCCGGCCGACCTCGCCCCGCACCAAGGCCACCGCCTCGGCCACGAGGGCCGCGGCATCCGCGGTTCGGGCGGCCAGACGCACGTCCACCTCACCGGGCCGGGCGCAATAGCCGACTTCCAGGCCGCGCGCCGCCAGCGGGGCCAGCGGCGCGGCCAGGCGCGCTTCCATCGCGGACTCGGGCACGCCGGTGGTGCGCAGGGTGCGGCAGACAAACGGCGCCGGGAGCGGGAACGTCCGCCGGACCCAGGGCAGGACCTGTTCGGTGAACAAGGGCCGCAGCTCGCGCGGCGGGCCGGGCAACAGCACCAGCCAGGCCGCCCGGCCGGCGGGGGAATGCGGATTGGGCCGCACCTCGATCAACAGGCCCGGCGCGGTGCCGTGGGCGTTGGGCAGTACGATGGCCCCCTCGGGCACGCGCGCCTGGACCATCACCGCCGGCGTGGGCGTGCGGCCCCGCGCTGCGTACCAGGCGCGCAAGTGCGCGGCCACGACCGGGTCGTCGCGCAACGGGCGGCCCACCAACTCCGCCAGGGCGTCGCGGGTGAGGTCGTCCGCGGTCGGCCCGAGCCCGCCGGTGACCACCACCAGGTCCGCGCGGGCCAGGGCCTCGCGCACGGCCCCGGTGATTTCGTGGGCCGTGTCCGCCACGGCCGTCTGACGGGCCACCACGTAGCCGGCGTCGGCGAACTGGCGACAGAGCCATTGCTGGTGGGTGTTGAGGACCCGGCCGAGGAGCAGTTCGGAGCCGGTGTTGAGCAGTTCGATGCAGGGCGGGAGCGGGTCGCTCATTGCCGCGAGGATAGAGGGCCAGGGGCGGTGCGACAATGACCGCGACGGCGGGGCCCGGTCACTCTGCGGCGTCGGCGAGGGTCCAGGGGTACTTGTCCGCGCGCAACGGCGCCCAATACAGCCGGCCGCCGTGGCGCCAGGCGTCCAGGACCAGGCCGGCTTCATCGTGGCCAACCGGGCAGCTTTTCTGCGACGCACGTTGGCTGGCTCCCCTGCCGCGAGGGGGCCGGCCGATGGGTCAAAAGGTCAATCTTCTCACTGACAAATCCCTATTAATCAACATCGTGGCCCCGGTTGTAAATGGTGGGCAGGTACTTGAAGGAGCGGGTCCACAGGTAATCCACGTCCCGGCTGCCACCATCGATACCTAATCCATACCCAAGTGTCCCCCCCACAGGGGGCATTGTGCTGGGCTCCAGCCAGCGATGAAGTTCCACATGGCCGTCCACATAACCCAGGGTGCCGGCCTTTCCATGTCGGCTGGCTGGAAAAGTGCCCCAGACGGCATAGTTGGCTTCCCTTGCGACTACGTAATTGCAGGACTCCATCCTGTCTTCGTGGGTATCCATAAAGACGATCCATCCCGGACGAGAAAAGCGCGCCCACTCGTCCATCTTGAGGAAGTAGTACAAGACACGATCGTTGAGAATATAGCCCATACTTGCGTTCATGGTGTAGCTGCGCAGTCGCGGGTAGGACCGGCCATCGGCCAGCGTGGCTCGGGAACGGTCTGCCGGACAGCGGAAGAGCCGCACGTTTTGTACGTAACGACCCAACGAGCCTTCCCGATCCCCCATCAAGTAGTCCACGTTGGTGGCGTCCGGGCTGTGGTAACTGTGTCTTCCCAGCGACCAGGAGGGACGCCATACCTTGTGAGGGCCAAAACCAGCGGGAGGGTTGGTGAGCGAATTGAACTGGTGGTTGGGAACCAACCAGTTGTGGTTGTCATCGGCATACAAGCGCCACGCCAGCAGCAGTTGGCGCTGGTTGTTGATGCAGACAACGCTCCCGGCTTTGAGCCTGGCCCGGCTCAGGGCCGGCAGGAGCAACCCCGCCAGAATGGCCAGGATGGCCACGACCACCAGGAGTTCGATCAGGGTAAATGCCGGATCAGTGCCCCGGCGACCCGCGTCCCGGCGACGCAAAAAATGAATAGCGTTCATGGCTCACTCCTGGGGCAAGGGATAAATCAACCATTGCCTACTGGCGCCGTTCTTGGTCCCGGTGCCCACGATGTGGCCGGCGTCGCTGATGGCAGCGGCGCTGGTCAGTACCCATCCCGACAATCCCACCCGCTCCGTAAGGTCCTGCAGCGAGGCCCAGCCCGGTTGCCAGAGGAAGGCGCGGTACGGACCGCTGGCGCTCTGGGCGCTGCCCACGACCTGGGCGCAGCCGTTGACTCCGTAGGCGAAACTTCGCCATGTCCCGGAAGCAGATTGGCCGGTAAATCCCGGCAGCTCATGGGCCGGATTGAGTGCGTACACATTCGGAGGCACCAGAAACGCCCGCGCATAATTCGCGCCTCCGATCCATTTGTGCGCCCACCCCACCGTGCCGCTGGCATCGTGCACGCCCCACGCCTCACTGGAGCTGCCGCCGAAGGTGCCCAGGGGCTGAACCTGCGAAAAAACTTCTAGAGATGGCTGAGAGGTAAACCCTAGCCAAGGGCCGCCCTGAGTGAAGACCGCTTTACCACAAATCCGGTGTGTACCGCTAATCGCGTAGGCCTGGGCTTTTAAGCCGGAAGGCGCTTCGATGGGATATGCCTGCCAGCTCGACCCCGTCCAGTCCCAGCGGATCACTTGGGGATTATTGTAACCCAGGTCGGAAAAACCGATAATGGTGTTGTCCTCGGTGATGTCTCGGGCTTCACCGCCGTAGTAACCCGGGGGGAGGGGGAGAAGCTGCGGGGTGTTGTTGAGTGAAGTCCAAACGATGGGGCCGTAGGGGCTGCCGTAGGTCGAATAGCCCACGACGACGCCGTTCAGATTGATGCCTCGTGCCCAATGCCGCGGCAGGGCGGTGGCATAGTCTCCCAGGAGGCTGGGAGTACCGCTGAGCCACCAGTACGCTCCGTACCAGTCCTGGGGGAGCGAGTAGTATGGATAGCCGGGCCGGCCATGAGCGTAGCCCACCACGCGGCCCAGGACATCCACGTCAAATGCGGCACAAGATTCGGCCACCCCTGCCGGGAAGGGTCCAAGCTCCACCAGTTGGTAAGGGTAGGAGCGGGCCTTGTGATGGCGGTGGTTGCCCGACCCCATCGTGGGCCAATCCCCTGGCATGGAGGAGCTTCCAGAGGCTAACTGGTAAACCGCGCCTGTTCCGGCACCCGTGTCTGCATCCGCCACGTAGGTGGTACCCGAACCATCCGCCCGGATGAGCACACCGCCCAGAAAGTCACCAAATTCTCCAGACGCACCTCCACTTGCGGTCCATTGCAAGGAGGCCCAGTCCGCATTCGGGTTCGGCTTGGGGAAAACCTTGAGTCCCCGGACGGAGCGGACTCCGGCCATACCCCCACTGGTACCCAGGATCAACATGCCGCTCTGATTGAGGGCTGGCGTTTGACAGAGCTTGCCCTCGGTCAGCCACAGCGCTTGCCAATCACCCGTGCAGCCGTCGTACTTGTGCAAGGTGGAATGGAACGCAGGTACATACACCGCGCCGGCCTGGTCCACCACCAGCCCCGCGATGACCCCAACAACTTCAGGATCGCCCCAGTTGCCATAGGTCACGGGCTGATACCAGCGGATCGTCGGGCCGGCAGGGTCCACGGCATAAACATGGGAATAGGCAACCTCTTCGCCGATCAGTGCGTAACGAGTCGCCACATAAATCCACTCGTTTTCGCCGATGGCCGGCGTGGATTCCACGGGCTCGCCCTTGGGCCCGATCAGGTTGGATGCGTTGAGCTTGATTTGCCACACGATCTGGCCGTTCGTGGGGTTCAAGCAGTACAAGTAACCATTGGCCGACCCCACATAAACCAAACCTTCCCTTCCAATCACCGGGGTCGAAGACCAAGTTGTATCATGCTCCCACGCAGGAGGAGGGCCACCCAAGTTGCCTGTATTCCGTTGCCAACGCAACGCGCCGGTCAACGCGTTTAAGGAATATGTGTACCCGTTATTGGCTTGGAAATAAACCGCCTCTTCCGTGCCCCCACCGGCTTTGGGTGCCACGGGGTCGTAAGCGATCCCGCTCCGTACGGGCTGGGTGAGCGAACCGCTGAAGGGATACTGCCAAATCAAGCGCTGGGAAGGATTTACGGCTGTGTCCAGACAGAAAACCTTGCCTCCCTCCGCAGCCACGAACAAACGCGTCCCGGTGTTGTTAACCGTCGGTACCATGCGCATGTTGCCTCCCTGGCTGATGCTCCACGACCAACGAAAGTTGCCGTTACCCGTCAAAGAAATGACCTGTGACTCGTTTCCACCCGCAGCCAAAGTGGCGAAGTACAGGTTGTTCCCATCACCCGCCAAGCCGCCCCATACAGGTCCAGGTGCCTGGTAGATGCGGGTTATGGCGGGCGGATTAGCCGCAAGGGTGGCTGCAGGCAAAAGCAAAAAGCTGATGAGGAATTTGAGGTGTCCCCCCCCGGGGGGCTGTGTCGTGGTGGGAGGAAAAAGGCCTTCGTGCCGAACAAGGGTGTTGCTTTCATGGCTTCATTTCAGTTTCCACTTTTGAAATTAAGCAGGTGCCCAGCCATGTCAAGTTTGCTTCGCGCAGTCACCGAGGCGACGCCAACCTTGATCAGTACCCTGCTGTGGTGAAGACGGACGTTGTCCCTTGGGCGGCCCGGTCACTCCGCGGCGTCGGCGAGGGTCCAGGGGTACTTGTCCGCGCGCAACGGCGCCCAGTACAGCCGGCCGCCGTGTCGCCAGGCGTCCAGGACCAGGCCGGATTCCGGGGGGCGATGGACCAGGAAGACCACCAGCGCGTTGTGTTCGCGGGAGGTTCCGCGTCGGGCCACGACGGGGCGCAGGGCCAGTTGCCGGTGCGGCAGCGGGGCCAGGCTGCGGTGCAAATCCTCGGCCCATTGGTAGCAGAGGCCGCGGGGCTTGAGCCCCCAGTTGACCAGGACGTTTTGAGCCCACGCCGGCCGCACCGCGCGGTATTCAGTGGCCAGGCGGCGCGCGCTGAGGATGGCGGTGCGGGCGAAGCGGCCGGCCTCCTCTTCCGTCACGCCGGGCCCCAGGGCCAGCAGGTCACGGGTCAACGCGGCAATGGCTTGCTCGACTCGCGGCGGGGTGGGACCAGGCAAGGAGGCCGTGCCTTCCCGGCCGGGAGCGCGGCAACCGGCGGTGGCCAGGACCAGCGTCAGCAGCAACTGTCCAGCGCGCCAGCGCGAGGTGAGGACCAGGAGGTACGGACGCGGAAGCGCAGGCATGGCCGTGGCAAAAAAGAAGGGCCGGCGGTGAGGCCGGCCCTTCATGAAGGGAAACACGGGTTTAGTAGGCCGTGGTGGATTCGAGTTCCACGATGGGTGTCGGGCGCTCGCGCGTGGTCACCTCGAACCGGACACGGTTGTCACCGGCCTTGAGCGCGCGGCCCTTGACGGTGTAAGTGACGGCCTGCTTGACCGGCAGATTGGCCACGGCGGGCCACGTCACCGTCTTGCCCGAGACCTGGCCGGCACCAGAGGCGGCGCCCGGAGCCATTTCATCCGGGAAGATGGCCTTGACGACCACGTCGCGCAGGTCGAGGCCGCCGCCCTGGTTGGTCACACGGATGGTGTAGGTGGTTTCCTCGCCGACCTGGATGGGATCGGGATCGTCCACCACCTCGACCAGGATGGCGCTGATGCCCTGGATGGTCACGCTGCACGTGGTGGCCGCGGGGGCGGCGCAGGCGCCGCGGGTGCTGGCACTGAAGGTAAAGCCGCCGGCGTTGGCGCCGACGAACGTCGCACAGACCTTGCGGCTGGCGCCGGGGGCCAGGGAGCCGAGATTCCACACCACCGCGCCGCCGGAGGCGCTGCCCCCCTCGGTCGCGCTGCGGAAGGTCAGCCCGGCCGGGACCGGCACTTCCAGGACGGTGTTGGCGGAGACGGCATCGCCGGTGTTCTGGACGGTCCAGCAGACCTCGAACGGCCGGCCAAAGAATTCGGTGAACCGCTGGCCGTCCATTTCCTTGAGGGCGGGCACCTGGCACTCCACGGTCAACGCGGGCTTGACCACGGTGATGCTGGCCTCGGCAGTGGCCTCGACGCCCTGGGCACTGGTGGCGCGGGCGGGGTTGGTGAACTTGCCGGTGCGGGTGGCGCTGGCGTTGAAGGTCAGCTCCTTGGATTCGCCGGGAGCGAGCGTGCCGACGTCAAAGGTGGCGGTGTTCTGCCCGGATTCGGTCTGGAGACCGGCGGGCAGCCTGTCGGTCACCCGCACTCCGGTGAGCGCGCTGCTGCCGTTGTTACGCACCACCAGACGTACCGGGATGGGGTCGCATTGGATGACCTGGGCCGGCATGGACTTGGCCAGTTGAATGGCCGGCTTGACCACCCGGATGGTGTCGCACAGGACCGGGTTGAAGGTGACCGTGCCGCAACCCGTCACGGAACCTTCCTCCAGCGCGGCGCCGCGGACACGGATTTCACGGGACTGCCGCGGGGGCAGGTCGCCGATGATCCAGGTCGCCTCGTTGTCCGCCAGCCGGTCTGGTTCCGGGGTGGCGTCCTCGGCGCGGAAGTTCCGGTCGGCCTGGCCGGTGAAGGTCACATCCTGGACCAGCAGGTCGGTGAGGTTGCTGATCTTGTACACGATGTCGAACGGCTGACCGGCCAGGACCTCCGTGGGGACGGTCTTCTCCACCAGCAACACGCTGGTCTGGCGGTTACCCGTAGGGAAAGCAGCCGAGACGGTTCGGAATCCGGGCTGGGCGACCGGGGCCGGCTGCACGGCGGCTGGCGGGGGAGGTTGAGTCTGCCGGGCCTGTTGCTGGGCCGTGCACCCTGCGACGAGGAGCGCCAGAACTGACGTCACCGCCCACGTACAGCTCTGCTTGACGATGGTGATGTTCATAACGGGTTGCTGGCTGAATCGCACCTAGTTAGGGGCGCAGGCTAGTCGGGCCGGGCAGCCTGTCAAGCGCTATTTTGCCGCCCCACCTCGACTGTCCCCGCCCGCCAGCTTTTCTACTGAATCCGAGGGGGCTTCAGGCGTCCTGCGGCGCGGTTCGGGGAACCGAGGCGCTCAGGGCAAGGGCCGTCGGGGGCGCCAGCTTTGGGGAGCCGGCTCCTTCGGCACCCGGGGGTGACGAGCCGCACGAAGACGGCGGCGGAGTCCCCCGCCGCGAGCGCGCGCGAGCCGCGGCTTGCGCCGCGGAGTGCGCGGGGCTAAGGAGCAGTCAATGGCGGATGCGGATTATCATGATGCCACGCTCCTGGTGCTGGCCCACGGCTCGACGGTGAACACCGAGTCCGGGCGCCCGGCCCGGCTGCTGGCCGAACGGCTGCGGGCGACGGGGCGGTTTGCGGCGGTCGAGGCGTGTTTCTGGAAGCAAAGCCCGGGCGTGGTCGAGGCGGTGGCGGCGGCCCGCACCCCGCGGGTGTTCGTGGTGCCGCTGATGACCGGCCCCGGGTATTTCGTGGACGAGGTGTTTCCGGTCGCGCTGGGACTCAAGGCGCCCGGCGAAGATGTCTTCGCCCGCGTCCAGCGCCGGGCGGGGCGCATCCTGTACTACGCCGGGCCGGTGGGCACGCATCCGCGGGTGGGCGCGCTGTTGCTGGAGCGGGCGCAGGCGGTGGTGGCGGACCACCCTTTCCCGTGCGCGCCGCGACCGGAAGAAACCACGCTGGTGGTGGTGGGGCACGGCACGGAGCGCACCCCGACCTCGCGCGCGGCCGTGGACCTGCACGTGGGGTGCTTGCGCGAGTGCGGCCCTTACGCCGCCGTGACGCCGGCCTTCCTGGAAGCCGCGCCGCCCGTGGCCGAGGCCGTGGCCGCGACCGGCACGCGCTACGTGGTGGTGGTGCCGCTGTTCATCAGCGACGGCCTGCACGCGGCGGAGGACATCCCGGTGTTGCTGGGCGAGTCGCCCGAGCGGGTGCGGGCGCGCCGGGCGGCCGGTCAATCGCCCTGGCGCAACCCGACCGAGCGCGGCGGCAAGTTGATCTGGTATGCGCCGGGTCTGGGTGAAGCGCCCGAGCTGGAGGAAGTGATCCTGGAACGGGTCCGCGAAGCGGCGGATTGGCCGGTGCCGGAATGACCGCGAGTCGGCAGGGCCGGCCCGAACCGGGTCAAGGCCCGCGGGTCCGCCGGCTTACCCCGTGAAGCGGCGGGCCACGAGCGAGGCATTGTGGCCGCCAAAGCCGAAGCTGTTGTTCACGATGGCCTCGACGCGCATTTCGCGGGCGGTGTGCGGGATGTAGTCCAGGTCGCACTCGGGGTCGGGCTCGTCCAGGTTGATCGTGGGCGGCACCACGCCGGTCTGGATGGCCTTGGCGCAAATGGCCATTTCCACCGCCCCGGCCGCGCCGAGCATGTGGCCGGTGGCGCCCTTGGTGGAACTGACCGCCAGCTTGCGAGCATGGGCGCCGAAGACGGTCTTGATGGCCTGGGTCTCGCAGAGGTCGCCCTGGGGGGTCGAGGTGCCGTGGGCGTTGATGTAGGTGATGGCCTCGGGGGGGAGGCCGGCGCTGCGCAGGGCCATGCGCATGCAGCGGGCGGCGCCCTCGCCGCCCGGGGAGGGGGCGGTCATGTGATGGGCATCGGCGGTGTTGCCGTAGCCGACCAGTTCGCAGTAGATGCGGGCGCCGCGGGCGCGGGCGTGTTCGAGCTCCTCGAGCACCACCACGCCGGCGCCCTCGCCCATGACAAAGCCGTCCCGGCCGGCGTCGAACGGCCGGGAGGCGCGGCGGGGTTCGGCGTTGCGGGTGCTCATGGCCTTCATGGCGCAGAAGCCGCCGATGCCCAGCGGGGTGATGGTGGCCTCGCTGCCGCCGGCGAACATGATCCGGGCATCCCCCATTTTGAGGGTGCGCCAGGCCTCGCCGATGGCGTGGGAGGCCGTGGCGCAGGCCGAGCAGGTGGCCAGGTTGGGGCCGCGCAGGCCGTGGTACATCGAGAACAGGCCGGAGGCCATGTTCAGGATGAGCATCGGGATCATGAAGGGCGAAAGCCGCCCGGGGCCCCGGCTGAGCAGGATTTTGTGCTGCTCCTCGGTGGTGTAGAGCCCGCCGATGCCCGAGCCCAGGTACACCCCCACCTGGTCCAGGTCCACCCGGTGGAGGTCCAAGCCCGAGTCCAGCAGGGCGAGGTGCGCGGCCAGGACGCCGAATTTCTCGTAGCGGTCGGTGCGCCGTTCGTCCTTGGGCGAGGGAAAGGCCGGCGTGGCGTCGAAGTCCCGCACCTCGGCGGCGATCCGGGTGTCAAACGGGGCGGGGTCGAAGAGGCTGATGCGGTCCACGCCGCAGTCGCCGGCCAGCAACCGGCGCCAGAACGTCTCGAGGTCGCACCCCAGCGGGGTCACGACGCCCAGGCCGGTGATCACTACTCTGCGGTCGGTCCAACCCATAAACGAACGGGGCAGCGCGACGCTGGAAGCCAGCCGTGGCTGCCCCGGGAAAGCTTCCCCCTCCGGCTATTTCCGGAGGTCCTCGATGTACTTGATCACATCCCCCACGGTGGTGAGTTTCTCCGCTTCCTCGTCGGGGATTTCGTGCCCGAACTCCTCCTCGAGGGCCATGACCAGTTCCACGACGTCCAGCGAGTCCGCGCCAAGGTCCTCGATGAACTTGGCCTCGGGGGTGACCTGCTCGGGTTTGACCCCGAGTTGTTCCACCACGATCTCGCGCACTTTTTCCTCTACCGTTTTTTCTGAAGCCATGTGTTGTTCGGTTACGTGTTGCGGGTGTGTCTATGCAACGCCCCCCGGAGCGTCAAGCCCCGATTGGAAAACGGATCGTCTCGTTTTTTGGGCCCGGCCGGCACAGCCTGCGGCGCGCCCGGCGCTTCACATCACCATGCCCCCGTCCACCACCAGCACCTGGCCGGTGAGGTAGCGCCCGCCCGGCCCCACCAGGAAGCGGGCCGCCCGCGCGATGTCCTCCGGCTGGCCAAAGCGGCCCAGCGGAATCTGGGACAGGATGGTCTGGCGCAACTCGGCCGGGAGCACCCCGGTCATGTCCGTCTCGATGAACCCCGGCGCCAGGGCGTTGACGGTGATGCCGCGGGAGGCGAACTCGCGGGCGACGGACTTGGTGAAGCCGATGAGCGCGGCCTTGCTGGCGGCGTAGTTGCACTGCCCGGCGTTCCCCCGCAGGCCGATCACGGAGGTGATGTTGAGGATGCTGCCGGACCGTTGCCTGAGAAAGCTGCGGGACAGGGCGCGAGTGAACAGGAACGCGCCCTTGAGGTTGGTCGCCAGCACCGCGTCCCAGTCCGCATCGCTCATTCGCATCAACAGCCCGTCGCGCGTGATGCCGGCGTTGTTGACCAGGATGTCCACCCGCCCGGCCGTGGCCAGCACTGCCTCCGCGGCCGCCTGGACCGCCGCGGCATCCGCCACGTCCACCGCGTGAGCCCAGGCGCGGCGGCCGCGCGCCCGGACCTCGGCGGCGACCTTTTCGGCGTTCTCCGCGGTGCGCGAGATGCAGGCCACGTCCGCGCCCGCGTCGGCCAGCTCGAGGGCAATGGCGCGGCCGAGGCCGCGTCCGGCGCCGGTGACCACGGCGATCTGGTTCAACAACTCGTTCATGGCGCTCAACGGAGAGGTTGGCTTCAGGCGGCCAGCGCCCGGGCGGTGGCCTCGAGGCTGGGCACGTCCGCCACGTTCAACACCTGGACGGACTTGTCAATGCGCTTGAGAAAACCGCTCAGCGTCGTGCCCGGCCCCAGCTCGATGAAGCGGGTGAACCCTTCGGCCAGCAGCCAGCGCATCGCCGGCTCCCACAACACCGGGGCGGTGACCTGCCGCACCAGCGATTCGCGAATTGCCTCCGGCCCGTCGTGCGGCCGGGCCGTCACGTTGGCCACCACCGGCACGCGGGGCGCGACCACCCGGACCTCCGTCAGCGCCGCGGCCAGGGGGGCCTGCGCCGGGGCCATCATCCGGGAATGGTACGCCCCGGCCACGGGCAGGGGCACCGCCCGGCGCGCGCCCCGAGCCCGGGCCAGGTCGCACGCCACGGCGATGCGGTCGGCCGGGCCCGAGATGACCAGTTGGCCGGGGCAGTTGAAGTTGGCCAGCTCGACCCCCGCCTCGGCGCAGACCTCTCGGGTCGGGCCTTCGTCCAGCCCGAGGATGGCCGCCATGCCGCCGCGCGCCACCTCGCAGGCCTCCTGCATGAACCGCCCCCGGGCGCGCACCAGCCGCAGGCCGTCCTCGAACCGCAGCGCCCCGGCCGCCGCCAGCGCCGTGAACTCGCCCAGCGAAAGGCCGGCCGTGGCGTGGAACGCCAGCCCCGGCACCGCCGCTTGCAACAGCTCGAACGCCACCCAGCCCACCAGGTAAATCCCGGGCTGGGCGTGCTCGGTGCGGGTCAACTCGGCCTCCGGGCCCTCGAAACACAGCCGGGCCAGGTCGTAGCCCAACAGCGCCCGGACCTCCTCGAACCGAGCGCGGGCGGCGGGGAACGCCTCCGCCAGGTCCCGGCCCATGCCCACCACCTGGGCGCCCTGGCCGGCAAAAAGCAGCGCGGTCTTGACCATAAAAGCGCGCACTGAACACCAAATCCGGCCGGGACGGAAGCCCGGAATGCGCCCCCGCGGCGCCGCCGAACCCCGGCAACTTGTTTCCGGGAGACAAGTTGCCCTGGCGCTGAACCGCCGGGTGGTCAGAAAGTGCTGGTGTAATGCTTTGGTCTGAGCTTGGGTCATCGCATGCCATCGGACGGTGGAACCAAAGGTCCGACCGCGCGGTCGTTTCGCCCCCCGCCTGCGGGGAGATTCCCATGAGAGCAGCTTTGGGTATTGACTTTGGTTTGGTGCTGACGGGCTGGCTGGCCCTGGGCGACGCGATCACCCTCTCCGAGGGACCCGGCCCGCACGTGCATTGGCTGGCGGGAGGGCATCCGTTCGGCGCGGGGGCGGTGCAGTTCCTCGCCGACGGCCAACTGCTCTCGGCGGGTGCCGGGCTGAAACGGTGGGATGTCTCCGCCCGGCGACTCGAGCGGACCCTGTCAACGCCCCGCATTGGCGAGGATGTGATCGCCCTCGGACCGGGCGGGGCGTGGGCGGCCACGGTGAGTTGGTATCCGGACCGCGCGTTGATCCTCCGCGAGTTGTCGCAGGGGCGGGGGCTGCAACGGCTCCCGCTTGTGGACAGCAATCTGCCGCCGATGGCCCTCAGTGCCTCGCCTGAAGGCGAATGGTTGCTGGGGTCGGCCGGGGACGGTCGGATTTTTCGCTGGCACGTGCCCCGTGGCGAGGCGCTGCCGCCGCTCGACCTCCAGATGCTGCGACCGCAGGCGCCGGGTGGGTGGTGGGGAACTTTGATAACCAGCAATGAGTTTGTAGGTACTGACTTCAAGGCAGTGTTCCGCGCCCGGCTCGAACCGCCGGCTCTGCTGTGGGAACGAGCGGCCGAAACCTCCGGCGGGCCCGTGCTCAGCGCCGACCGGCGGTGGGTGGCCTTCAGCGAAACCAACCGCGTGCTCGTGCTGGATGCACTCACCGGGGAAACATGGCGGGAGATTGTCACCGACGGTCCGGCCCCCCAACACCTGGTTTTCACGAGCGATGCGGCGCGTCTGGTCGGCACGCAGCGTGATCTTCCCGTTTCGGTGTGGCGCACGGCGGATGGCGCGCTGGAATTCACGTTGCCCGGCGTGGCCGACATCATCACCGGGCTGGCGATCTCGCCAGACGGGCGCACGCTGGCGGCCGGGCACAACCGCGGCATCAGCCTTTGGGATTTGGAGCGCCGGCACGGCCCGGAGGATCTGACCGCGCTGCCTTCGGTGGTGTACGCGCTGGGCGTTTCCACCAACGGTCTCGTGGCGGTGGGCACCGGGCTGGGATACATGGCGGTGTTTGACCTGGCCAGCGGTGAGCGGCGCGCCGCGTGGAAACCAGGCAGCAACGGTCGTGCGTTGGCGCTGGCGCCTTCCGGGGCGTGGTTGGTGACCGAAGGCGCCAATGCCACGCTGAGCGTTCACCGGTGGCCGGAGACCACGCTGGAGCGCAGTGTGCCGATCCCGCGCTCCGGACTCGAGCGCCTCGAGTTGTCCGCCGCCGGTGACCGGCTGGCGGCGCAACCCCGGGAAGGCGGGCCCTTCGTGATCCGCACGGCAGATTGGACCGTGGAGCGGAGCTTCGAAGTGGAACTCAACGACTGGCTGCGGGCGCTGCGGCTTTCCCCCGACGGCCAGCGGCTGGCGGGGGTGTTGTCCGACCGCTCCGTGCGGGTGTGGAACGTGGCGAACGGCGAGGTCCTCAGAACCCTTGGGCCGGAATACTCAGGTTTGCTGGAGTGGCACGATGACGGCACGCGTCTCTGGCTGCTGAATTCGGCGGGTCGCGTGACCCGCTGGAACGTCGCCACGGGTGAACTCGAGTACGATCAAACCCTCGCGCTGGACGGCGCCAACCTCGTCCGCGCCCTGTGGTTGCCGGACCGCTCGGGCGTGCTGCTCTCCCTCGGCGACGTGGGGCTGGAACTGTGGCGGTTGGACCGCCCCCAACGGGTGATCCGCTACACGGCGGAAGTGGGGCGCGCGTGCTTCGCCATGGCGTTCACGCCGGACAACGACCGCCTGCTGCTGGGCCGCTATGATGCCACGCTCACGGTGGCGGGACTGCCGTTCTTCCTGGAGGCGCGGCCGGCGGGTCCGGGCGAAATCGCGGTCACCGCGCACGGGCCGACCGGACCGTTGCGGTGGGAAACGCGCGTGGACAACGGCGCCTGGGAGGTGGTACCCGGCCAACGCGGCCCGGAACTGACCGTGTCTGCTTCTGGCCCGCAGCGCTGGGTAAGGGCCGGACTGGCGGAAGCGGTTCCTTGAACGCCACCGGGCTTCTGAGTCTCCTGCGCTGTCCGCACGCACGTCCGAGGGTGCGATCTGGATGGAACGCCGGAGGGGAGGCCATGCGGGGGCCGCCGGCGCGCAGGGGTGCGTGTGACCGTCGCTGCATTCGCGGGCCAACCAGCAACCCGCCGCCGGACACCGCCTTTGACTTGCGGGCGGCTTTTGGCCACTTTCCCGCTCCGCGCAGGGCGTGGGGCCGGTCGCCTCACCGTTCCGTCGGACCGGTCCGCCCGCGCGTGACATGTCATGGGAAAAGCTCTGGTCATCGCGGAAAAGCCCTCGGTGGCCGCCGATCTGGCGCGGGTCCTGCGCGCCAAGAAGACCGGCGACCACTACGAGAACGACCAGTACGTCATCACCTCCGCGCTGGGGCACCTGCTGGAGATTGACGCGCCCGAGGAGTACCAGCCCCGGCGGGGCAAGTGGACCTTCGCGGCGCTGCCGGTCATCCCGCCGCGGTTCGAGCTCAAGCCGCGCGAGAAAGGTACCGAGCGCCTCCGGGCCATCGAGCGCCTGCTCCGCCGCCCGGACATCACCGAGATCATCAACGCCTGCGATGCCGGCCGGGAGGGCGAGCTGATCTTCCGCTACCTGCTCCAGTACACCGGGGCCCGGCAACCGGTGCGGCGGCTCTGGCTGCAAAGCATGACCCCGGAGGCCATTCGCCAGGGCTTCGCCCACCTGCGCCGCGACGAGGAAATGCGCGGCCTGGCCGATGCCGCCCTTTGCCGCAGCGAGGCGGACTGGCTGGTGGGCATCAACGGCACGCGCGCCATGACCGCGTTCAACTCGAAGAGCGGCGGGTTTGTGAAGACCACCGTCGGCCGCGTGCAGACCCCCACGCTGGCCATCCTGGTCGAGCGCGAGGACCGCATCCGCAAGTTTGTCCCGCGCGATTACTGGGAACTGCACGCCACCTTCGCCGCTGCCGCGGGCACCTACACCGGCCGCTGGTTTGACGAGTCGTTCAAGAAGGACCCGGCCCGCGACGCGGACCCCGACCTGCGCCCCGAGCGGCTCTGGGACGCCGCCCGGGCGGAGGCCATCCGCGCCCGGTGCCTGGGCCGGCCCGGCGTGGTCACCGAGGAAAGCAAACCCGCCACGCAGTTGCCGCCGCTGCTGTTCGACCTGACCAGTCTCCAGCGCGAGGCCAACGCCCGGTTCGGCTTCAGCGCCAAGACCACCCTGGCCCTGGCCCAGGCCCTGTACGAAAAACACAAGGTGCTGACCTACCCGCGCACCGATTCGCGGCACCTGCCGGAGGATTACCCGGCCACGGTCCGCGCCACGCTCGAGGCCCTGCGCGAGCCCGCCTACCAGCCCTTCGCCGCGCAAATCCTCGAGCAGGACTGGGTGCGGCCCGGCAACCGGCGCGTCTTCGACAACGCCAAGGTCAGCGACCACTTCGCCATCATCCCCACCGCCGAGCCGCCGCAGCACCTGAGCGAGCCGGAGCGCAAGCTCTACGACTTCGTGGTCCGGCGGTTCCTGGCCGTGTTCTTCCCCCCGGCCGAGTTCCTGGTCACCACCCGCATCACCCGTGTCGAGGGCGAGCCGTTCAAGACCGAGGGCAAGGTGCTGGTCAAACCCGGCTGGCTGGTGGTGCACGGGCGCGAGGTGGAAGACCCGGAGGCGCCCGCGCTCACGCCGGTCCAGCCCGGCGAGACCGTGGCCACGCCGGCGATCGAGCTCAAACGGCTGCAAACCAAACCCCCGCCGCGCTACACCGAGGCCACCCTCCTCAGCGCCATGGAGGGCGCGGGCAAACTGGTCGAGGACGACGAGTTGCGCGCGGCCATGGCCGAGAAGGGCCTGGGCACCCCGGCCACGCGCGCGGCCATCATCGAGGGCCTCATCGAGGAGCATTACGTGGTGCGCCAGGGCAAGGAGCTTCAGCCCACCGCCAAGGCGTTCTCCCTGCTGACCCTGCTGCGCGGCCTGGGCATCGAGGAACTGACCAAGCCCGAGCTGACCGGCGATTGGGAATACCGCCTCAAGCAGATGGAACACGGCCGGCTCAGCCGCCCGGAATTCATGCGCGGCATCGCCGAGATGACCCGGCACATCGTCGAGCGCGCCAAATCCTACGAGCACGACACCGTGCCGGGTGATTTTGGCGTGTTGCGGGTGCCCTGCCCGAAGTGCGGGGGCGAACTGCACGAGAAGTACAAGACCTTCCAGTGCGTCCGGTGCGGGTGGTCGCTGTACAAAATCATCCTGGGCCGGCAGTTCGAGCCCGAGGAGGTCGAGACCCTGTTGCGGGAGGGGCGCGTGGGCCCGCTCCGGGGCTTCCGCAGCAAGCAGGGCCGCCTGTTCAACGCCCTGATGAAGCTGGGGCCCGGCCCGGACTTCAAGGTCGAGTTCGACTTCGGCAACCACGCCGGGGGCGAGCCGGGCCCCCCCGGGGAGTCCGGCCCCGCGGCCGCCGCGGCGGCCCCGCCCGACTTCTCCGGCCAGCAGCCCCTGGGTCAATGCCCGCAATGCGGCGGGGCGGTGTTCGACGCCGGCATGAATTACATCTGCGAAAAAGCCGTCGGCCCGGCACCCGCCTGCCGGTTCAAGGTGAGCAAGGTCATCCTGCAACAGCCCTTGGAACCGGCCCAGCTCACCAAGCTGCTGGCCGAGGGCAAGACCGACCTGCTGAAGGATTTCGTCTCCCGGCGCACCGGCCGCAAATTCGAGGCCTTCCTGGTGCTCAAGGACGGCAAGGCCGAATTCGAGTTCGCCCCGCGCGAAAAAAAGGCCGGCGCGGCGAAGCGCGCGACGACCGCTTCCCGGGCCGCCAAGCCGCAAACGCCGCCCGCGCCGGTGGACTTCTCCGGGCAGGAGCCCGTGGGCCAATGCCCCCGTTGCGGCGGGCGGGTGTTCGAGTCCGAAAGCGATTACCTCTGCGAGCACTCCCAGCGCGCCAGCCGCCCGTGCAAGTTCAAGGTCGGCAAGGTCATCCTCGAACAACCCGTCCCGCGCGAGCAGGTGGTCCGGCTCCTGACCGAAGGGCGCACGGAGCAGCTCGAACATTTTGTTTCGCGGAAGACCGGCCGGCCCTTTGCGGCCTTCCTGGTGCTGGACGAGCAGGGCAAGGTCACCTTCGAGTTTCCGCCCCGGTAAGCCCTGGCGGGCCGCCCGGAGGCCGGGGGCTGTCGCGCTAACCGCGCCGCCCATGCCTTACGGGGGGCGGTTGATCAGCGGAGCCGGGCGGTGCGGAACCTCGGGGGGGGCAGGCTGCCCTTTGGACGCCCCAGGAGCGGAGCGCCGGCCAGCGCGTTTTTTTTTTTTTGCAACTTTCCTCTGGACAAGGCGAAGCCGATGAGCTACCCAAGTCGCACCATGAAAACAGCAATGCGCGGCAAGTCGTTCTGGCTCGGTCTTTCGGCGCTTGCGTTGGTCAGCCCGTTGCAAGCAGCACCCGTGATTTTCAGCGACGCCGGGGCCACTCCGGCGGACATCTCGGACACGGTCGAGGCGTTCAAGGTCCAAATCAGCCAGACCGGTCCCACCGCCCAAAACAACGGCGTGGGGGGCGGGCCCTTCTCGGTGGGCTTCCGGGCGGTGGACTGGGACCTGGTCCCGATGACGAATGCCACCCCCAACCTGATGCCGGGCGATTTCTTCAACACCACCGAGCCCGTGGGCGTGGTGCTGTCCACCACCGGCAACGGTTTCCGCGTCAGCGCCAAGACCGGGGAAGGCCGGCCGCTGCGGTTCGGGGACATTCAACCGTCGTACGAAACCACCTTCCAGAGCTACGACGGGGAGCGGATCATGGCCCCGAACCTCGGTACGCAGACTGACGTGATTTTTTTCGTGCCCGGTGAAAACACCACCCCGGCGTTTGTGCGGGGTTTCGGCGTGGTCTTTACGGATGTGGACAAGAACCCGCTGTCCAGCCTGCAATTTTGGGACATCAACGGGAAATCCCTGGGCACGTATTTTGTGACGCCCTCCGACAACGGGCTGAGTTTCCTGGGAGTGTGGTTCAACGGCCCCGAACAGATCGGCAAGGTGCGCATCAACAGCGGCTCGCCCCCCCTGTTCTCCGGTGTCAACGACGGCGACTGGGATGGCCTCGCGGACGTGGTGGCCCTGGGACCGTTCTTCTTCAGTGAACCGCTGGCGATTCCCGAGCCCGGCACGGCGGCCCTGCTGGGCCTTGGTCTGGTGGGACTGCTCTGGCGCCGCCGCTGAAAGACTTTTCGCGCTCACCAGCCGGCTGACCAACAGCCGGCTTTTTTGTTGCCCCCGCGGGAATTCAAGAGCCCGGCCGCAACCACCAGCCCAACACCGGCGCCCAGAAGAGCGCCGGCAGGTAATCCGCCAGTCGCACCCGTGCCACCTGCAACATCACCAGCGCCACCGGCCACAACACCAGTCCGGCCGTGGCGCGGAGCAGGTCATCCCCGTAAAACCCGGCCAGCCACGGCCCGGCCGCACCGAGCAGCAGGGTCAGTGTTCCTTGAAGCGCCAGCACCGGCAGCGCCGCCAGCACGACGCCGCCACCGCGCGAGCGCGCCAGGGCCAGCGCGGCCAGGCCGTCCATGCCCGCCTTCAGGATCAGGGCCCGGGCGTCTCCGCCCAGGGCTTCGAGCAACGGACCCACCACCGCCAACGGGGTCAGGCAAAAGACCACCGTGGCCGCGGTGAAAACCTCCGAGCCCGTGCCGCGGGCAGGGTCGGGTTTGTTCCCGTTTAACACGCGGCCGGAAAACCGCCCCAGCCGGTTGAGTCGCTGCTGGAGCCCCAGCAGGCCGCCGGTCCAACGACCCAGAAAAAACGCCAGCAGGGCCAGCCCCACCACGCGCGCGGCGCGCCCGGGCGTTTCACTGGCGGCCTGCCAGACCACGTGAAATCCCAGCGCCAGGGTCAGGACCCCCAGGCCGGCCGCGAGGCGCTTCTGCCACGCCAGCGGGGGCTCCGGCGCGCGGCACCACCCGGCCAGGCCCGCCCCGAGGATGGCCGCCGCGTTCAGGAAGGTTCCCACCATCGCGCGGGGCGGGTTTCAGCCGGGACGCCCCCGCAAGGGCCGGAGTCGAGGGGCCGGAGACACGCGAGGCTCGTCGGGGTCGCGGTCCGCGCCTCAGCCGGCCCGGACCTTGGTGGGTTTGGTGGGCACCCGTTTTTGGCTGGGGTAACCCCCGACCTTTTCCCCGCGCACCCGCAGCGAATGCGCCAGGGCGTACTTGAAGGTCTCGGGGGCCGTGGCCAGGGCCTTTTTCAGCGCGGCCGTGGCGGCGGCGCCGGGGATGCGTTCGAGAGCACAGCGCGCGTCTTCGCGCACTTCCGGGTCGGCCAACAGCTCAGCCATGGGCTCCACGGCCGGGTCCTCGGCGATTTCCGAGAGCATCCAGAGCGCGTGCTTGCGGACCTTCGGGCTGGCGTGGCCGAGCAGTTTGACCAACTCGGCCGCGACGGCGCGCCGTTCGGCCTCCGCCCCGGGCCGGCCGGCGTGGCGGACGATGCGTTCGATCGCACGTCGGGCGGAGCGGGCGATCTCGAAGTGGGCGTCGGTCATCAACTCCCCCAACGGCACCACGGCGGGCGCGCCGAAAGACCCGGCGCCCTGCCAGGCAGGACCGCGGAGGGCGTCGTCGGGGCTCTTGATCTTCGCAATCAGCTCCGCCACGGCGGTGGGTTCAGCGGCGATTGCGGCGGGGGTCAGGGCGGCGCTGGCGGCAGCGGCCAGCGCGGGAACAGCGTCAAGTTTCATGGCAGGGAACAAGGTGGGGCTGGCGTGGCCGGCATGGCTCAAAGCGTGTAGGGGTAGCGCTGGGGGCGGCTCATCAGGCGGCGGGCCTGTTCGTCGCCGACGATTTCCTGTTTGACCGGGTCCCAGTGCAGTTTGCGGCCGCAGATCAGGGAGAGGTTGCCGAGCACGCACAGGAACGCCGTGGCCACGCCGGCCTCGATGTTCATGATGGTTTTGCGGCCGGTCTTGATGCCCTCGAACCAGTCCTCGTGGTGGTCGAAGTTCGGGCTCCTGGGCACCTGCACGCCGCCGGGCGGCGGGGTGTATTGAAGGGCTTTCTGCTCGGTGTACACCTGGCCGTCGCCCACCCAGACGACCAGCTTGTCCTTGTCTCCGTAATAGACCGCGCCATAGCCCTCGCGGATGCCCTCGCGTTTGACGCGTTCGCGGTCGGGGTAGGGCACCATTTCGCCGGGCTGGGCCCAGATGAGGGTCCAGTCCGGGTTTTTGAACTGGTAGGTGACTTCCATTTCGATGGCCGAATCCCACAAGCCCCGGGTGGGCACGCGGCCTTTGGTCTCGATGCTCACCGGGCCCGTGTGGTCAGCGCCCAGGAAGTGCAGGGCGTTGCTCATGACGTGGGCGCCCCGGTCGCGAATCTGGCCGCCACCGGATTCGAGCAGCCAGCGGAAGACGCCGTGAAGATAGCGGGCGTTGTAGGGCCGCCAGGGCAGCGGGCCCAGCCAGAGGTCCCAGTCCAGCTCCGGCGGCGGTTCGCTGTCGGGCACGGGGTTATCGTCCGACGGCGTGGCGTAGTGCCAGCACTTGACGGTGTGGACGCGGCCCAACATGCCGTTGGCGATGTACTGGTGGGCGTAAAAGGCCTCGCGTTGGGAGCGGCCCTGCGAGCCGACCTGCACGGCCACTTTGTTCTCACGGGCGGCGCGGACCATCGCCTTGCCCTCCTCGATGGTGCAGCAGGCGGGTTTTTCCACGTACACATGCTTGCCGGTCTCGCAGGCATGGACGGTTTGCACGGCGTGCCAGTGGTCGGGCGTGGCGATCACCACCGCATCCACGTCCGCGCGTTCGAGGATGTAGCGGTAGTCGCGGTAGGGGGTGGCCTTGCCGCCGGTGCTCTTGACCGCGGCGGCCAGGCGGTTTTCGTCCACGTCACACACGGCGACCACGTTGACGTCGCCACGGGACTGGCGGGCGAGCATGTAGCCGAGATGGCCGTTGCCCATGCCGCCCACGCCGATGTGAGCGATGTTTAACCGGTCCTTGGCGCTGGGCCTACTGTAGCTGGCACCCAGCACGCGGGCCGGGAGCATCTGGGGCAGGCCCGCGGTGCCCAGCCCGATCAGGGTGGCGCCGGTGCCCTGGAGAAATCGGCGGCGGGGAATCGGTGTCATAGCTGAGGGGCGGAGTTTACGCGGGGCCGGGGCCGCCCGCCAGCGCTTTTGTGGCCGGCGCGGGCGGCAATTCGTGACTTGATTTGCCCGCGTCCCTTTTCAATCTTTCCACGGTTCAAGGTCTTGGGTCTGCCCGGGCGCCTGACCCGGAGGACCCGGGAGGAAAACCTGGTTATTGCGTGTGGCGAAAGAAGAACCGATTGCAGTCACCGGTATCGTGACGCAGGTGCTGCCGGGCACGATGTTCCGCGTGGCCCTGCCGAACAACCACGAGGTGCTGGCCCACATCTCCGGCAAGATGCGCAAAAACTTCATCCGCATCAGCGTCGGGGACAAGGTGGACCTGGAGATGTCGCCGTACGATTTGAACAAGGCGCGCATCACCTACCGGCACCCGTAACGGGGGCGCCCCGGCCGTACCCGGCCGACCCTTGAACCCATCTCGCAGTTGCCCTGTCAGAGACGGTGCGGCAGTCTTGCTGAGCGTGGCACACGTGCTGACATGGGATGGCGAGCCCCGCACCGCAACGCGTTTGCTGGTGCGGTCCTTTCTGCTTTCCCTCACCGTGCACCTGATGCTGTTCGGCCTGATCGAGGTGGGCCATCGCCACGAACTGTGGCGCTTCAGCCCCCTGGCGGCCCTGGCCCGGCTTTTGCAGCCCGAGGTCAAGGCCCTCGCCGCGCAGGTGCGCGCCCACCCGCCCCGCGCCGCCGAGCCGGCCCCGCGCCGGGTCGAGGAAGTCCCCGTGATTTTCGTGGATGTGGACCCTTCCCAGGCCAGCGACGAAGAGCCCGAGCCGACCAAGTACTACGCGGCGATCCAATCCCGCGCGGGCAATCCGGACACCCGCCGGGACACCGGCCAACCCCGCCTGGACGGCGCCCAGGAACTGGTGCCCAAAACCCTCGATACCGCGCGGGCCGCCGTCCCGCTGCAACCGCAGACCCCCGCCGCGCCCCGGCCCGCGCCCCCCGAGGCGGAG
>JBBIJZ010000021.1:0-42972 GCA_037445715.1 Verrucomicrobiales bacterium | reverse complement strand
GTGGACCAGCCGTCGTCCCAGAGGGTGTTGAGGGTGAAGCCGCGCCCGTCCGGGTAGTACTTGTACACGAGCGTGTCCACCGGCAGACCGACCAACAGGTCGGCCACGCGCGGGCTGGGCGGGATCAACGGCAGACCGACCATGGAATAGCCGGGCAACAGCTCGATCTCGATGAAGCCGGCGATGTCGCTGCTGATCCGCCCGGTGCGGACGCTGCGCAGGCGGTAGAAGCGATTGGTCCACCGATGCGCCTCGGGGGCCTCGGTCAGGTCCAGGGTCGGTTCGGTATGCGTCAGCCGCAGCAGCACCGACCAGTCGGCGAGGTTGGTCGAGCCTTCAAGCTCGAACTCAGGGCCCGCCCCGGCCGCGACGCGCAGGGTGAACGCGCCGCGGGTGCCGTTGCCCGCCCGCATCACCCGGCCCACTTGGAGGGTGGCGGTGGTGGTATGGACCTGGTGGTCCTGACCCACCAACACAGCCCGGTACTCCCCGGCATCGGCCGAGGTGGCGGCCTTAAAGCTCAGCAAAAGGTCGGTCTCGCCCGGCACGACCACCCAGCCCTCGGGCGTGTGCCGTTCCCAGTACACGGTCAGGAAGTTGGTGGCCACGACCGGGAAGGAAATGGGGGTGCCTTCGATAACCCAGTACAACTTCGGCGGCTGCCGGAGGATGAGCGGCGGTTCCACGGCCACCAGCCGGAAGGATTTCAGCCCGGTCAATGGGCCGGCCGGAGCGCCGTAGCCGCCGGTGATGACGGTGAAGGGTTCGGATTGCCCGGCGCGCCCGATGGCCGCCGCCTGTTCAAAGGTGGCGCCGTAGTACGAGTCCCAGGCGCGGACCTGGGCCCAAGTTTCGGTGTCCGGAGGCACGTCGGGCAGGTATCGAATCTCGCCGGCAATGGTCCCGGCCCGGGCGCCGGACAAGAACGACCGCGGTGAGCCCGCCGGAGCGAGTGCGTCGGGCGAAGGGCCCACCCAGAGCCCGGCACGGTAGCGGGGGCCGCTCAGGGGCGTCGTGCCGTCGGCCTCGAAGATCGGGGCGCCCTCGTTGGCAAACCACACGGTGCCGCCGCCGGTGGGCGCGATCACGGTGAGGCGGGCAGGCTCGGTGGTGATCGCGCCCACGCGGTTGGCCACCGTCACCGTGTAGTCGCCGGTGTCCGCCGGTGTCACGCGGGCCAGTTCCAGCCGCGGGCCGTTGGCGCCGGGGATGGGTTCGCCGTTGCGGAACCACTGGTAGGTGACCCCGGCGGGATTCTGGACCGCCACCTCGAAGCTGAACGGGCGGTTCTGCACCACTTCCTGCTCGGCGGGCCAGTTCACCAGCACGGGCCGCTGCATCAGGTTGAAGGCGGCCAGACCGGTCAGCGGCATCGGGGCGGGATGCGGCGTGCCCGGACCACCGGTGGGGACGGCGAAGATGCCGGAGCGGGCCCGCGGCAGGTCCAGGGAATCGGCCTGCGCGAAGGTGTCCGCTTGCAGGATATCCCACACTCGCACCTCGACGTAGGCGGTTTGGCCCGGCGCCAGGCCGGGGATCACCACGGCCGGTTGGCGGCCAAGGTCCCAGTAACCGGCCCGCTCGCCAGTGCCCAGCGGCAGCGGCACGGACACCGGTTGCAGGGCATCGGGCGAAGGTCCGGCCCAGAGTTGGGCCACGTAATTCGGCCCGGCCAACGGCGTGGTTCCATCCAGACCCAGCACGCGGGCATCCACGTCGTGCTCCGGGTCGAGGTTGCTGAGCCGCAGACTGGCGCCCAAGGGCCACGGCGCCACCGTGACCAGCGCCGGCGGGCTGGTGAGTTGACGCCCGGCATCGCTCACGCGCACCTGGTACAGGCCGGCGTCTTCCAGGGCGAGCGCGGGCAGTTCCAGCCAGGCGTTGGTGGCGCCGGGCAGGTCCGCGCCGTTGCGCTGCCACTGGTAAGCCAGGGGACCGTCGCCGCGCGCTTCGACTCGGAGCGTGGTCTGCTCGCCGGCCAGGAAGACGCCCGCAGCCGGCGGCTCGAGAATCTCCAGCGCCGGTCGGAGTGCGAAGCTGGTCAACCCCGCCAGGTCCGCCGGCAGACCGGGAGGCGAACCCGCCCCGCCGGTGGTCACGGTGAACAGCGCGGACACGCCGTAGCGCGCACCCGCGGCACGGGCGGCCTCGAAAGTGTCGCCGCGGTCCGAATCCCACACCCGGACCTGCAACGTGGCCACCGAGCCGGCCGCCACGCCGGGCACGTAACGCACCCGGTCCGGGGCGGTCCAGTAACCGGCGGTGGGGCCGGGGAGGGCGGGGAAAACCGCCGGCGGGCCGGCCGGTTGAAGGTGGTCGGCGTCCGGGCCGCCCCAGAGTTGGGCGAGGAAGTTCGTGCCGCTGAGCCGGGTGCTGCCGTCGGCCGCGAAGACCGGTGCGTCCAGGCCGATGAACAGGACCCGGTTGGCGAAGTTCACCGTGCCGAGGCTTTGATCGCGGACATCCAGCCACGCCCCCGCACTGCGTGTCACGCCCCAGCGGCTGGTCAGCGTCACGTGGTAAAGCCCCGCGTCGGCGGAACTGACCTGATCCCAAGCCAGCCGCGCCGCGGTGGCGCCCGGCACCGGCACGCCCTCGCGCCACCATTGGAGCGTCACCGGCTCCGAGCTTTCCACGGCCACCTCGAGCGCGGCGGCTGCTCCGGCTTGAACCGCCACCGACGCGGGCTGAACCGTGATGCGCGGCGGGGAGCCGAGCCGGAAACTTTGCAGGCCGGTCAACAACGGTGCGTGCCGGTCGGCCGAGCTCACCCCGCCGGTGGTGACGGCCAGCACGTCCGAGACCCCCACCAGCGCGCCGGCCGCGACGGCGGCTTCAAAGCTCGGTCCGGCGTCGGCCCGCCACACCCGCACCTGCACCCGAGCCGTTTGCCCGGGCGGCACGCTCGGGATGTTGACCTCGCGCCACTCGGGCGAGGCCTCCCAGTACCCGGCGGCCTCACCGTTTCCAAACGGCCGCGGTACCCCCACCGGAGCCAACTGGTCGGGCGTGGGTCCGGCGTACAGTTGCGCGCGGAAGCGGCCATCGAGCCGCGTCCGGCCGTCCACGTCAAAAACCGGCGCGTCCAGCCCGGCCGGCAGGTCCGGGCCGGGCGGCCAGAAGTTGGCGAAGGTGACCCAGCCGCCCGGCGGCGCAGTGATCAGGCTGACCACGGCGGGTTCGGTCTGAACCGCACCGGTGGCATTGGCCACGCGCACGGTGTAGGCGCCCACATGCTCCAGGCCCACGGCCGGCACGGCGAAAACGGCGTTGGTCTCGCCGGACAGAAGTTCGCCATTGCGGAACCACTGGTAAGTGACCGGTTGATCGCTGGCGACCTCCACCTCCAGCCGCAGCGCCTCGCCGGGGTACAGGGTCACTGGCTCCGGCCCGTGCACCACGATCGGCACCTGCCCCAGGCAAAAAGCCTGTAAACCCACCAGCGGCGGCGGATGCGCCGACGGTGTGCCGCTGGCCGGCTGAACGGGGAAGACCACGGAAACGCCGTGCTTGAGCCCGCGGGCCACGGCGTCCGCAAACGTGCCCGCCCCAGCGGAGTCCCAGACCCACACCTGGGCCAGGAGGGTAGCACCGGGGGCGAGGTCCGGCACTTCCAGCCACGTGGGCGCGAAGAAACCGGGTGAGCCGAAGGCCTGCGGCGCGCCCGCAGGTTGAAGGGCGTCAGCGGCCGGTCCGAGCCAGAGTTGAGCGACGAAGTTCGTACCCTGCACCGGCGTGCGGCAGTCGGTGTCGAACACCGGCGCTTCGACGCCGGGGGCGCGGTTGGCGAACAACACCGCCGGTCCGGCGGGCGGGGCGACCCACCGCAACGTGGCGGGCGCGCTGAGGGCGGAGCCGAGACGGTTGGCGACCGCGACCGTGTACTCGCCCAGCTCGTCCGGCCCCACGGCGGGAAGGGTCAAGGTGGGACCTGTGGCGCCGGGCAGGTCCACGCCGTTACGGCGCCACTGGTAGGTCAGCGGCGGGGTGCCCGTCGCCTCGGCGGTGAAGGTCGCCGAGCTGCCCGGATAAATGGCGAGGTTGTTCGGCGCGATGCGCACCCGGGGCGGCTGCGGCACTTCCTGCAGGCAGAAGCTCTCCAGCCCCACCAGGTCCGCCGGCAGCCGCGGGGGGCCGTTGCCGGTATCCCCGCCCGCCTCCACTTGGATCGGCTGGGACCGGCCCAGCTTGAGTGGCGGGCAGTTTTCGCCCTCCGCGCAGGGGGCCGGTTGCCAGGCGCGCAGTTCGACCCAGACCCGGCTGCCCGCGGGAAACGGCAGGTTGACGATTTCGCCGTTTACGTAGCCGGTGCCCTGGCCGTTCCACGTCCGAAAGGGCACCGGCACGCCCGCCGGCACAAGGGTTTCCGGGGTGAGGCCGACGTAAAGCTGGGCCAGAAAACCCTCGCCCAGCCGTGTCTGGCAATCCACGTCGTAAACCGGGGCGTCTATTCCCACCGGGACCACGCGGTTGTTGAAATACAGGGTGCCCGGACCGGCCGCCCGCAGGGCGAGGGGGGCTGCGAGGGCGGCCGCCACTCCAAAGAGGCGGAACCAGGCGAGGCGTTTCATGGGTACAAAACAGGTTTTGGGTAAGGCTATAGCAGGCAAATTACGTGCCAGAAAAACGCGGCAAGGGAAGCGGCGCCGATGCGGCGGCGCCCTGCCCGCGACGCGGTTGGGGTGCGGGGTGCGCGGGTTTCGGGATTCGGTAGGTCCGCGCGGTCGCGCGGCCGGAGCCGCCGGCCCGGGGGTGGAACGGGCAACTTTGCCCGTTTCGCCGGATGACCAGCCCGGCGGCACGCCGACCACCAGCCTGCCGGCCAACGTTGCAGCCGCTGCGTTCAAGCGGCAGACCCCCGCGCTCCTGGATCTCGCCGGCAGCCCCCAGCCGTCGCACGCCCGCCAACAGGCGACGCAGATGGTCGAACAAGGACTCGCGCTCGTGCATCCGCGCGGCCAGCTTGTCCTGCACGTCAATCAGCACGCATACCGATTGCTCCGGGGTCAACGCGGTCAGGGTCATGTCGGTGTGCGGCCTTGGAGGTAGCCGGTTGCACCGGTTTTGTCGTGTATTTTCCGCCATTCCCAGCCGTTGCGGACGCGGGGGGGGGCGACGTCACGGGCCGGCCGGCTCGAGGGCGCGGAGGAACCGGGCGGCTTGGGCGCGGATGAACGGCTGCGGATGCCGGGTCAACTCGCGCATCTGCGGCGCAAAAACGGCGGCGTTCGTACCCAGGCGGGCCAGGATCCCGACGGCGGGCAAAGCATTGGTCGGGGAGAGGTGGGCGGTGATTTGTTCCCGGAGCGTGGCGTTCGTCGGCTGGCGGTTCCACAGCGCGATCAGGGCGGGCACGCGTTCCAGCACATTGGAGCTGGCGACCAACGGCTCGAGGAGCGGCACGGCCGCTTCCGGAGTGTGCCCCACCGACGCCAGCGCCAGCGCCAAGCGGGCGACGGGGTATCGGAGCCGGCTGGACGACGCGTTGCTGAGGGCCTGCTCCAGGAGCGCGGCGATCACCGGCGCAGCGGACCGTGCGGTGGGGCCAATTTCTCCGAGCGCAACTGCCGCCTCGCGACGCTGCACAAAGGGCCGCCGGGAGTCCGCCGCCACGGGGAGCAGGTACGGGATGGCCTGAGCACCAAAGCTCCCCAGCGCGTTCAAGGCAACAGGCAGGAAGGGATCCGTTGCCGCGGCGTTGGTGACGAGGTTCACCACGTCGGGAAAGAATTCGGCGGCCAGCGGACCGGCGTATTGAAGGGTTTCGAGGGCGCCAAACACCTCCGGGTCGCGGAGGTTGGCCAGGGCTTACCGCAAGATCGGGAAGGCGTTGGTGATCGAAGGCTTCTGGCTGGGCGTGCCCAGTTCCGCCAGTTGCCGCTGCTGATTAGCGACCAGGGCGAGCAGCCCGTAAGCCCGCAAGAGCCGGCTCTCTGGACAGGTGGGCTCCGCCTGCAGGCCCAGCGTCTGGAGGGTCTTGTCCGCCGGGGTGAGCAGCCAGAGGCTGGCGGGATTGGTGCGGACGGCGACCACAAAAAGCCGACTGGCCCGGATTTCGCGGATCAGGTAAGGCACGGCCTCGCCCTCGAAAGCCAGGAAGGCGTCCCGAAGCTCGGAGTAAGTAACGGCGTCCTCGGCCGCCTCCCGGAGCCATTGCGAGAGCGGTTTGCCGTTGTGGGCCGGCTCGCGCTGGCCGCAGGCCGCCAGCCAGACGATCAGGACCGGGGCGGCACTGCCGGACCGCCAGGCGGCGCGCGGGTTGTCGCGACCGCCGGAAAGATGCGTCGAGCGTTGCATGGTTGCTTTTGGTGGGTTTGACCGTCCCGGCCGCCGGATGTCACGCGGGCGCCGGGGCGATCGAGCCGCGCCGCGGGCAGCGCACGGAACGGCCGGTGGTTTGGCCGAAACTTAAAACCCGGAAGGTGGAATCTGGAAAGCCGGAAGAACGGAAAGCGGCCGGGGTCTGCTGCGCCCCGGGACGCTCCGCGCGGCAGGCAAGCCCCGCAACGGACGCCGGTTTTTGGTGCCTGCCGGCGCGGCCCAGAAAAAACGGGGCCGGGCTCTGGTGCTTCACGGCCTTGCCCGCCACTTCGGACTTCGGGCTTCGGGCTTCGGGTTTGAGAAGCGCCGGGCACCTGGAAGCGGCCCTCCCCTGCCGCCGGGCAGGTTGCGCGTCCCACCCCGGTCTGGTTCACCCCTCCAGCTTCCAGGGCGCGCGCATGGGGCGGACCTGGCGGAGCTGGTTGGCGGTGGCGTCGCCGAGGAATTCTTCCCGCACCGGGTCCCAGCGCAGTTTGCGCCCCAGCTTGAGGGCGATGTTGGCCAGGTGGCAGACGGTCGAGACGCGATGGCCGATGTCCACCGGAAAGTACGGGTCTTGCCGGGTGCGCACGCACTGGAGGAAGTCGTGGTGCTCGCCCTGGGGGTTGGTGTAGAGGCGGGTTTCCTCCGGGCCGATGCGGGCGTTTTTGAGGGCGTCGGAGCTGGCCTGGAGTTCGCCGCGCCAGCCGGTGTTGCCCACCCAGCCCTCGGTGCCGATAAACCGGATGCTGGGGTTGCCCGGCCGGCAGGTCATGACCACGCCGTTGGCGTAGCGAAAGGTCACGTCGTAGTCCTTGACCGTGTTGTAGAGGCCGCCGCTCCAGAAGGTGCCGGTGCCCTCGATTTCGACCGGCCCGCTGCGTTCGACGTCCAGCGCCCACTGGGCGGTGTCGAACAGATGCGTGCCCCAATCGGGGATGATCCCGCCCGAGTAATCCTCGATCCAGCGGAAGTTGAAGTGCACGCGGTCCCGGGTGTAGGGCGCCCAGGGAGCAGGGCCCAGCCACAGGTCCCAGTCCAGGTCGGGCGGCACCGGCTGGGGCGTGGGGTCGCCGGGCACGGTGGGTTGCCGGGGCAGGATGACCTCGACCCGCTGGACCTTGCCGATGCGGCCGTTGCGGACCAGCTCGGCCATGCGGTGATAAACGGGGATGGAACGGTCCTCGGTGCTGGTCTGAAACACGCGCTCGCGTTGCCGCACCTCGCGGATGAGGATTTTGCCCTCGTCAATGGTGAGGGTGGGTTTTTCGCACTGCACGTCCTTGCCGGCGCGTACGGCCAGCACGCTCATGAGGGTGTGCCAGTGGTCGGGGGTCGAGATCATCACCGCGTCCAGGTCCGGCCGGGCGAGCACTTCGCGGAAGTCCTTGGTCATCGCGCAATCGCGGCTCTGGTACTGTTCGTCCACGATTTCCTTGGCGCGGCGCATCCGGGCGCCGTCCACGTCGCAGACCACGCGCACGCGGCAGAGCTCGCGCAGCTCGAGGTAGCGGCGCAGGTTCCAGCCGGTGCCGTGGTCGCCGGTGCCGATGAAGCCGACGTTGAGGAGGTTGCTCGGGGCGGCGGCGCCCAGCAGCCGGGCGGGGAGAATCTGCGGCAGGCCGAGCGCGGCGGCGGCCAGCGCGCCGGAGCGCAGGAAGGCACGGCGGGAATGCGGACCAGGAAACGGGGCGGATTTCATACGCCCGTTTTAGCGCCGCGGCGGCGCCGGCTCCACCACAAATCGCCCACCCGGCAGCCGCGTTCCCGGACAGCCGCGGCCGGGCCAAGGGGTGCCCGGGCACTGGCGGGGCCGGGTGGGCGCGCTGGTGTGCGCCTGGACCCCGGCCACGGCCAGAACCTCAAAGGCGCCCTTGGCGCGGGCGCGACGGTCTTTGCGATTTACAGGGCGGGGCGGGTTGTTAGGCTCGCGCCATGCCGGAAATCGTTGATTTTGTGAACCGCGGCGCCGCGCAGATCACCCCCCGACTGGTGGAGACCCTGTTGCGCAAGCTGCCGTTGTGGAAGGCGGAGTTCACCCAGATTCAGGCGCCCAAGTTCCCGCACCTGGTGGGACAGCTCGAGTTTCTGGCCAACCTGGTCGAGGACGTGGCCGAGGGCGCCTACAAGGACCTGCCCTACGTGGCGCTGGCCGCCGCGGTGTTTGCCCTCATCTACGCCCACCGTCAGGTGGACCTGATTCCGGACTCTCTCGGGAACCTGGGGCGGGCGGACGATTCGAGCGTGGTGCGCGCGGTGTTGATCCAGCACGAAAAGGCGCTGGCGCAGTACGCGGCCAGCCAGGGTCTGGACTGGGGGCGCGTCACCAGCAAGGCATGAGCCGGGCCACCCTCTGTTTGCTGCATCCGCCCGGAGCGGCGGCGGGGGCCCAACCACCGGCGGCCACGCCGTCCCGGCCGCGGCTCAGCGCGCACGAGAAGGCCATCCAGATCAACCTGGACCCCGCCAGCTTCGGGACCTTTGCCGAGATCGGCGCCGGCCAGGAGGTGGCGCGGTGGTTCTTCCGCGTGGGCGGCGCCGCCGGAACCGTGGCCAAGAGCATGTCGGCCTACGACATGACGGTGAGCGACGCGATCTACGGCCCGTGCGAGCGGTACGTGAGCCGGCAGCGGCTGCAGCGGATGCTCGAGCACGAGTACGAGCTGCTGCACGCCCGCCTGGTGGCCCGGCGGGGCGAGACGACGCGTTTCTTTGTCTTTGCCGACACCGTGGCGGCCCGCAGCTACAGCCGCACGGAGGATTGCCACGGCTGGTTGGGGCTGCGCTTCCAGCACCGCCCGCTGGCCCCGCCCTCGGACATCCTGGTGCACGTGCAATTGCACGACCGCGAGAACCTGCAGCAGCAGGAGGCCCTGGGCATCCTGGGGGTGAACCTCCTCTACGCCGGGCTGTTCTACGCCGACCAGCCCGAGCTGGTCATCCAGTCCCTGCTGGACAACCTCTCCCGCGACCGCGTCGAGGTGGACCTGGTCAAGTTCTCCGGGCCGGACTTTGCGGCGGTGGACAACCGCCTGGCCGCCCTCCAACTGGTGGCTCACGGGCTGACCGACGCGGCGTTGTTCACGGCCGACGGCGAGGTGGTGCAGGCCGGCGAGATGCTCTACAAGAAGCCCATCCTGGTGCTGCGCGGCAGCTTCCGCCCGGTCACCCGCACCACCGTGGACATGCTCGAGTGCGCCCGGGCGGCGTTTCTGAACGAACCCCAGGTCCAGGGCGAAAAGGCGGTCGTGCTCCTGGAAATGACCCTCAAAAACCTGGCCCAGGACGGCGTGATCGAGCACCGGGACTTCCTGGACCGGGTGGACACGCTGGCCGCGCTGGGCCGGGACGTGCTCATCTCCGACTACGGCGAGTTCCATCGCCTGGCCGGCTACCTCTTCCGCTACACCCGCAAGATGATCGGCCTGGTCATGGGCGTGCCCACCTTGCAGGAGCTGTTCGAGGAAAAGTACTACACCGACCTCGAGGGCGGCATCCTCGAGTCCTTCGGACGCCTGTTCAAAAACGACCTCAAGCTCTACGTGTACCCGTACCGGGAACCGCTGACCGGCCGGATCGAGACCGCCGACCAGCTCCGCGTGGCCGCGCACCTGCGCCACCTGCACGCCTACTTGAAGGAACGCGGCTGCATCCAGGCCCTCGAGGACTATTCGCCGGACTGCCTGCCCATCTTCGCCGAGGAAGTGCTGGCGCAAATCCGGGCGGGCGACCCCCGGTGGGAGGCGCAGGTGCCGCCCCAGGTCGCCCGCCTGATCAAGCAGCGCCGCCTCTTCGGGTACACCGAGTAACCCCGCCATGCCGTCCCTGCCCCCCGAGGAACGCCGCCTGTGGACCGTGGCCGCGGTCGTGTACCTGGCCGACCAGCTCAGCAAGCTGGCCGTGCTGCGCTTCCTCGGCCCGTGGGACGAGCGCGAGGTCATTGCCGGCTTCTTCAAGTTCGTGCACTGGGGCAACACCGGCGCGGCCTGGAGCCTGTTCACCGGCAACAACGGCCTGCTGGCCCTGGTCTCCGTGCTCGCCCTGGTCGTGCTCTACCTGACCCGCGAGCGTTTCGAGCCGCAAACCCTCCTCGGCCAGACGGCCCTGGGCCTGATGTTCGGCGGCATCCTGGGCAACCTGACCGACCGCCTCCGCGTGGGCCACGTCATTGACTTCCTCCGCTTCTACCTGGTGCGGCGGGGCGACGGCGCCGAGGTGGGTTTCCCCGCCTTCAACCTGGCCGACAGCGCCATCTGCGTGGGCGTGGGCCTGCTGCTGCTGCGCGCCTTCCTCCCGCGCCCACCCCACGGGGCCCCGCTCTCCCGCCCGCTATGAGGGACCGCGCCGCCCCGCGCGCCCTGTACCTGACCGGCCCCACCGGCGCCGGCAAATCCGCCGTGGCCCTCGTGCTGGCCGAACGCCTCGGCGGCGAAATCATCTCGGTGGACTCGATGCAGGTCTATCGCGGGCTGGACCTGGGCACCGCCAAGCCCAGCCCCGCCGAGCGCGCCCGCGTGCCGCACCACCTCCTGGACGTGGCGGACCTCGACCAGCCGTTCACGGCGGCGGACTTTGTGCGCCGGGCCCGGAGGGCGGTGGAAACCATTGAGGGCCGCGGCCGCGTGCCGATCTTTTGCGGCGGCACCGGCCTGTACTTCAAGGCCTGGCTGGCCGGCCTGGGCGAAGCGCCCGCGCCCGACCCCGCCCTGCGCGCCGCGCTGGAGGCGACCCCGCTGCCGGTGCTGCTCGAGGAATTGCGCGTCGGCGACCCGGAAACCTACGCCCGCATGGACCGCGCCAACCCGCGGCGGGTGGTGCGCGCCGTCGAGGTCCTGCGCCTGAGCGGCCGTCCCTGGAGTGTCCAGCGCGCCGCCTGGCGGACGGCAGACGGCGGCGGCGTCCGGGTGTTGGGTCTGCGGCGCGCGCCGGCAGACCTGCGCGCCCGCCTCGACGCGCGCGTGGAAGCCATGTTTGCCGCGGGGCTGGTCGAGGAAACCCGGCGTCTGCTCGGGCGCGGGCTGGCCGGCAATCGCACCGCCCTCCAGGCCATCGGCTACCGGCAGGTGGTCGAACACCTGCGCGGCGAGCGGGGCCTGGCCGAGACCGTGGCCCTGGTCCGGCGCAAGACCTGGCAGTTCGCCCGGCGGCAAATGACCTGGTGCCGCCACCAACTGCCCATGCACTGGCTGGACGTGCCGCCGGACGAACCCCCGGACGTAACGGCGGAACGCCTTCTGGTCGCCGGGGGGCTTCCGGCGTCCCCCTAAAACACCGCCTCGTACAGGACGCGCAGGTCCTCGCGCGTGACCGGTACGGCGTTGGTGCGGTGGCAGGGGTCTTCCCACGCCTGCTCGGTGAGGGCCTCGAGCTGGTCGGCCCGCACCCCGTGCTCGCGCAGGCGCTGGTTCAAGCCCAGCCCGGCCAGGAAGTCCGCCAGGAAGGCGATGGTGCGGGCGTCGGCCTCGGCGTCGGACACGTGCAGCACGTCCAGGCCACAGGCCAGGCCCACGCGCCGGTACAGGCCGGGCTGGCGGGCGGCGCAGAATTTCAGGCCCGCCACCAGACACAGGGCATTGGCCAGGCCGTGATGCAGCCCGCAGAGCGTGGAGAGCGGGTGCGCCAGCGAGTGCACCACGCCCAGGTCCTTTTGAAAGGCCACTCCGCCCATCGCCGCCGCCACCAGCATGTGCCCGCGCGCCTCCAGGTCCCGGCCGTCGCGGAACGCGCGCGGCAGGGCCCCGACAATGAGCCGGATGCCCTCCAGCGCGATGCCGTCGCACAGCGGATGAAACACCGGGCAGGTGTAGCTTTCGATGCAGTGCGTGAGCGCATCGGCGCCCGTGGCCGCGGTCAGACGCGGGGGCAGGCCCACGGTCAGTTCCGGGTCCAAAATCGCCAGCCGGGCCAGCAATTCGGGGTGGAAGAGCACGGCCTTGCGGCGCGTGGCCTCGAGCGTGATGACCGAGCTGCGGCCCACTTCGCTGCCGGTGCCGGCGGTGGTGGGAATGGCCACCAGCGGCGCCAGCCCGCTCCAGTCCGCCGGCCGTTCGTAAAACTGCGCCAGCGGGAAGTCCGGGCGTTGGGCCAGCAGACGCGCCGCCTTGCCCACGTCCAGCGGGCTGCCGCCGCCGAAGGCGATGACGCCGTCACAGTGCTGCTCGCGCATCAGTTGCGCGGCCAGGCGGACGTCGGCCTCGATCGGGTTGGGGTGGACCTGGCCGAAGAGGAACCACCGTTGGTTGCACCCGGCGGGATCGAGCACGGCACTCAGCGCCCGGAAGGCGTCGGTCTCCACCAGGCCCGGGTCGGTCACCACCAACGGGCGGCGCAGGCCGAGGCGTTCGAGCCGGGCCGGCAGTTCGCGCAGGGCGCCGGGGCCGAAAAGGATGCGGGTGGGAAAGGCAAAGGTCGTCAGGCTCATGGCTGGGTGTGCGGCACGGGCGCGCCGCCCGCTCCCGGCAAACCCGGGGGTTGCCCCTTGGGGTCGGGTCGGGCGCCGAGGGCATTCTTCCCGCGCCGCGCCCGGTCGGTCGAGCCCGAAGAGGGCGCCCGGGAACGGGCCGCGTTCGTGAAACGCGGCCGGCGAACACCGCGGACCGAAGGCCGCAAGCGGTTCGAGGTCCGCGGGCCGAACCCGGGCGGGTTACTTGGCGGCCAGCGCCGCCTCGATGGCTTGGATGACCTGCGGCGAGTCCGGTTCGTCGCCGGACTGGAAACGCGCCAGCACCTTGCCGTCGCGCCCGAGGAGGAACTTGCCGAAGTTCCATTTGACCTCGCCGGGGAAGGCGGCGTCCTTGCCGGTCAGCGCGGCGTAGAGCGGGTGCTGGTCCGGCCCGGGCTTGACCCGGACCTTTTCCATCAACGGGAAGGTCACGTCGAACTTCGAGCTGCAGAACTGTTTGATCTCCTCGGGCGAGCCGGGTTCCTGGCCGCCGAAGTCATTGCTGGGCACGCCCACGACCACGAAGCCGCGGTCCTTGTACTTGCGGTAGAGGGCCTCGAGGGGTTTGTACTGGCGGGTGTAGCCGCACTGGGAAGCCACGTTGACCAGCAGAATCACCTTGCCCTGGTGGGCCTTGAGCGAGGTGGGCTTCCCGTCAATGTCCTTGAGCGGGATGTCGTAGAGCGAGCCGGCCAGGGCGGCCGTGGCGGCGAGGGTCAGCGCCATGAGACAATAGGTGATTGATTTCATGGCCGTGAAGTTGCCCGGGAAAGCCGGGCTGTCAACCCGGCGAAAAAATCGCGGCGCGCGCTGCCACTGGGCGATTGTCCCGCCCCGGCGGTCCGCGTTAGGCTGGCCAAAAACCACGCATCATCCATGAATCTTTCCCGTCGCAATTTCCTCGCCAGTGCCGGCCTGGCAGCCCTCACGCCCTGGACCGCCCGCGCCGCCGCCCCGGCCGGCCCGCGCCCCCGCATCAAACTGGCCATCGCCACCTACTCGTACTGGCATTTCCGCACCGCCCGCGTGCCGGTCGAGACGGTCATGGACAAGGCCGCCGCGCTGGGAGCCGAGGGCGTGGACCTGCTCCACCGCCAGATGGACCTCCCGGAACGCGAGCCGCTGACCCCGGACCACCGCGCCTACCTGCGCCGGCTCAAACGCCACGCCTTCCGCGTCGGCGTGGACCTGGTGGCGCTGTCCATCCATCAGGATTTTGTGGACCCCGACCCCGCCTACCGCCGGCAGCAGGTCGAGCACACCCACAAGTGCATCGAAATCGCCTACGAACTGGGCGTGCCGTGCATCCGGCTCAATTCCGGCCGCTGGAACACCATCCCCAACTTCGACGACCTGATGAAGGCGCGGGGCGAGGAGCCGGTCCTGCCCGGCTACACCGAGGACGACGGCTTCAAGTGGTGTCAGGACTGCATCGAGCAATGCCTGCCCCGGGCCGAGCAGTGCGGCGTGATCCTGGCCCTGGAAAACCACTGGGGACTGACCCGCACGCCCGAGGGGTTGCTGCGGCTGGTCAATGCGATCCCCTCGCCCTGGCTGGGCGTGCTGCTGGACACCGGCAACTTCCTCGAAGACCCCTACGAGAAAATCCGCCTCGTGGCGCCCAAGACCGTGTTTGTGCAGGCCAAGACCTACTTCGGCGGCGGCGAATGGTACACGCTGGACCTGGACTACCCGCGCATCGCCCGCATCCTGCGCGAGGCCGGCTACACCGGCTACGTCTCCCTGGAAATGGAGGGCAAGGAAGACCCCGAAACCGCCGTGCCCAAGAGCCTCGAACTGCTGCGACGGGCGTTTGCGGCGTAAGCGGGCGGCCGAGCCGCGGAAAGACTGGCCACTGCCTGAGCGTCACGGCTGGTGGCATCTGGCCTTCGACCTCGTTGTGCGGCGCGGGCTCCCCGTCTGCCCCTACGCCGCCGGGCGGGTAGCCCCGCGGGACGGACAGGTTGCCCGTTCCACCCCGAGCGGCAAAGCGGCGGCAAGCCGCCGCACTCCAAACGCCGGTGCGAGGAAGGGGGGCTACCGACGTTCGCGCAGCGCCTGGAGTGCGCCAGCTTGCTGGCGCTGTCAGCCGCCGCCGGCGTGGACGCCGGCGCTCTGGTAGCGGAGGGGCAGACCGCGGGTCGGCCGTGCCGCGGGTTTCCCCCTCTCCGGGCCTTCGCGTCCCCCCGCGCCGCCGATTGGCAGTCGGCGATACAGCAGCCGGGACGGCTGCACCCCACCGAAACACCAAAACGTCGGCTGTCGCGCAGGCTGCCAGCCTTCGCGACACCGCCGGGCGGGTCGCCCGGCGGAACGGCCAGGTTGCCCGTTCCACCCAGGGCTGAACAGCGGCCGTCCGGCTTGCCCGGAAACGCGTTTGCCCGATACTCACGCGGCATGGCGACCCCGACGGTCCTTTACCGGCGCGCGACGTTTGTGACGCATCTGCCCGTGGATTACCTCTACACCCCGGCACATTGCTGGCTGGCACGGGTGGCGCCGGCGGAGGCCGGGCGTTGGCGGGTGGGTTACACCAAGTTCGCCCTGCGGATGCTGGGCGAGGTGGTGGATGTCCAGTGGGATTGCGCACCCGGCCAGGCGGTGCAGCCCGGGGACATCCTCGGCACCATCGAAGGGTTCAAGGCGCTGAGCGACATTTACTGCGCCGGCCGCGGGCACTTCGTCGGCGGCAATCCCGCCCTGGCCGAATCGCTCACCCCGGTGAACGAGCAACCCTACGACGCCGGCTGGCTGTACGAGTTCACCGGCGAACCGCCGCCCGGGGCGCTGGACGTTCAGGGGTATCGCGACTTGCTGGACACCACCATTGACCACATCTTGGCGCGGCAACAGTCCGCGGAGTCCCCCGAATGAACGCTCCGGCGCGCTACTACATGATCGGCGGCTTCCTCGGCGCGGGGAAGACCACCGCCGTCGCGGCCCTGGCCCGGCATTTGACCGGGCGCGGCCGGCGCGTGGGCCTGATCACCAACGATCAGGGCAGCGGGCTGGTGGACACCGCCTGGTTGCGCGCCCGCGGGTTTCCCACCGAGGAAATCGCCGGCGGCTGCTTCTGCTGCCGGTTCAACTCGCTGCTCGAGGCCGCGCGCCAACTCACCGCCGCCGCCCGCCCGGAGGCCTTCGTGGCCGAGCCGGTGGGCAGTTGCACCGACCTCCGGGCCACGGTCACCTACCCGTTGCGGCGCCTGCACGGGGACCAGTTCCGCCTGGCGCCCTTGAGCGTGCTGGTGGACCCGGTACGGGCCGAGCAAATGCTGGGCCTGCGCCCCGGGCGGTCCTTTTCCGACAAGGTGCGCTACATCTGGCACAAGCAGCTCGAAGAGGCCGACCTGGTGGTGCTCGCCAAAAGCGATTTGCTGGACCCGCCGCGGCGGGAGCGCCTGCTCGCCCGGCTCGCCGAGGCCTTTCCCGGCAAACCGCGGCTGGCCGTGTCCGTGCGCGAGGGCGCCGGTCTGGACGCGTGGTTCGACCGGCTGGAGCAGGACGCCCCGTGCACGGACGCGCCGCCGGACGTGGACTACGACCTCTACGCCGAGGGCGAAGCCCGGCTGGGCTGGCTCAACGCCACCGTGCACCTGGCCGCCCCGCACCCCGTGGCGGCGGAACCCGTGCTCGAAACGCTCGCCCGCCACCTGCAACAGGAACTGGCCGGGGCGGAAATCGCCCACCTCAAAATGACGCTCAGCCCGGACGAAAGCCTCCACGGCGAAATCGCCGCCCTCAGCCTGGTGCGCAGCGATTTTGTGCCCGAATTGACCCAGCGGCTGGACGCCCCGGTCCGCGGCGGCGAACTCATCCTCAACGCCCGCGCCGAGGCCGATCCGCTGGTGCTGCGCCGGGCCCTCGAGACGGCGCTGGCCGCGCTGCCGGCCTCCTTCCCCGGGTTGACCGCCCGCCTGGTCCACGCCGAGCAATTCCGCCCCGGACGTCCTCAACCCACGCACCGGCTGAGCGCGGCCGAAGCCCCCCTGACCGTCCCGTGAAAGCCCCCGTGATCCTTTACTGCCACTGCCGCTACGCGCAGGTCCTGCCCGACGCGGTCAAACGGGCCGTCCTCGAACGGCTCTGCGCCTCCGGGCAACCCTTCGAGGCGGTGCCGGACCTGTGCGAACTGGCCGCCCGCCGCGATCCCCGCCTGGCCCGGCTGGCCGCGACCGGCGCGCTGAAAATCGCGGCCTGTTTTCCGCGCGCGGTCAAGGGCCTGTTCGCCGCCGCCGGCGCGCCCCTGGCGGCAGACCGCACCCAGGTGGTCAACCTGCGCGTGCTGGACGCCGAAGCGGCCGGCGCGGCGCTGTTGGCCGCGGAGCTTTCCCCGAACCTGCCGCCCGACAAGGAAACGCCCGCCGCCGCGGCGGCCGCCCCCGCCCCGGCGCCGGTGCCCTGAACCCCGCACGCTCCCGTGAATCCGATCCTGCCCCACCTGGTCCTGTGCGAAGGCGACGGCGCCGCCCCGCCCGCCGCCGGCGAACGTTTCACCGCGGTCCTCGCCCTGTTGGAACAGGGGTTCACCCTGACCTGCGCGGGGCCGGACCACGCGCCCGTGCCCTCGGCCGAAGCCCCGGGCGCCACACTCCTGGACTGGCCGGCGCTCCGCGGCGCGGACCCCGCCGCCCGGGCGGCCGAACTGGCGGCGCAGGTCCGCGCGCGCGAGGCGACGGATGCGCGCCCCTGGCTGCCCTGGTTCCCGGTGATTGACTACGACCGCTGCACGCACTGCATGCAGTGCCTGAGTTTCTGCCTGTTCGGCGTGTACGGCGCGGACGCGGACAAGCACCTGCGCGTCGAGCACCCCGACCAGTGCAAGACCAACTGCCCCGCCTGCTCGCGCGTCTGCCCGGAGGCGGCCATCATGTTCCCCAAATACAAGGCCGGCCCGATCAACGGCGAGCCGGTCCAGGACGCCGACCTCCAGCGCGAGAAGATGAAAATTGACATCTCCGCCCTGCTGGGGGGCGACGTGTACGCGCTGTTGCGCGCCCGCAGCGAGCGCGCCCGCTCGCGCTTCTCGAAGGAGCGCGACGCCGACAAGGCGCTGGCCGAGCGCCAGAAGTGCCTGGCCCAGCTTGCGGCCGAGGTGCCCCCCGAGGTGCTCCAGAGCCTGCCCTCCCCGGAAGAAATCGCCCGCCGGGCCGAGGAAGCGGCGGCCCGGGCGCGGGCGGCCCGGCAGGGATAACGGTCACCACCGCCATGCTCCCCGCCCTGATTTATCGCACCCTGCGCCGCGCCGATCCCCGGTGCGTGCGCAAGTTTGTCTGGAACTTCGGCGTGCGCGGGGCGCTCGCGGTCCTGCGGTTCCGGCGCCGGGTGCGTCGCGGCGAGTACTTTCCGCCGTTCCTGTACCTCTCGATCATCAACTCCTGCAACCTCCGCTGCCAGGGCTGCTGGGTGGACGTGGCCGGCCCGCGCACGCTCCTTGACCTGCCCACCCTCCACCGCACCATCCGCGAGGCCCGGGCGCACGGCAACACGTTCTTCGGCATCCTCGGCGGCGAACCGTTCCTGCATCCCGGCCTGCTGGACCTGCTGGCGGCGCACCCGGACTGCTACTTCCAACTGTTCACCAACGGGCACTTCATCACCGACGCCGTGGCCGAACAACTCCGCCGCCTGGGCAACGCCACGCCGCTGGTCTCGATCGAGGGCCGCGAACTGACCAGCGACGTGCGCCGCGGCCACCGGGAGGTCTTCAGCCGCTCGCTGGCCGGCCTGGAGGCGTGCCTGCGCGCCGGCCTGCTCACCGGCGTGGCCACCAGCCTCTGCCAGTCCAACCTGGACGAACTGCTCACCGAGACCTGGCTGCGCGAGCTCATCCGCCGCGGCGTCCACTACGTCTGGTACCACACCTACCGGCCGGTCGGCCCCCGGATGGCGCCGGAACTGGCCCTGCGGCCGGACCAGCTGGCGCGCGTGCGACGCTTCATCGTCGAAATGCGCGCCCGGCTGCCCCTGCTGCTGGTGGACGCCTACTACGACGCCGAGGGCCGCGCCCTGTGTCCCATGGCCACCGGCATCTCGCATCACGTCGGCCCGGCGGGCGACCTTGAGCCGTGCCCGATCCTCCAGTTCGCCGTGGAAACCATCCGCGACCCCCGCGGCGTCTATGCCACCGTGCGCGACTCGGCCTTCCTGCGCGACTTCCGTCGCCTCGCCGCCCGGCACACCCGCGGCTGCGTGGTGCTGGAGCGGCCCGACCTGGTCCGGACGCTGGTGCGCGCGCACGGCGCGCGGGACACCACCCTGCGCGGGACCGCCCTGGCGGAACTCGAAGCCATGCAGCCGCGCCCCAGCCAGTGGCTGCCCGGGGAGGAGGTCCCGGAGCGGCACTGGCTCTACCGCTGGGCCAAGCGGTTTGCGTATTCGGATTTTGGCGCCTACCGCGACCTGGCGCCCGAGGCCGAGGCGCACCTCCGCCGGCTTCGTCAAGCCAACTCAACCCCCACCTCTCCCGTGACCTGCCCATGACAACGAACCCTTCCGGCCTGATTTCCGGCACGCCCGCCCCCCTGCCCAAACTGGTGCCGCTCCAGAAATGGCGGCCGCCCCAGCGCAACATCCCCCCGACGCCGGCCGAGCGGCAGCGGTTCCTGCGCGCGGCGCGGCATTACGTGGCCGAGTTCAACCCCGTGCCGCCGCTGCCGCTGGACCAGCTCAAGGTCCACGCCGACCGCCTGGTCGGCCAGCTCGGGTGCGACCCCGTGTACCGCGACTACCTGGGCGTGCTGCTCAACAACGAAATGTGGCGCGAGCAACTGGCCGCCGTGCCCTTCGAGCGCCGCCTCTTGCTCCTGCCCAAGTGCCTGCGCGTGGAAAGCAAGTGCCCGGCGCCCTTCGATGAATTCGGCCTGCTCTGCAAACAGTGCGGCCTGTGCTCGATCCAGGACCTGACCACCGAGGCCGAGAAACTCGGCTACGCCGTGCTCGTGGCCGAGGGCTCGGCCATCGTCATGAGCCTCATCCAGACCGGCCAGATCGAGGCCATCCTCGGCGTCAGTTGCCTGAGCGTGCTCGAACGCGCCTTCCCCTACATGGAAGCCGCCGCCATCCCCGGCGTCGCCATCCCCCTGCTCCAGGACGATTGCGCCGACACCAACGTGGACCTGGACTGGGTCTGGGAATACCTCCACCTGACCGCCGCCGACGCCACCCGGCGGCTGGACCTGAGCCGGCTGCGCGACGAGGTGGACTTCTGGTTCACCCCGGCTTCGCTGGACCTGATCCTCGGCCCGGCGGCCGACGACACCGAGCGCCTGGCCCGCGCCTGGCTCATGCGCGCCGGCAAACGCTGGCGGCCGTTCCTCACCGTGGCCGCCTGGCAGGCCCTCAGCGGCCGGACCGACGCCGAGTTCCCCGAGGACCTCCGCAAGGTCGCCGTGGCCGTCGAGTGCTTCCACAAGGCCTCGCTCATCCACGACGACATCGAGGACGACGACCCCGAGCGCTACGGCGAAAAGACCCTCCACGCCGAACACGGCGTGCCGGTGGCCCTGAACGCGGGCGACCTGCTCATCGGCGAAGGTTACCGGCTGCTGGCCTCCAGCCGGGTCGCGCCCGAGGTCCGCGCCCAGATGCTCCGCGTGGCCGCCGAGGGCCAGCGCGAGCTGTGCCGCGGCCAGGGCGCCGAGCTGCTCTGGACCCGCCGGCCCGGGCCGCTGACCCCGCTCCAGGTCGTGAACATCTTCCGCCAGAAAACCGCCCCCGCTTTCGAGGTCGCCCTGCGCCTGGGCGCCCTGTACGCCGGCCGGCACGAGGAGTGCGCCGCGACCCTGGGCGCTTACAGCCGCGCCCTGGGCATTGCCTACCAAATCCGCGACGACCTCGAGGACCTGGAGGGCGGCCCCGCCCGCAACGACCTGGCCGGTCAGCGGCCCAGCCTGGTCCTGGCCGTGGCCCGCGAGCGCGCCAACGGCGAAAAACGCGCCTGGCTCGACCGCCTCTGGCGGCGCGAAGTGGCGGCCGACCCGCCCGCCGTGGCCGAACTTTGCCGCGAACTCGGCGCCGAGGCCCGCTGCCGGCACCTGCTTGAAAGCTTCAAGGAAGAGGCCATTCGCGCCCTGGCCGAGCTCGAACACCCCGGCCTCAAGGGCCTGCTCCGGCGAGTGGTCGGCAAGATTTTCAACGAGGTGCAAATCCAGGGTTGGTGCAAGGAGCAGGAGCAGAAAAACGCCGCCGCCCGCGCGGCGGCGTCCGCCCCGGCCGCTTGAGCCTGCGCCTCCAACTGCTCCAGGTTGCCCGCCTCGCCCCCCGCCTGCTCGGGGACTCGACCGACCTGGTGCGCGCGTTCTGCGCGCGCCAGGTCGACGCCGCCGGCGCCGCCGGCGACCGCGAGGGCCGGCCGGACCTGTACTACACCCTCTTCGCCCTCGCCTGCGCCCACGCCCTGGACGTGCCCGTGCCGGTGGAACGCACGCGCGCCTGGCTGGCCGGTTTCGGCGACGGCGCCGGGCTGGACCTGGTGCACCTGGGCGCGCTGGCCCGTTGCTGGGCCTTCGTGGGCGGCCTCCCGCCCCCCACCCGCGCCGCCCTGCTCGCGCGCCTCGAACAGTTCCGCCAGCCCGACGGCGGTTACCACGCCCGGCCCGCCGCCGGTCACGGCACCGCGTATGACGCCTTTGTCGCCCTGGGCGCGTGCGAGGACCTGGGCGCCACGCCGCCGCGGGTGTGGGACCTGGTGCGCAGTCTGCACCGCCTGCAAACTCCCGACCACGCCTGGAGCAACGCCCCCGGCCAGCCGCAGGGCGCGCTCAACGCCACCGCCGGCGCGGTGACGCTCCTGGCGCATCTGGGCGTGCCCGTGAATCCGGCCGCGGGCGACTGGTTGCTCGCCCGCGCCCATCCGGCCGGGGGCTTTTGCGCCGCGCCGGGCACGCCCTGGCCCGATCTGCTCTCGACCGCCACCGCCCTGCACGCGCTGGCATGTCTGGACCGGCGCCTGCCCGCCGCGCTGCACGAGCGGTGCCTGGATTTCCTCGACTCGCTCTGGAGCGCCGCGGGCGGGTTTCACGGACACTGGGCCGACGACCACCTGGACGTCGAATACACCTTCTACGGCCTGCTGGCGCTGGGGCATCTGAGCGTATGAACGGACCGGAGGTTCCGCCGCCGGACGCGGCGCGCGAACGCGCCGCGCTCGAGACCCTGACCGACGTGCTGTTGGCGGCGCGCCAGGCCGCGGGCCACTGGACCGGCGAGTTGAGCAGCAGCGCGCTGGCCACGGCGGTGGCCACCATCGCCCTGGGCGAACTGGACCGGAGCCGCGGCACCGCGCAAGACGCCCGGCGGGTCGAAGCGGGCCTGCGCTGGCTGGCCGAACACGCCAACCCGGACGGCGGCTGGGGCGACACGGTGCGCAGCGCCAGCAATCTGTCCACCACCGCCCTGGTCTGGGCGGCGTTTGGCGCGGCCCGGGCCGACACGCAGTTCGCCGCCCTCGTACAACGCGCCCGCGCGTGGTTGGACCGCGCCACGGGGTCGGCGGATCGGTTGGTACCGGCAATCGAGGCGGCCTACGGCCGGGACCGGACGTTTTCGGTGCCGATCGTGATGGCGCTGGCGCTCAGCGGCCGGCTCGGGCCGGACGGCTGGCGGCAGGTGCGGGCGTTGCCCTTCGAGCTGGCGCTGCTGCCCCGCGCGTGGTTCGGCGCGCTGCGCCTGCCGGTGGTCAGTTACGCCCTGCCCGCGCTGATCGCCATCGGACAGGTGGTCCACCACCACGCGCCCGCGCGTTGCCCGCTGCGACGCCGGCTGCGGGAGGTCTCGCGGGAACCGACCTTGCGGGTGCTCGAAACCTTGCAGCCCGTAAACGGCGGGTTCCTCGAGGCCACCCCGCTCACCGCTTTCGTCACCATGAGCCTGGCCGCTCGGGGCCTGGGCGAGCACGAAGTGGCGCGGCGCGGGGCGGCGTTTTTGCGCGCGGCGGCGCGGGCCGACGGCAGTTGGCCCATTGACACCAACCTGGCCACGTGGGTGACCACGCTGGCGATCAAGGCGCTGGCCGCACAGCCGTACCGGCTCGCCGTGGCGGACCCGCCGCACCTGCGCGACTGGCTGCGGGGCCAGCAGTTTCAGGACGTCCACCCGTACACCGGCGCCGCCCCCGGGGGCTGGGCCTGGACCGATCTGCCGGGCGGCGTGCCGGACGCGGACGACACCGCCGGCGCCCTGCTGGCCCTGCATGCGCTGGGCGCGCCGGACGCCGCGACGCGGCGCGCGGTGGCCGCGGGCGTGCGCTGGTTGCTGGACCTGCAAAACCGCGACGGCGGCGTGCCCACGTTTTGTCGCGGCTGGGGCACGTTGCCCTTTGACCGGAGCACGCCGGAAATCACGGCCCACGCCGCGCGCGCCTGGGTGGCCTGGCGGGGGGATTTGCCGGACCGCTGGCGCGGGCGCGTGGCGCGGGCCCTGCCGCGGGCGCTGCGGTTTCTGGCGCGCAGTCAACGCGCCGACGGGGCGTGGGTGCCGCTGTGGTTCGGCAACGAACACGCCGCGGAGCAGGCCAATCCGGTGTACGGCACGGCGCAGGTCCTGATCGCCCTGAACGCGCTGGCCCGGGCCGGAGTGGACGGGCTCGGGACGATGCGCGCTCGGGCGGTGGATTTTTTGGAAAAGTCCCGGGACGCCGGCGGCGGGTGGGGCGGAGACCGCGGGTGTCCGGTATCGCTCGAAGAAACGGCGCTGGCGGTGGAGGCGCTTAGCGGGGGCCCCCGGCCGACCGCGGCCCTGGCGCCGGGCCGGCGCCGCCTGGTCGAGCTGGTCGAGGCGGGTGCCTGGCGCGAGGCCGCGCCGATCGGGCTGTACTTTGCCCGGCTCTGGTACTTCGAGCGGCTCTATCCGGTGATCTTTGCGGTGAGCGCACTGGGTCGGCTGGCCGCGGGCCGGGGCGCGAACGAACCACGCGGTTGAACCCGGCCCGGCGAGGCGGCGGGCGCGGCGCGCACCCCGTTCTGGACAAGGTCCGGGCGGGGGGGTCTGCTAAGGCGCCGTGACCAACTCCGCCCCCGCTCCGCCGCCGGTGCGCCGCCTGCGCGATTTGTCGCCGCCGCAATGGCGTGCGGGCCTCGCCGCGTGGCTGGGGTGGACCTTCGACGGGCTGGACATGCACCTGTACACGCTGGTGTACGTGCAGTTCGTGGCGGAGTTGCTGGGGGTGACCGACACGCGCGACCCGGCGGTGGGCCGGTACGGCTCGATCATCCAGGGCGCGTTCCTGCTGGGCTGGGCGCTGGGCGGGGGCTTCTTCGGGCGCATCGGGGACCGGTTGGGGCGCAGCCGCACGTTGTGCCTGACCATCTTGACCTATGCCGGGTTCACCGGGCTGGCGGCGGCGGCGCAAACTTGGTGGCAGTTGGCGCTGTTTCGCTTCCTGGCCGCGCTGGGCATCGGCGGGGAATGGGCGGTGGGGGCGTCGCTGCTGGCCGAGACCTGGCCGCGGCACTGGCGACCGTGGATCGCGGCGGTGCTGCAGACCGGCGTGAACGTGGGCATCCTGCTGGCGGTGCTGTCGCACTACCTGATGGCGCCGCTCGTGGCCGAGCAGCCGCGGTGGTTGTTTCTGGTGGGGGTGTTGCCGGCATTGCTGGTGTTTTGGATTCGCCGCGCGGTGCCGGAGACCGAGGAGTGGAGTCAGGCGCGGGCGGGCGTGACCCGGGTGCGGGCGCGGATTCGGGACCTGTTCCAACCCGGTTTGCGGCGCACGACGCTGCTGGTGGTGGCCGTGTGCGCACTGGGCCTGAGCGGGCACTGGGCCTTCATGTTCTGGAACCAGATTCACTTCAAGAACCTGCCGGACGTGATCGGGCTGGACGCGCACGCGAAGGGGGAGTGGGGCCGGAAAATCCTGTACCTGGTGATCGTGGCCTCGATGGTGGGCAACTTCGCCGCGGCGGCGCTGGCGCGGTGGTGCGGGTACCGGCGCGTCATCTGCGGGATGTCGCTGGGGTACTTCCTGGCGATGACGCTCTGTTACGCGGTCGAGTGGCCGCACCGGCAGTTGTATTACCTGCTGGCGGTGCCGGGGTTTTTCCAGGGGCTGTTTGCCCTGTACACGATGTACCTGCCGCCGCTGTTTCCCACGCTGTTGCGCACCACCGGGGCGGGGTTTGGCTACAACATCGGCCGGCTGGTCTCGGCGGTGGGCGTGGTGTTCTTCGGGTTGTTCGGGCAGGTGGGGGATTACCGGCTTTCGCTGCTGCTGGCGGGGTGCTTGTTCCTGCCCGCGGCCGCGGTCGCGCTGTGGTTGCCGGAGCGCCGGGACGCCGCCGACCCGCTGGCCGGGCCGGCGGATTGAGGGACGGGAGCGGCGGGACCCCGAGCCGTTGGTGGGTTGGGCCGGGGGCCGTGTCCGTGCTTGACTCCCCGGGCGGGCCTGTTAATCCCGTGCATGAACCCATGAGTGATCGAGTCCGCCGGCCGGGCGCGTGTTCGGTCGGAAAGGCTCCGCGTGAAAAACCTGAACTCCAACCGAACCATGCACCGCACCGACTCAAATCCCTCCCGCTGCCGAACCCGAGCCGCGTGGTCGCTCGGGTTGGTCTGCGCCGCCCTTACCAGCCACACCGCAGAGGTCCTCTACGTCGAGGACTTCAACACCGACGGCTCGGTGGGCCCCAACCCGCGTTACACGGTCGTCGGCGGCTTCAAGTCCGAGCCGCCCCACGACCCGGCCAACGTCGCCAACGCCGCCGACCAGATCGGCCCGGTGTACTGGGCCCGCAACGTCGAGGTCTCCTTCGTGGGCGTGCCCGCCCCCACGGCGGGTCGCCGGGCGTTGCTGGCCTGGGACGGCGCGATCATTCCGGGCTCGGCGGACACGCTGGGGGGCTCGCCCGAGTTGTTCAAACTGGTCGAGAACACCGTCAAGTGGCTGGCCCGGGACAAGGCCGGCGCCAGCGTGGTCTTCACGCCCAACACCGCCGCCGCCCAGGGGCTGGCCGATTACCTGACCCTGCGTGGTTACGTGGTCAGCGACGATGACGGGGTGACCCCGGACACCGCCTACCCGGCGGACGTCATCATCAAGGGCCCGGGCGGCAGCCCCTCCCGCTTTGCCCAGGCGCCGCAGGGGGTGCTGGTCTTTTCGGCGTTGGACCACGACGACATGCTCACCTCGAGCATCGGCACCACCGCCAGCTTCCAGCCGGGCAACGGCACGCTCGTGACGCCCGCCCATCCGGTGGCCTCCGGCGTGCCGGCCACCTTCCCGGTGGCGGACCTGGCCTACAACTGGAACCTGATGGGCGACGTGCTGCCCGGCAATGCCATCACCATTGCCAACTTCGTCCGCCGCATCCCGCCCACGGTGGCCAGCCTGGCGGACGTCGAGGCCATGGCCGCCGGCACCAAGCAGGCCAGCAAATCTTCGGACACCTTCACCGAGCTGGACTTCTCGGACGGCTCGCCCGGCGACTGGTTCTCGGATTACCCGCTGCCCGGCGGGGCCGTCGGCCTGTGGGGACTGGTGGCCCGGGGCCGGCTCAACGTCTCGACCCCCGGCCGCTACAGCTTCGCGCTGGGCATGGATGACGGCGCGCGGCTGCGCATTGACGCCAACCGCAACGGCCTGGGCCCCGAGGATAACGTGATCGTGGAGGACGCCACCGGCGGACACCGCGCCCGGTATGGCGACGTGACCTTCTCCGCGGCCGGGCTGTACGACTTCGAGGTTGTGGCCTTCAACTCGGGCGGGGCGGGTGACATTGAAATGTCCGTCTCGACCCAGGCCGGGGGCGGCGACACCAGCCCCATCAACAGCGGCACCTGGGAATTGCTGGGGCAGACCACCGGTCCGGTGAGCCTCGACGGCTCCAGCCTCACTCCGACCATCGCCGTGGACGTGTACGTGCCCACCGGGCCGGACGAGGAGGTGACCGTGCCCCTGCTGGTGCTGCTCAACGGACCCACCGACACCCCGCCCGGCTCGGTCTTCGGCGGCGGCCCCTTCTCCGGCTTCGAGGGCACCGGCTTCTTTGCCGGCTCGGGCCTGAACAAGTGGCTGGTGGAGGACATCGGCACCCTGGGCGGATACCGCTCGGTTCAACTCCGCCCCGTCAACGTGGCCGGCAAGACCAACGTGAAGGTGACCGTGGCCCTGGCCGCCACGTTCCTGGACTTCGAGACCAGCGACTTCCTGGACATCATCGCCCACCCGCAGGGTGTGGGCGGCCCGGAGGTGCGCCTGGCCCGGTTCAGCGCGCCCAGCGGCAACGACAAGTTCTTCGTGGACGTGGACCACGGCAACGTGAACCGGCTCGGCCTCGAGTTCCGGGACGTGACCTACCCCGTGCCCGACGGCGCCACCTCACTGGTCGTGGAAATCCGCGCCGTCACCACCTGGTGGAACGAAATTGTGGGCATTGACCACATCCGCATCACCGCCGGCGAGGAAACCACCCCCATCCGCATCGAAGGCATCGCCCGCTCGGGCAATGCCGTGGAACTGACCTGGAGCGGCGGCACCGCGCCCTTCCTGGTCCAGGGCTCGCTCGCCCTGCCCGGCAACTTCCAGGACCTGCTGACCACCTCCAGCCGCAGCGCGCGCCTGCCTCTGGCTGCGCCGGCGTCCTTCTATCGCATCCAGGACGCCACCACCAAGACGGTGAGCCTGTTCGCCGCCACCCTGACCGGCGCGGCCGAGCGCCCCGACCCCGTGGACACCCCGGCCCGCGGCGCCGGGTGGGCGACTCTGGACGGGAACCAGTTGACCTGGTGGATCACCTACCAGGACCTGAAGGGGCCGCTGACCCTGTCCCACATCCACGGACCGGCTGATGCCAACGGCAGCGCCGGGGTGATCGTGAACCTGAACCCCACCCCCGGCGCCACCAGCGGCGTCATCACCGGCACCGCCGAGGTCGGCCAGACGGTCATTGATGCCATCCGGCAGGGCCAGGCCTACTTCAACATCCACACCACCGTGCACGGCGGAGGCGAAATCCGCGGGCAACTGCTGCCCCCGTGATGCCTCGCCGCGTGGCGGCCCGACAGTAACCTCTCATCTACAAGCGCCGGCTCCGGCCGGCGCTTTTTGTTTGATGGGCGCCCCGGCCGTTGGCGGTGCGCATACGCCCGCCAGCGTGGTGCCGCGAGCCATGTTTCGGCGTCGTGGGGGCAGGGTGGAAGGCCCGCCCGCGCCACACCGCCGGACGGGTCGCCCGGCGGGACGGGCAGGTTGCCCGTTCCACCCGGAGCAGCATAGCGGCGGCAAGCCGCCGCACTCCAAACGCGGGCGCGAGAAAGGGGGGCAACCGACGTTCGCGAAGCGCCCGGAGTGCCCAGCTTGCTGGCGCTGTCAGAACGGCGCCGGTGCAGCGGCGCCCTACCCGGGTGCGGTCGAGACGGGCCGCCCCTGGCTCAGCCGGGACGAGGCAACTGGCCTGGGTGGAACGGCCAACCTGGCCGTTCGGGGCGGCAACCTGCCGCCACGCCGGGCTTGACCCGACGACTCCCCCTTGAGGAAACGTCCCGCGCCGGTGGCAGGCAGGCAGGCAAGTTACCCGTTCCACCCCGGGCCGGCTGGAAGCCGGCGCTCCAGCCCGGTCGGCCGAGGCCATCCGCGGGTAGGACCGCGCTGCGTCGCGGCCGCGGAGAGCGGCGCCGGGACCGGCGTTTTGGGGCTGGTGCGCGGGCTTGGGGGCCTTTAGGCTGCGGCCATGCAATTCTCCTCTCTTCTGCGGGTCGGCTTTCTCGCCACCCTGGTGGTGTTGCCGCAAGCGGGACTGGCCCACTCGGCGATTGAACCGGTGCCCCGCGGCGAAGACTGGTGGCAGCAGCGCCACCGGTCCATCAACCAGCGCGTGGCCGAGGTCGGCACCCGGGCGCAGGTCATCTTCATTGGCGACTCGATCACCCAGGGTTGGGAGGGCGCGGGCAAGGAGGTCTGGGAGCGGTACTACGCCCCGCGCCAGGCGTTGAACCTGGGCATTGGCGGAGACCGCACCCAGCACGTGCTTTGGCGCCTGGACCATGGCAACCTCGAAGGCCTCCGCCCGAAGGCTGCCGTGGTCATGATCGGCACCAACAACTCGAACGGCGAGGACAACACCGTGGAGCAAATCGCCGATGGCGTGCGCGCCATCGTGGACAAGCTGCGCACCCGCCTGCCCGGGACCAAGGTCATTTTGGTGGCCATCTTCCCCCGCGCGGAAAACCCCGGCCCCCAGCGTGGCAAGGTGCTTCAGGTCAACCAGGTCCTCCAGCGCCTGGGTGACAACCGCGACGTGTTCTTCGTGGATTTCGGGTACAAGTTCCTCAACGACCAGGGCCGGATCCCGCGCGAACTGATGCCCGACTACCTGCACCTCAGCCCGGCGGGCTATGCCATTTGGGCCGAGTCCATCGAGGGCCTGCTGGCGCACCTGCTCGGCAACTCGCCGGTCCAACCCGCCCCGGCCGCCGCCGACCTCTCGGGCGAGTGGATTTGGACCATCCGCGGCCCGGACGGCAATCCGGTGGAGGCCCCCCTCGAGCTCAAGCAGGAGGGAGCACGGGTGACCGGGCGGTTCGCCCGCGGCCCGGACCGCTGGCTGGAGATCGAGGACGGCCAGGTCAGCGGCAACACCTTTTCCTGGACGGTGAAGCGCGACCGGCCGGACGGCAGCGTGATGGTTTACACCATGACCGGCACGCTGCAGGACGGGAAGATCACCGGCAAGGTCACCACCACCCTGGACGGCAGTGAAACCACCGCCGAGTGGAGCGCCCGGCGGAAGTGACCCCCGCGCCGGGCACGTGCCCCCGGCACCGCGCCTGATTCAACCAGCCCCGCCCCCGTTTCGCCCATGAGAGAACCGTCTGTCTCGGCCCCGGCCGCGGCGACCCGGGACCGGATGCCGCGCAGCGTGGCCTACATCGTCGGCAACGAGGCCGCCGAGCGCTTCAGCTACTACGGCATCCGCAGCATCCTGACCGTGTACATCACCGCCGAGGTGGGGCGGGGCGGGCTGGGCCTGACGCCGGACAGCGCGACCACCATTGTCCACCTGTTCATCTTCGCGAACTACTTCCTGCCCCTGCTGGGGGCGTGGCTCTCGGACCGGCTCATCGGGCGGTACTCGACGATTTTGTACCTCTCGCTGGTGTACTGCCTGGGCAATGGCGTGCTGGCCTGCAGCGGTCTGTTTGAAAGTGTGCCGGCGAAACTGGCCTGCCTGGCCGCGGGGCTCGGGTTGATCGCGCTGGGCTCGGGCGGCATCAAACCGTGCGTCTCGGCCTTCATGGGCGACCAGTTCCGGCCCGAGCAGGGGCACCTGCTGCAAAAAGCCTACGGCGCCTTCTACTGGTCCATCAATTTCGGCTCGTTCTTTTCGTTTCTGGTGGTGCCGTGGGTGAAGGATCGCTACGGCTACGCGCCGGCCTTTGGGGTGCCGGGCGTGTTCATGGCCCTGGCGGTGGTGATCTTCGTGCTGGGCACGCGTCAGTACGTGCGCGTGCCCCCGGCGCGCCACAGCCGCGCGGCGGGGTTTTTGACGGTGTTGATGACCGCGTTCCGCCGGCGGGCGACCGCGGGCGTGGCGCCGGTGGTGAACCTCCTGGTCACGCTGGTCATTCCGGTGGTCACGATGGTGGTGTTCACCGGGCTGGCGCTGGCCCAGCATCTGAGCCCCGCGCTGCGGGTCCTGGGTTGGAGCGCGCTGGCCGCGGTGGGGCTCTGGTACCTGTTGATCGTCGGCCTCAGCCTCACGGGCCGGATCGAGTTGCCGGAGGCCTTTTGGGCGGCGGCCCGCACCCGGCATCGCGAGGAGGAAATCGCCGCCGCCCGGTCGGTCGGGCCGATTCTCTTCGTGTTCGCGCTGGTGCCGGTGTTTTGGGCGTTGTTCGACCAGACCACTTCGACCTGGGTGTTGCAGGGCCAGCAGATGCGGGCGGTGATGCTCGGCGGCTTCCGCATCGGGGCCGAGCAGATGCAGTCGGCCAATCCGGCGCTGGTGATGGTGCTGGTGCCGTTGCTGACGCTGGGGGTGTATCCCCGGCTGGGGCGCCGGGCCACGCCGCTGCGGCGGATGAGCGCGGGCATGTTCTTCGGCGCGGCGTCGTACCTGATCGTGGCCTGGCTGCAACGGCGCCTGGAGGCGGGCGAGCAGTTCAGCATCCTGTGGCAGATTCTGCCCTACCTGGTGCTGACCACCGGCGAGGTGTTGCTCTCGACGACCGGGCTGGAGTTCGCTTTTGCCGAGGCCGCGCCGAACATGCGCAGCACGATCATGAGCTTCTGGCTGTTGACGGTGGCCTTCGGCAACCTGCTGGTCAGCGCCATCACCAAGGTCCTGGGCGGCGCGGCCGAGGCGGGGTCGGTCACCTCCGGGCGGTTCCTGCTCTACGCGGTGCTCACCGCGGTGGTGGGGGTCTTGTTCAGCCTGGTGGCCTCGCAGTACCGCTACCGGCATCCGGCCTTCCGCACGCTGGCGGGAGAGGCGTGAGGCCGGCGGGGCGCCCTAGTGCGTGAGCACGTACAGGAGGATGTTCAGGGCCAGCGGATACGCCTTGGGCTCGGAGAACTCGGCGAAGTAATCGGGGTTGGTCATCTCCTCTTCCCAGCCGTCGCCCAGGTCGGTGTTGTGGCAGGCCAGCAGCATCAACCGCCCCCGCTCATCCCGCACGGCCCGGTAATGCGGCGTCCTGCCGTCCTCGACCTCCCAGGTGATGCCGGTGCCCCGGAAGCGGGTGGCGTGGTACACGTTCGGAATCTGCGGCTTTTCCCTGAGGTCGAACACGAAGTGGAAGATCGGATGCTCCGGCGGCAATTCCTCCGCGCGCCGCTCGGGGAACACCCGCCGCAACACCTCGCGCTCGAAATGCGCCCAGGGGCCTTCGCCCCAAAAATCGTCCACCAGTAAAAAGCCGCCGCTGAGCAGGTGCCGGCGCAGCGCGGCCACCTCGGCGTCACTGAGCACAATGGCCGGCACGCCGCTCATGAACAGGAAGGGGTACCGGGACAACTCGGGGTCGGTCAGTTCCAAGACGTGACCGTCGGGCGCCACGGCCAGCGCGGTCACCTGGTGCAGGCGCCAGGACAGGTTCACGTCCGCGTCCGGGTAGTCCGTCCACCACGCGTAACTGGAGCGGTCCTGCGTGGAGGTGTAGCGAATGCGGGCGAAGGTGAAGACGTCGCGCTCGAAGCCGGTCGGGAGCGTCCAGGTGGGGACGTTGCCGCGGCTGAAGGCGGGCGGTCCGCGTCGTCCCCCGCGGAGCTGGGCCAGCGTGGTCGCCGCCGCCAGGCTGAGGCCGAGGACCCAGCCCACCCATCCGCACAACCGGCGCCAACGCCGCGGGCCGCCCCGGGGAAGGGCGGCGCGGGAACCGGCCGCGCAGACCGCGCGGTCCGGAGGATCGAGGTGGGGCTTGCTCGGGGAAGCCATGGTCGGAACCGACGCCCGCAGCAGACGCGGCGGGTGGGCCGGGGGTTACGTCCGGCCGTCGGCCGCGGCGGGCGGAGGCGCGTCGGCGTGGTTCCCGGGTGACCGGGCGAACCCGGCCGAGGGCCGCCGGCCGAAAGGCTGGTGGGCGCTGAGGGATTCGAACCCCCGACCTGCTCGGTGTAAACGAGTCGCGCTAACCACTGCGCCAAGCGCCCACCGCCCCGACCTTGCCCCGCCGCCGCCGGGCTGGCAACCGGAACCGCGGTTGCGCCGGGCGCTCGTATCCCGCCCCGGCGAGGGCGCGCCCGCCCCCGGTGAGGTCGCCTTTGCGCTGGTCTTTGGCGCGTGCGGACCTAGCCTGCGTGCCAACGCATGAGCACGCACGACCGTTCCGCGCCCGGCTCGACGGCCGCCGGTGTTCCCGCCTTTCAACCCTACATTCCGCCCCACGTCCGGTTGCCCGAGTTCACGCCCGTGCCGCTGGTGGTGGGCACGGTGTTGGGCATGGTCTTCGGGGCCTCCTCGCTGTATCTGGTGCTCAAGGTCGGCCTCACGGTCAGCGCCTCGATCCCGGTGGCGGTGATCGCCATCACGCTCTTCAAGCTGGCCGCGCGGTTCGGCTTCCGCGAAACGACCATCCTCGAAAACAACCTGGTCCAGAGTGCCGGCTCGGCGGGCGAGTCCATCGCCTTCGGCGTGGGGGTGACCATGCCGGCCATCCTGATCCTGGGCTTCGATCTGGAGCTGAGCCGGGTGTTGCTGGTGGCCATCCTGGGCGGGCTGCTGGGGGTGTTGATGATGATTCCGCTGCGGCGGGCGCTGATTGTGGCCCAGCACGGCGTGCTCAAGTTCCCCGAGGGCACCGCCTGCGCCGAGGTGCTCAAGGCCGGGGCCTCTGCCGAATCACGCGCGGCCGCGGCCGCGGCGCACCGGACCCCGAGCGGCGCCGGCGGCCTGGAGACCAACCCGGCCACCATCTTCATCGGGTTCGGCATCGGGCTGGCCTACAAAACCCTCATGGCCCTGGGCCGGCTCTGGAAGGACATTCCCGAAAAGGTCTTCGGCGCGCCGTTCAAGGGGGGCTCGATCTCGGCCGAAATTTCCCCCGAACTGCTCGGCGTGGGGTACATCATCGGCCCGCGCATCGCCTCGATCATGTGTGCGGGCGGCGTGCTCTCGTACCTGGTGTTGATCCCGGCGATCACCTTCTTCGGCGAACACGCGGCGGACCTGGTGCCGCCCGGCAGCCAGCCCATTCGCGAGATGGGCCCGCACGCCATCCGCGGGGCGTACATCCTGTACATCGGCGCGGGAGCGGTGGCGGCGGGCGGCATTATCAGCGTGCTGCGCTCGCTGCCCACCATCTGGCACGCGCTGCGGGGCGGGTTGCGGGACTTCAGCGGGGCGCGCGACCTGGCCGCCGGCACTGCGCGCACCGATCAGGACATTTCGCTCAAGGTGGTGTTGATCGGCGTGCTGGGCCTCCTGGCCGCGATCACCCTGGCGACGCCGCTGCACATGAACTTGCTGGGCGCCCTGCTGATCGTGGTCTTCGGCTTCATCTTCGTCACGGTGTCTTCGCGCCTGACCGGCGAGATCGGGTCCTCCTCGAACCCGATTTCCGGCATGACCGTGGCCACGCTCCTGCTCACCTGCCTGATCTTCCTGCTGCTGGACTGGACCGAGGCGCGGTACTACGTCACCGCCCTGTCGGTGGGCGGCATTGTCTGCATCGCCTCCTCCAACGGCGGCACCACCGCCCAGAGCATCAAGACCGGCTACCTGGTCGGCGCCACCCCGCGCTACCAGCAGATCGCGCTGCTCATCGGCGCGCTCGCCTCGGCCCTGATCCTCGGCCCGGTGCTCACCCTGCTCAACGACAGCAAGACCGTGTACGTGCCGGTCCGGATGCTCCAAAACCTGCCGCCCACCCTCCGTGCCGACCCCGCCACGCTCAGCCGCCGCGAAAAACTCCTCGGCCCGCAGGGGACCACCGACACCAACACCTACCTGGTCTGGCACAACACGAGCGAAAAACTCGGCCCGCCCGGCCGCTACCTCGTGGACGCGGACGGCCGCCCGGTGTACCTGGTGGACCCCGGCATCAACGGCACCTGGCGCACCCGGCCGGACGGCACGACGGTCGAGAAGTTCGACGCCCCAAAGGCCACGTTGATGAGCTACATCATCAAGGGCATCCTCAGCCGCGAACTGCCCTGGGGCCTGGTGCTCATCGGCGCCATGATCGCCGTGGTGCTCGAGATGTCCTTCCTGCCCTCGCTGGCCTTCGCCACCGGCGTGTACCTGCCCATCTCCTCCTCGATGCCCATTTTCATCGGCGGCCTGGTCCGTGCCGGCGTGGACCGCTATCTGCGCCGCAAGTTCGCCCACGCCCGGCTCAGCGAGGAACAGTTGACGGCCGAGGGCGACAAGAGCGCGGGCGTGTTGCTGGCCTCGGGTTACATCGCCGGCGGCGCCATTGCGGGCATCCTGATCGCCTTCATCGCGGGGCTGGCCGACCCCAACGGCGCCGGGCCGGCCCGCTGGCTGGCGCAGTTCAACCAGGCCATCAACGACCTCGCCGGCCGCAACCCGTTCGTCACCGGCGCCTGGTCGGACCTGCTGGCGTTGCTGCCCTTCGGCGTGCTGGTCGCGTTGCTCTACCTGACCGGCCGGGACGTGATGCTGGCCCGGCGCCACCGGGAGTGAGCGGCGGCGCGCGCTTGGCGGATTGTGCCGCGCCGGGGGCTGTGGTTCACTGCGCGCGCATGACCCTGAACGAACTGAAGGCCGGCGTTCGCCGCGGCGAGACGGACACCGTGCTGGTCGGCTTCCCCGACCCCTTCGGCCGCCTGGTGGGCAAGCGATTCCGCGCTGATTTCTTCCTCGACCACGTCGCCCGGCACGGCACCCACGGCTGCAATTATCTCCTGACCGTGAACCTGGACATGGACCCGCTGGACGGCTTCGCCGTGGCCAACTGGGCGGCCGGCTTCGGGGACTTTGTTCTGCGGCCCGACCTGGACACCCTGCGCCGCCTGCCCTGGCAACCGGGGGCGGCACTGGTGCTGTGCGACTACGTGCACGAGGACGGCTCGCCCGTGGCCGAGGCGCCGCGCACCATCCTGCGGCGGCAGGTCGAGCGGCTGCGCCGGCGCGGCCTGACCTGCCAGTGCGCCACCGAACTGGAGTTCTACCTCTTCAACCACACCTACCCCGAGGCCTTCGCCCGCGGCTACCGCGACCTCCAGCCCTCGAGCGACTATCGCATTGACTACCACCTCATGCAGCCCACCCGCGACGAGCCGTTGCTCCGGGCCATCCGCAACCAGATGCCCGCCGCCGGCGTCCCGGTCGAGAGCAGCAAGGGCGAGTGGAGCCGCGGTCAGCACGAGGTGAACTTCACCCACGCCGGGCCGCTGGAAATGGCCGACCGGCACACCCTCTTCAAGCAGGGCGTCAAGGAACTGGCCCACCAGCACGGCAAGGCCGTTTCCTTCATGGCCAAGCTGGCCCCGGAAGAGGCGGGCAACTCCTGCCACCTGCACCTGAGTCTCTGGCGCGGCGGCCGCCCGGCCTTTTGGGAGGCCCGCCAGCGCCGCGGCACCGCCCTGTTCCGCCGCTTCCTGGGCGGCCTGCTCAAGTACGCGCCGGAGTTGTGCCTCTGGTCCGCGCCCACGGTGAACAGCTACAAACGCTACCAGCCGGGCAGTTGGGCGCCCACCCGCATGGCCTGGGCCACCGACAACCGCACCACCGGCTTCCGCATCGTCGGCCACGGCCCGTCCTTCCGCATCGAAAACCGCATGCCCGGCGCGGACGCCAACCCGTATCTGGCCCTGGCCGCCATGCTCGCCGCCGGGCTCGCCGGGCTTGAAGAAGGGCTGGACTGCGGCGAGGAATACCGCGGCAACGCCTACGTGGACCCCGCCCTGCCGCGCCTGCCGTCGAGCCTGCGCGAGGCGGCCGACCGCTTCGAGCAGTCCCGGCTGGCGCGCGCCGCCTTCGGCGACGCGGTGGTGGACTACTACGTCCGGCACGCCCGGCTCGAACAACAGGCCTTCGACACCGCGGTGACCGACTGGGAAAAGCGGCGGTACTTCGAGCAAATCTAGCCGGGAGGGTCGAAGGTCGAAGGTCGAAGGCCGGGCACCGGGACCGTGAGGGATAACGTCCTCGCCGCTCCTGCCTGATTCCTGATCCGGCCTCTGGCATCCGGCATCCGGTATCTGGCATCCGGCATCGGCGCGCCTGGAGCGCGACCGTCCCGGTCACTTCCCTCGCTGCCGCAACGACCCGCCGACTGGAGCGCCGGCGTCTGCGCCGGCGGTGGCCGACAGCGCCAGCAAGCTGGCGCACTCCATACGCTTCGCGTGGCATCGGGCACCCACCTCGCACCCGCGTTTGGAGTGCGGCGGCTTGCCGCCGCTTTTTCGCCACAGGCTACGCGTCTTATCCGGCCCCACTTCCGCCCGCCCCAAAACGCTTTTGCTGCCGGGCACCGGCCGACACAATACCGTCGTGGCGATTGGCCGCGGTCTTGCTGATAAATCGCGCGTGGAACGGATGCCTCAACGGGGCTTCGGGAGGCGCGCGGGCCTTGCCCTGGCCGCGTTGCTGGTGGCCGAGGTCCGCCCGGCCCCGGGGCCGGAGCGGCCGGGCTGGGAGGAGACCTTCCGGCCGGTGTTCACCACCACGCGCGACGTGGCGTTGCACGCCCTGGCCTTGCAAGCAGACGGCCGGGTGGTGGTGGCCGGCAATTTTGAGTTTGTCGGCGGCCGGCCCCGCCGCAGTGTCGCGCGCCTGGACGCGCTCGGGAACCCGGACCCCGGTTTCGACGCCGGGTCGGGGGTGGACGGCACCGTGGCCGCGCTGGCGGTGCAACCTACCGACGGCCGCATTCTCGTGGGCGGCCGCTTTCGCCAGGTCCAAGGGCAACCCCGTACCGCCCTGGCGCGCCTCGAACCGGATGGCCGGCTGGACGCCGACTTTGCCCCCCGCCTGGCCGGCACGCCCGCTCCCGTGGTCAAGGCCGTGTTGGTGCAGCCCGACGGCCGGATTTTGCTGGCCGGGCGATTCCAGGAAGTGGAAGGCCGCCCGCGGGACGGCCTGGCGCGGCTGCGGCCGGACGGGAGCCTGGACCCGGACTTCGAGCCCGGTTTGGGGCTCCAGGGCGGGGTGGCCCTCGACCTGGCCCTGGATGCCAAGGGCCGCGTATTGGTCGCCGGGAACTTTTCCGTGGTGGACACCTGGGCTTCGGCCGGCGTGGCGCGCCTGCTCCCGGACGGCCGGGTGGACACGAGCTTCGCGGGCCATCTCCAGACGGGGGGCGTCGGCGGCGGCACTTACGCCGTGGCCCCGGCGCCGGACGAACGCGTGTACGTGGCCGGCGTGTTCGACACGGTGGACGACCAGCCGCAAACCCAGGTGGTCCGGCTCGGCCCGGACGGGCGTCTGGACGAGACGTTCGCATTCAAGGACGGGGTATTGGGAGGGCTGGAAGCGGTGTTCGACCTGCTGACAACGACCGACGGCACGCTGGTCCTGGCCGGGAGTTTCGAGTGGGTCAACGACCTGGACCACGCCGGCCTGGTCCGCTTGCGGGCTGATGGCTCGCCGGACGTCGCCTTCGACCCCGGCCCGGGCCTGCAAGCCGCGGACGGCGCCTACGGCTACCGCCTGGCCCGCCAGCCCGACGGCTCGGTGATTGTGGCGGGCAAGTTTTCGCAGGCCGGCGGCGTGCCGCGCCATGGCGTGGCCCGGTTCGGACCGGACGGCCGGCTCGACGAGAGTTTCGCCGGTCCGGACCTGCGCTTCGAGACCGTGGGCGAAGTCCTCGCCCTGGCGGTCGCGCCCGACGGCGCGGTGCTGGCAGCGGGCCGGTTCGAGCGGGTCAACGGTCAACCCCGCCCCGGCCTGGCCCAACTGGGGCCCGACGGCCGGCCGGACCCGGACTTTCAGCCCGACCTGCCCGCCGAGGCCCGCTTCTACGCCGTGGCGCGCGACGCCGCCGGACGCTGGCTCATCGCGGGCGAGTTTGACCGCGTGGGCGACCAGCCCGCCCAAAATCTTGCGCGCCTCCTGCCCGACGGCCGGCCGGACCCGGCCTTCGCCCCGCCGCAGTTCAACCACGCGGTCCGGGCCCTGGCCCTCGCCCCGGGCGGCGGCATCCTCGCCGGGGGCGCGTTCACGCGGGCGGACCCGTTTCGCCGGCTGGGACTGGTGCGCCTGCTTGAGGACGGTTCGGTGGACGACGGTTTCGATGTGCGCATCGAGAGCGCCCTGGGCGACCCCGAAGTGAAAGCGCTGGCGGTGGACGCCGCCGGTCGCGTGTGGGTGGGCGGCCGTTTTCATCTGGTCAACGGCCAGGACCGCCCCAACCTCGCCCGTCTGGGGCCGGACGGCGCGTTGGACGCCGACTATGCCGCGGACCTCACGTGGGAGGGCGACGCACCGGCGGTGAACAGCCTGGCGCTGACGCCCGATGGCCGGTGCGTGCTCGGCGGTACGTTCCGCGGCCTCCAAGGCCAACCCCGGCCCGGCCTGGCGCGCTTGCGCCCGGACGGTTCGCTCGACCCGGCGTTTGTCCCCGCCCTCCAACTGCGCGAGGGCGGGGACGCGGAGGGCGTGCGCAGTGTGGTGGCCCTGGCGGACCATCGCGTGGCCGTGGTGGGCGCGCTGGCCGGGCTTCAGGACGCGCAACCCCTGGCCCTGGCGATTCTGGACGAGCAAGGGCGGGCGCTGGCCCGGGAGGCAAGTCCACCGGAGGCCGGGCTGGAACTGGCCGTGCTGGCATCGGACGGACCCGGGGCGTTGTTCGCGGGGGGCCGCTTCTACTTCGAGGGCGCCGCGCCCTGGGCCGGGCTGGCGCGGTATCTCCCGGGGCCGTACGCTCCCGAGTTCCGCGTGCACATCGCGCTCGAGGGCGACCAGGTGGTGGTGGACTGGCTGGGAGTCGGCCGCCTCGAACAGGCCGATTCACCCGCCGGCCCGTGGCGGGAAGTATCCGGCCCCGCGCCGCATCGAGTGACGCCCGAGCCGGGCCAGCAGTTTTACCGGCTGGGGCGCTGAAGTCGCCCCCGGCCGCGCGGATTCAACCGGCCCGGCTCGTCCCGCCGCCGCCCAGCCGCCGCGCCAGCGCCTCCAGGTCGTACACGCAGCCGCCCCAGGTGCCGCCGCCGACCGCCTGGAGCAACGCCCACAGGCGCGTGTCCCCGGGCAATTCCGGCTCGGGGCGCAGGTCCGGATGCGGCGGCCGCGCCGCCAGCACCGCGGCCCCTTCCTCGGGGGTGAAGGTGCGGGGGCCCTCGCCGATGAAATCCACGCGGCCCTCCAGCCGGCGGGTGTCCACCACCACGCGCAGGCGGTCGCCGTCGCGCAGCCGGCCAATGGGCCCGCCGGCCAGGGCTTCCGGGCCGATGTGCCCGATGCACGCGCCGGTGGACACGCCGGAGAACCGGCCGTCGGTCAGCAACGTGACATGACGCCCGAACGGCAGGTGCTTCAACGCGATGGTCAGTTGCGCCGTTTCCTCCATGCCCGTGCCCAGTGGACCGGCCCCGATCAACACCACGAGGTCGCCCGCGCCGATGCGCCCCTCCTTGAGCGCGCGCATGGCCGCGCGCTCCGAGGTGAACACCTTCGCCGGGCCCTCGTGGCGGAACACCCCCGCGGCGTCGAGCACGGCCGGGTCCAGCGCGGTGCTCTTGATGACCGCGCCCTCGGGCGCCAGGTTGCCCCGCGGAAAGGTGACGGTGCTGGCCAGGCCGCGGGCGCGCGCGAGCGCCGGCGGCAGGATCACCTCGTCCGGGTCCACGCCGTCCAGTTCCCGGAGCCGGGCGCGGAAGCGGGCGCGCCGTTCGCTGGCGGCCCAGGCGTCGAGCACCGCATCCCAGGTCACCCCTGCGGCGGTGAGCACGCCGGTTTCGACCACCCCCAGCGCGCGCAGGTGCAGCATCACCTCGGGCACGCCACCGGCCAGAAAGACCCGCACCGTGGGATGCCCCACCGGGCCGTTGGGCAACACGTCCACCAGGCGGGGCACGCGGCGGTTGACGGCGATCCAGTCCTCGACCGTGGGCCGGGGCAGACCGGCGGCGTGGGCGATGGCCGGGAGGTGCAGCAACAGATTGGTCGAGCCGCCGAAGGCCGCGTGCACGGCCATCGCGTTGCGCACGCCGGCCGGGGTGAGCAGGTCGGCGGTCTGCAAGCCGCGGGCCTCCAGGGCCACCAGCGCCCGCGCCGAACGGACGGCCAGCTCGGTCCAGACCGCCTGGCCGGAGGGCGCCAGCGCACTGTGGGGCAGCGCCAGCCCGAGCGCTTCGGCCACGACCTGCGACGTGGCCGCGGTGCCGAGAAACTGGCACCCGCCGCCGGGCGTCGCGCAGGCGCGGCACCCCAGCTCGGCCGCTTCCTCGAGGCTGAGCAACCCGTGCGCGTACCGCGCGCCGAGCGTCTGCACCTTGCCGGCGTCCTCGCCGTGCTCCGGCGGCAAGGTCACCCCGCCGGGCACCAGCACCGCGGGCAGGTGGCGCGCGCCGGCCAGGGCCATGAGCATCGCCGGCAGCCCCTTGTCGCAGGTGGCCACGCCCAGCACACCCGCGCGCGTGGGCAGGGAACGGATCAGGCGACGCAAGACGATGGCCGCGTCGTTGCGGTACGGCAGGCTGTCGAACATGCCGGGGGTACCCTGCGTGCGGCCGTCGCAGGGGTCGGAGACAAACCCGGCAAACGGCAGGCCGCCCAGCCGGCGCAACTCGCGCGCGGCGGCCTCGACCAACCGGCTGATCTCCCAGTGCCCGGTGTGGTAACCCAGCGCCACGGGCCGGCCGTCCGGCTCCTGCAGGCCGCCCTGGGTGGACAGGATGAGGAACGGCTTGCGGCCCACCTCGGTCGGGTCCCAGCCCATGCCGGCGTTTTGGGTCAGCCCGAACAGGTCGCCGCTGGGCCGCTCGCGCAGCAGCTCGGGCGTGAGCGGCAGGCGGCCGGCCGGACCGGGCGCGCGGGTGCGCACCTCGAAGAGGTCCGGGCGGGTGGGGGCAAACAGCTCGGCGTTCATGGCGGCCAAAGCCTGCCACAGAGGGCGCGTGCCCGCGAGTCCGGGCGGTCGGTTCCAGTTGCCAAGCCGCGGACCGCGATTAGCCTTGCGCCGACCTCCGATGAGCGAACTCCGTGAAGCCTCTCCTCCGGACCGCCGCGCATTTCTGCGCGGTACCGCGGCCGCGGTCCTGGGCGGCGCGGCACTGGCGGTACCGGCCGCGGCCGGTCTGCGGGTTTTTCTCGAACCGGGGCGCGCCCGTCCCGGGGCGGGCGCCTGGACGCGGGTGACCACGCTGGCGGCGTTGCCGGCGGACGGTCAGCCGCGGCGCTTCACGCTCGTGGCGGAGCGGGTCAACGCCTGGACCCGGTGGCCGGCGGCGCCGGTCGGGGCGGTGTACCTGCGGCGCACGGGCGAAACGGCGGTGCAGGCGTTGAACGTGATGTGCCCGCACGCCGGGTGCGTGGTGGACTTTGCGCCGGCGCGCGGCGGGTTTGTCTGCCCCTGCCACAACAGCACCTTCGCCCTGGACGGCGCGGTGAACGATCCGGCCAGCCCCAGCCCGCGCGGGCTGGATGCGCTCGAGGTGGAAATCCGTGCGGGGGGCGAGGTGTGGGTGCGCTTCCAGAACTTCCGCGCCGGGGCGCGGGAAAAGATCCCGGCATGAAGACGCTGCGGTCCTGGTTCGGGGCGCGCACCGGCCGGGGCGGTCCGGTGCGGCGGTGGCTTTTCGAGGCGCTGCCCGGCGGGGCGAGCTGGCGGCGCGCCTGGCTGGCGGCGCTGGCCTTCACGTTTCTGGTGCAGGGGGTGACGGGGTTTTTTCTCCTCGCCGGGTACAGTGCCAGCACGCAGACGGCCTGGGAGAGCGTGTTTCATCTCCAGTTTCAAACCCCCGGCGGCTGGTTCCTGCGCGGGTTGCACGTGGTGGCGGCGCAGGTCTTTGTGGTGCTGCTGGGGCTGCACCTGATGCAGGTGGTGGTGAGCCGGGCCTACCTGGCGCCGCGGGAGTTGAACCTGCTGCTGCTGCTGGTGCTCCTGCCGCTGGCCATTGCGCAATCGGTCACGGGCTGGTTGTTGCCGTTGGACCAAAAGGGCTACTGGGCCGCGCGCGTCCCGTTGAACATCCTGGGCGTGGTGCCCGGGGTCGGGCCGTTCCTGCAACAGGTGCTGCTGGGCAGCACGGAGGTGGGCCATCTTACGTTGACGCGTTTCCTGGCCCTCCACGCGACCGTGCTGCCCCTGGCCCTCGGCGCGTTGCTGGCCGCGTTGTGTGGCCTGCCCAGGCGCGAGGCCGCGTCCGCGGGTGCGGCCGTGGCCGGCGCGCCGGAGTCCACCGCCGGTGCGGGGGCCAATCCGCGGGCCGCGCGCTGGTGGCCGGACCAGGCGCTGCGGGATGCCGTGGCGTGTCTGGCGGTGCTGGTGACGATCCTCTTTTTCGTGCTGCGGCCGCGCTGGGGTGCTTCGGCCGAGCCGTTCCCGGAGTTGTTGGCGCCGGCGGACCCGACCGAGCCGTATGCCGCCGCGCGGCCGGAGTGGTTCATGCTGTTTTTGTTCCAGTTCCTCAAGTACTTCCCGGCCGGCACGGAGGTCTGGGGGGCGGTGGTCATCCCCACGTTGATTTTCCTGGTGATCGCGGCCATGCCCTGGCTCGGGCGCTGGCGGCTGGGACCGCACTTCAACACGGCGTTCCTGCTCGCGCTGGCCCTGGGCGCGCTGGCCCTGGGCGCGCGCGCAGTGTGGGAGGACCGGCACAATCCGCATTACCAGGCCGCGGTGCGCGCGGCCCGGGCCGCGGGCGAGCGGGCGCGGGCGCTGGCCGCCGG
>JBBIJZ010000020.1:30113-43097 GCA_037445715.1 Verrucomicrobiales bacterium | reverse complement strand
CCGAATTTTACGCCGTGCCGTTCAATGACTTGCCTCCCTAAAACAAGTTACCCTGCACCGCGCTCCAGGGTGCGCTTTGCCGACCCGCACTGGGCGGTTGCGCGCGCGCGGCGCGGCCCACAAACTGCCGGGCCAACGGTGGTGCTCCGCACGTTGTACAACCTGTGTTTCGCCGTCGCGCTCGGGCTGGGTGCGCCGTACTACTTCCTGCGCCTGGTGCGCCGGGGCGACTGGCGGCGGGATTTTGGCGAGCGGTTCGGCCGGTACGGCTCGCGCATCAAAGTGGCCGTCACCAACCGCCACGTGCTCTGGCTGCACGCGGTGAGCGTGGGCGAGGTCAACCTGGGCCTGCAGCTCATTCGGGCCCTGGAACCGCGCGTGCCCAACCTCAAGCTGGTGGTCTCCACCACCACCACCACCGGCCGCAGCGAGCTGGAAAAGCGCCTGCCCCCGCACATCAGCGCCATCTACTACCCGGTGGACCTGCGCCGATGTGTCTCGCGCGCACTCAAGACCCTCCACCCCGAGGCGGTGGTGCTGATCGAGGCAGAAGTCTGGCCCAACCTGCTCTGGAGCCTGCGCGCCCGGCGCATCCCCGTCTTCCTGGTCAACGCCCGGCTCTCCGACCGTTCCTACCGGCGCTACCGGCGCTTCGGCTTTTTGTTCCGGCCGCTCTTCGCCACCTTCGCCGGCGTCAGCGCGCAGAGCGAGGCCGACGCCCGGCGGCTGGTCGAACTGGGGTGCCGGCCCCAGGCCGTGCACGTGGTGGGCAGCCTCAAGTTCGAGGCGGCCCGGGTCGAAGAACGCCCGCGGGTGGACGCCGCCGCGTTGCTGCGGCAGATCGGCGTGCCCGAGGGCGCGCCCGTCCTGCTGGGCGGCAGCACGCACGCCGGCGAGGAGGCGGTGCTGGCGGACGTGTTCCAACGGCTCCGCCCGCGCTTTCCCGACCTGTTTCTGGTGCTGGTGCCGCGGCACTTCGAGCGGGGCAAGCAGGTGGGCGAGGTGCTGGCGCAGCGCGGTTTGCGCTTCGTTTACCGGCGGGAAATCACCGCCGCCACGCGCCTGCCCGAGCGCGCGCTGGACGCACTGGTGGTCAACACCACCGGCGAGTTGAAGGACTTTTACCGCGAGGCCACGGTGGTGTTTGTGGGCAAGAGCCTCACCGCCGTCGGCGGCCAGAACCCGATCGAGCCCGCCGCGCTGGGTCGGGCCGTGGTCTTCGGACCGAACATGCAGAACTTCGCCGCCATCGCGGAGGCGTTCGTCCGCGAGGGCGGCGCCCTTCAGGTGCCCGACGCCGCCGCGCTCGAGGCGGCGGTGGCCGGGTTGCTGGCCGACCCGGCGCGGCGCGAGCAGCTCGGCGAAGCCGCCCGGCGGGTGGTGCGCACGCAGGCCGGCGCGCTCGAACGCACCGTCGAGATGATCGTGGCCGGCATCCCGCGTGACGAGAATTACGTGGCGCCGGCCCCCTGACGCGGCAACCGCCCCGGGCTTGTGGCGAGAACCGATTTCCTCGAACTGGGCGACGGCACGCGCCTGCCGGTGCTGTATGAAGACCGCGCGGCGCTGGCGGTGGACAAGCCGGCGGGCTGGTTGTTGGTGCCGACGCAGTGGCGGCAGACCCGCCGCAACCTCCAGGCGGCGCTCGAGTCGGCCATCGCCGGCGGCGCGCACTGGGCGCGGGTGCGGCAGTTGCGGTTTCTGCGCTACGTGCACCGGCTGGATGCGGAGACCAGCGGGGTGTTGCTGCTGGCCCGCAGCCCCGGTGCCCTGCATGCGCTGAGCCGGCTGTTCGCCACACAGGCGGTCGAGAAGCGTTACCTGGCGGTGGTGGCCGGCACGCCGGCCGAGCCGGTCTGGACGTGTCGGCTCCCGCTGGTCACGCCCGCCGGTCCGGGCGGGCGCACGCGGGTGGATGCACGCGCCGGGCGGCCGGCGGAGACGCACTTTGCGGTGCTGGCCACGCTGCGGCACCCGCAGTGGGGACCGCTGGCGTTGGTCGAGGCGCGCCCGCGCACCGGCCGCACCCACCAAATCCGCGTGCACCTGGCGGCGGCGGGTCTGCCGGTGCTGGGCGACACGTTGTACGGCGGCCCGCCCGGCGCGGCCGGGTTGGGGTTGCGGGCGGTGGGGCTGGCCTATCGCGACCCGTTCACGAAACGGGAGGTGCGCATCACCGCACCAGGGAGGGAGTTTGCCCGCCGGTTCGGGTTCGCGGCGTTTGCGGAAACCCCCGCGGCCGGCCCGGCCGCGGGGGCGGCGCGGTGAGGGTCAGGGGTCGAAGAAGGGGAACAGGCGCTTGAGTTCGGCCCGGTCGGGCTGGCGCCCGTACTCGCACAGCTCGAAGGCCTCGGCGTACCGCACGCGGGCGCCGCGCTCGGGGCCGTACCATTCCAGGAGTTGCGAGCGGAAGCGCTCGGCCAGGTTGCGGCTGCGCTGGCGGAACCAGTTTTCGACTTCGCGGTCGCGCTCGGCCACCCGGGCCGGGTCGGCCAGTTCGGGGCCGCCGTTGGCGCCGCCCTCGCGGAACTGGGAGACCAGTTGGCCAAGCGCCTCGAGTTTTTGGGGCAGGATGTCATCGAGCGCGATCACGATGTCTGGCTGGAAGGGGTTGGGTTTTTTGAAGTTGTCCGGGTAGTAGAGAAAGACCGGGTTGCGCGTCAGATGGGGCACGTCCGGGCAGAAGAACGGCACGGTGACCATGTAGGCGGCGTCCTGGACCAACTGGCCGAGGTAACGGTGGTCCGGGTGGTAATCGTTCGGGCGCGGGCCCATGACGATGTCCGCCTGCCATTCGCGGATGAGCCGGACCAGGAGGCGGCGGTTTTCCAGCGTGGGCAACAGCTCGCCGTCGTGGATGTCCAGGACCTGGGCGGTGACGCCGAGCACGCGCGCGGCGGCTTCGACCTCGGCCGTGCGGCGGCGCGCCAACGGCCCCCCGGCCTCGCGCCAGTGGCCGATGTCGCCGTTGGTGACGGAGACCAGTTTGACCTTGTGGCCGCGGGCGGACCACAGGGCGGCCACGCCCCCGGCCTGAATTTCGCAGTCATCGGGATGCGCCCCGAAACAAATGATCCGCAGCGGGGCGGGGTTGGGCTCGGCGGCGCGCAAGTCCGCGACACCGGCCAGATGGGCGGCCAGGGCCAGGGCCGCACATCCGGCCCGGCACATTCGGAAAGGAGAGGGGATGGGCGTCTTCATGTTGGGATTCGTCGGCAAGTTGCGCCGGGCCGCAGTGCCGGGCAAGCGCGGAATTGAGCGGGACGGAGGTCAGGCAGCCCGGGCCAGGGACAATAACGCCCGGGCGCGCCCGCGTACGCTCAACGGGTCAGGTTCCAAGCCACGCAGAGCTGGAAAGCGGCGGCCAGGGCCAGGCCGATCCAGGTGAAGACCTCGCGAAGACGCAGGTCGGTTTGGCGGACCGGCCCCAACCCGAATCGGAGACGGACGCTGCCCGCTTCGAGGAGGTCGCCGTTGCGCAACGGGGCGGATTCGACCGTGACGCCATTGACCTGGATGGGCGCTCCGGGGCGGGCGCGAACCCGGAGGCGGTGGTCATCCCCGGGTTCAATGACGCAGTGGGCTTCCCACAGGCCCGGGGCTTCGAGGCGGAGGTGGTCCCCGGGGCCGCGGCCGATTTGAAACGGGAAACGCCGGAGTTCGATTTCGCGCCCGGCGTCCGGACCGCTCAGGTGGCGCAGGCAGACCATGCGCCCCGGCTCACCAGAACTTGCGTTTCACCAGGACGCTGTCGCCCGGGTAGATGGGCACGTCGTAGCGAGGATCTTGTTCGGCCCGTTTGCAGTCCACGGTGATTTTTTTGCCGCCGGGCCGGATGAGGGTGACGTTTTTCTTGTTGGCGAACTCGGTGAATCCGCCGGCCACGCTGATGGCCCGCAGCACGGTCATTTCGCCGGTGAAGGCGTAGCGCCCGGGCATGCGCACCTGGCCGTCCACGTAAATGAACCGCTCCTCGGTCTCGACCACGACGGTGGCGCGGTTGTAGTAACGGGGCACGTAGGCCTTGCGGATTTCCTCCTGCAGCTCGTTTTTGCGTTTGCCCGCGGCGACCACCGTCACGTCCAGCGGCAACTGGATGGTGCCATCTTCACGGACCTGTTGCTGGTGGGTGATGGGACGCGGGATGTCCGTGATGGAAACGGTGATTTTTTCGCCGACGCGGATTTCGTCAATCGAGGCCTCCCCGGCGGGCGCTGGGGTGGGTGGGCCGGCGGCGGGGGAGGGCTCCGAGGACGGGGTGGCACACCCGGGACCAAATCCCAGCACCAGCAAACCGGCGGTCAGCAGGGTCAGGCACGACCCGGAAACAGATCGCAACAAGCTCATGGACTTGAGGTTAGTTGCAGGTGTCGGGGGCAACAACCTTATTTCTTGGCCAGTTGGACCGGCTCGGCAGCCTTTGCGTTCGAGGACCCGGCTTTTCCGGAGCGGGTTTTTTCTTCCGGCTCGGCTTCCGCGTTCTTCGAGTAGTAATCGTAGTAGTACCCGCTGTAGTAGTAGTAGTACGAGTCCTGCGAGATGTTGATGTTGTTGAGCACGACGCCCAGGAGGGTGCCGCCGACCTTTTCCACCATTTGCTTGGCGCGGAGCGTCATGGCCTGCGGGTACTTGCGGTACTGGACCACGAGAATGGACAAGTCCACCTCGCTGGCCAGGATCGAGGCGTCGCTGACGCCCATGATCGGCGGGGAATCGAAGAAGACGAAGTCGTACCGGGACTTGACCTCCTTGATGAAGTCCTTCATGCGCTGGGAATTGAGAATTCCCAGCGAACTGCTGGGCAACTTGCCGCTGGGCAGGAAGTCCAGGAGCGGGTTTTTGGTGGTTTGAATGACCTCCTCGAGGCTGGCCTGCTTGAGCAGGTAGTTGGTCAAGCCGATGCTGTTGGAGACCTTGAGGAACTTGTGCAGGCTGGGGCGGCGGAGGTCCGAGTCCACCATCAGCACCCGCTGGCCCTGCTGGGCGAAGACGGTGGCCAGATTGAAAATGGTGGTGGATTTGCCCTCGCCCGCACCGCCGCTGACCACGGTGAGCGAGTTGGCTTCGGGGCGCTTGCGGGAGAAGAGCACGTTGGTGCGCAAAACGCGGTAGGCCTCGGCATGGGGGCTGTCGGGCCCCTGGTCGAGCAGCAGACCGACGTTTTGGGGAATGACGCCCAGAACCGGCGCCTGGAGGGCGCGTTCCACGTCGTCAATGGTCTTCACGCTGGTGTCGAGGTACTCGATGAAGAAGGCCAGGCCCACTCCCATGACCAGGCCAAAGACCGAGCCCAAGACCAGGTTGAGCATCAAGTTTGGGCGCACCGGACGCAATGCGGGCTCGGCCTGATCCACCACCGTCACGATGGATTCGGAAGGGATTTTGGCGTCGAACTTTTCCTGGAGCGTGCGCAGGTACATCGCGTCATAGACACGCTCCTCCTTTTCGAGGTCGCTTTTGAGGGCGTAGTACTCGCGCTGCTGGGTGGCTTCCTCGGCCACCTTGGCCTTGCCCTCCTCGAGGCGCCGGAGGAGGGCGTCGTAACGGCCCTTGGCGGCCTGGACCTGGGTCTCCAATCCGACCATGATGCCGTGGATGCGCTCGTTGACCTGACGGTCCATTTCATCGCGCATGGCGCGGTAGGCCTTCACCTCGGGGTGTTCGGGCGAGTAGTCTTGCAGGAGCTTGGCCAGCATTTGCTCGGTGCTGGCCAGATTGTTGAGCAGGTTGGGCAGAATCTCCTCGCCGGGCACGGCGGTGAGGATGGCCCGGCGCAGTTCGTTGGTGTCCAGACGCCGCAATCCTTCCAGCCGGTTGCTGAACGAGGTGTACTCACCCAGGGCGTAGGTCAACTGGGTGGCCAGGGAGTTGACCATTTCGCGCTCGACCGAGGTCGAGTAGCTGACCCGTTCGCCGGCGCCCTCGGGGATGCTCAACCGGGTGCGCAGGTCGTCCACCTTGCGCCGCAGTTCGGCCACGCGATTGCTTTGATTGGCCAGTTCCGTTTCAAGGACCTCGATGCCCTTGTAGGTTTCCTCCATGCGGTTGGTCAGACGCCAGCCCTTGTAGGTAGCCGCGATGGCGTTGGCGATTTCGGCCGCCTCAGCGGGTTCCCGACTGTACACGCGGATTTCGATGAGGCTGCTGTTGCGCGTCTGGCGCACGTCCAGGTTGCGGCGCAACATCAGGTAGGTCAGTTGCAGGGCCTGGTTGGGAAGGATGGCCTCGCCCTCCGGGTTGTAGAACTTGGCCCATTTCCGCAGCAAATCCAGCTTTTCGATCACCGGGTACAGGACGGCACTGGACTGGATTTTCTCGAACTCGGTGGTGATGAAGTACGGGTCGTAGGGTTGCTGGACCTGGGTGCGCCCGAGGGGGTCAATGGCCTTGGTTTCCTTGCCGATCTCGATGCGGGCGGTGCTCAGGTAGGTGGGCTTGAGCATCATCGTCACGCCCGCGGTGGTCAGCACCACCAACAGAAAGACCGCCAGGATCACCGTCTTGCGGATGCGGATGATCCGCCAGTAATCCAGAAAGTGCAGGGACGATTCCGTGGTCGTGGCCGCTTTGTTCGTTTCCATGACTCAAAAACAAAAGGAGGCTAGTTCAGTACCTAGCCTCCGGTGCTTGCGCAAGGAGCAAATCGGGAAATTTCAGTACGTCGCCCGCAGGCCGAGGTACGCCCGATGGCGGGTGTAGGCCCGGATGGGGATGTCCGAGTCGAGCTTGTCGTACAGGTAACCGGCATCCACCGCCAGGTTTTGGTTGATCTGGTAAATCAACGAGGCGTCGGCCGCGTAGTAGTTGTCCCACTCGTCGTTGAAGCCGGTGCCCTGGCCAATGTATTGCAACATCTGCCACTGCCCGCGGGCCTGCGCCGTCAAGCGCTCCGTGATCCGGTGGCTCAGGCCCACGTAAAACGTCGTCGAATCGGTCGCCAGGGTCACGCCGGAGTTGTTCTGGTCCAGCGCAATGTCCGTCGAGACAAACCCCGATTTCACGCCCACCTGGAGGCGCGAGCCCTCGGCGTACCGGTAACCCAGGGCCGCGTCGGCGTACGGCCGGACGTGGTCGTCGTGGGCGTTCTTGAAGTCGGCAACCTGGGCGCCCACCCGGATTTGGGTGTCGAACTGGGGATTGAACTCGTGGTTCAAGCCGGCGAAGGCGAAATGGCTGAGGTAATCCCGGTAGTCGGACATGAGCGGGCTTCCCAAAGCCAGCGGTTCATCCGCCGTGTAGGTGGTGTAGCCGAAGGAGTACCCCAACAGCGCCGTGGTCGTGGGTTGAAGCACCCGGCGCAGGTCCACCGTGGCCTTGTGCTCGAGGCGGTCCAGCAACGCCGACCGGCTCCCCGGTCCCCTCTCCTCGTAGTCGTACAGGGTGTTTTCGTAACCCACCCGGAAGCCCCAGTACTCGGTGAAGCTGCCCACCAGGCCGATGCCCGCGTAGTTGCGGAGGTTGTTGCCCTTGGTCCGCACAAACGTGGCCGCCTGCCCCTCGCCCACCATCGGTTCGTCCGTGTAGGCGAAGGTGTCATGCAGTTCGAGCCGGTAACGCTCGTTGAAGCTGTGGGCCAGGTCCAACGTGCCGGCGTGGTACATGTCCAGCTCGTCGTCCTTGCGGGACTCGTACCAGCGCAGGTCGAAATCGTACCGCAGGCTCAGGGTCGTCTGGTCCCGGAAAAAGTTCACTCCGAGCGACGGCGCCACGGAAAACCCGAAGCTGTCCTCCTTGGTGAAGATGGTCCCGGAATCCGGCACCGTGTTGTAGTTGCTGTCGTAAAAGCCCCGTAGCTTCGCGGACACGCTCCAGGGCTTGCTCAAGGACGGTTCGCCAATCGGCTGGGCATCCAGGTTGACCATCCCAACGGCGGCAAGTCCGGCACAGGTGATCAGGCTTTTCATAAAATCGTCGCGGTTACGGTTTTGTCCGGGGTTCAATGTGTCGCAATTCGTGGGGCTTTCTACGCGTGGCGCAAGGGCTTGTCAAACGGAAATCTCCACTTCCACGAAAATTTTTTTTGCCGCGTCCGGCCTTCGTCGTCCGGGCGTTTTGGGGCCGTGTTTGGCCCGTCTTTCGGTCCCGACCCGCCCGGCGGTCCAACCCGCCCTTGCGACCCGACGCGAAAAAGCCTACCACGTCGCCATGACAACGGTCCATCCCCGCTTCAGGCCCATCATTTTGACCTGGGGCCTTCTGGCCGGACTGGCGGCCGCTCCCGGTCAGAGCGCCGAACTGGTCTTCGCGCGCAACGGCTCCGGCGTTTACGGCTACAAGGACACCCCCAAACTCCCCTGGTGCGAATGGCGCGTCCACGACCCCGACCGCCCCGCGCCACCGCGGGTGGACCCCGGCCCGGCCCAGCCACCCGCCCCGGCGCCGGGCGACGCCGTGGTGCTGTTTACCGGCAAGGATCTGTCGGCCTGGCAGACCAATCAGTGGCGCGTGGAAAACGGGGAAATCGTGGCCGGCCCGGGCAACCTGGTTTCCCGGGCCGTGTTCGGCGACTGCCAAATCCACCTCGAATGGCTGGCCCCGGCCGGTTTCGACGGCCCGTGGTACGACCGGGGCAACAACGGCGTCCTGCTCATGGGCCTGTACGAAATCCAGATTTTCGATTCGTACCACGAAAAGATTTACCCGGACGGCCAAGCGGCGGCCATTTACGGCCAGACCCCACCCCGGGTGAATGTGACCCGCCCGCCCGGCCAGTGGCAGAGTTACGACATCATCTTCCTCGCGCCCCGGTTCGAGGGCGGCCGGTTGGTGGCCCCGGCCCGCGTGACCATGTTCCACAACGGGGTGCTGGTGCATCTGCATGAACCCATCCATGGCGAAACCGGCCATCGCATCGTGCCCGAATACAAGCACGCCGTGAGCACCGGTCCCCTGGCCCTGGCCGGACACGGTTGCCCGGTGCGTTTCCGCAACATCTGGGTACGGCCGCTGTAAGCCCGCCCGCGTCCGGTCCCCCGGCTCGTTTCGCCGGGCGCATTCCCCCGCATGGCCGAACTGCTGAGCGTGGTCCATGAAGACGCCGAGCTGCTGGTCGTCAACAAGCCCGCCGGCCTGGTCTGCCACCCCACCAAGGGCGAGGCGTGCAGCAGCCTGATCGGGCGGCTCCGCCTGCACCTGGGCTCCACCGGGGCGCCCCAACTGGTCAATCGTCTGGACCGCGAGACCAGCGGCCTGGTCCTGGTGGCCAAAACCCCCGAGGCTGCCTGCGCCCTGCGCCGGCTTTGGGAGACGCGCACCGTCACCAAAAAATACCTCGCCATCGTCCGGGGCGTACCCACCGCCCCCGCCGGCGAGGTGGACGCCCCGCTCGGGCCCGACCCCGCCAGCCCGGTGGCCATCAAAGACTGCGTGCGCCCGGATGGCGCTCCGGCCCAAACCGCCTGGCGCTGGCTCCGGTCCTGGCGCCGCGCCGAGGGCGAGTTCAGCCTCCTGGAAGTCCAACCCCGCACCGGCCGCAAACATCAAATCCGCATCCACCTCGCCCACCTCGGTCATCCCTTGGTGGGCGATAAAATCTACGGCGGCGACGTGCGGCTGTACCTCGACTTCGTCTTCGGCCGCCTGACCCCCGCCCAGGCCGCCCAACTGCTCCTGCCCCATCAGGCCCTCCACGCCGCCGAGCTGGCCTTTGCCTGGCAGGGCCGGGACTGGCACTTCACCGCGCCGCCCGAACCGTGGTTCACCGACTTCACTCGCGGCGAGGAAATCCGGCCACCGTTCCCGACCGCGCTGCTGGGCGCCCCGGCCGGCACCCGCGGGAACTCCCCGGGCTGACGCCACGGCGCGGGCAATTGCCGGGCGATGGCAGGCCCGGGGAAAACTCACCCCCCGACCGCCCGGGACCACGGTACATCACGACGGTCCGACCCGCCCCAGAAATTGGCTTGAGCCGGCCGGCGTCCGCCGTGTCAACTATGCCTCCGGCACGTCCGCATTATTGCCCCACCCGGGCACCCATGCAGGCACGTGCCGGAAAACCCGGTGACAATCCCCATGCCGCTGTACCGCGAACAACACTTGCAGGAAATCTCGCAGCAATTCCGGATTTACGGGCAGATTCTGCACGCCGAACTCTGCAAGATCGGGCACATCAACGAGACCTACACGGCCACCTACGACCAGGGCGGGGTGACCGTCCGCTACATCCACCAGAAGATCAACCAGGGCGTGTTTCGCGAGCCGGAAAAGGTCATGCAAAACGTCCTGCGCGTGACCGAACATCTCCAGCGCAAACTCCGCGCCCAGGGCGCGCGCCAGTACACCCGCCGCGCCCTGACGGTGGTGCCCACCCACGACGGCAAGCCCTACTACGTGGACGGCAACGGCGATTACTGGCGCACCTTCGTGTTCGTCGAGCGGGTCCAGTCCTTCGAGGCCGTGCACACCCCGCAACAGGCCTACGAGGCCGGCCGGGCCTTCGGCGAGTTCCAAAGTCTGCTGGCGGACCTCCCCGGCGAGCGCCTGCACGAGACCATCCCCGACTTCCACAACACCCGCAAACGCTTCGCCGCGCTGCGCCGCGCCATCGAGGAAGACCGCGTGGGCCGCGTGGCCTCGGCCCGGCCCGAAATTGACTTCGCCCTGGCCCAGGAACCCTGGATCGGCACCCTGCTCGACGCCCAGGCCGCCGGCGAACTCCCCGAGCGCATCACCCACAACGACACCAAATTCAACAACGTCATGCTCGACTGGGAAACCGGCCGCGCCCTGTGCGTGGTGGACCTGGACACCGTCATGCCCGGCCTGGTCCATTACGACTTCGGCGACATGGTGCGCACCACCACCAGCCCCACGCTCGAGGACGAGCAGGACCTCTCGAAGGTCTGCATGCAGATGCCCATGTTCGAGGCCCTGGCCCGGGGGTACCTCGAGGCCACGCGCAACTTCCTCACCCCCGCCGAGAAAAAGTACCTCGCCTTCGCCGGCCGCCTCATCACCTACACCATCGGCATCCGCTTCCTCACCGACTACCTCAGCGGCGACGTGTACTTCCGCGTGCACCGGCCCGCCCACAACCTCGACCGCTGCCGCACCCAGTTCAAACTGGTCCGCTCGATCCTGGAACAGGAGGCCGCCATGCAACGCTTCGTGGACAGCCTCTGAACCGCCGCCCCCCGCCCATGTCCTCCCGCGAACACCTCTGTCGGCGCCTGACCGACCCGGGCCTCATCGCCGTGGTCCGCGCCCGCCGGGCGGACCAGGTACCGCCCCTGGCCGAAGCCCTCGTGGCCGGGGGCATCACCGCCATCGAGGTCACGTTCACCACGCCGGACGCCTGCGCGGCCCTCGCCGCCACCGCGGCCCGGCTCGGCCCGCGCGGGCTGGTGGGCGCGGGCACGGTGTTGACGGAGGCCCAGTGCCGGGACGCCCTGGCGGCGGGGGCCCAGTTCGTGGTCAGCCCCATCGCCCGCCGCGAACTGGTGCCGCTGGCGCACGCCGCGGGCAAACCGGTCATGTTGGGCGCCTGCACGCCCACCGAGGCGCAACTGGTCCACGAAACCGGCGCGGATTTTGTGAAGCTCTTTCCGGCCGACACGCTCGGGCCCGCTTTCATCCGGGCCCTGCGCGCGCCCCTGCCCCACCTCAACATCGTGCCCACCGGCGGGGTGGACCTGCGCACGCTGGCCGATTTCATGCGCGCCGGGTGTGTGGCGGTGGGCGTGGGCTCTTCGCTCATCACGGCGGACATCCTGGCCCGCGAGGACTGGTCCGCCCTGACCGATCTGGCCCGGCAATTCGTGGCCGCCATGGCCGCCGCCCGGGCGGGCCGCTAAGCGGCGGGAGAACGCGGCGCGCCCGCGCCCGACCTCCTCCGCCGGCCCGGCAAGACGGCGCGCTCGCCGCTTGCCGGCGGCCCGAGGCCGGTTTTAGATGCGCGCCATGCCCGCACCTCGCCCCGTTTGGCCCGGGCTGGTCGTGCTGTTTGGGGTCGCCCTGGCCGGTTGCCGCACCCTGCCCCGGGACCCGGTCGTGAAGCTGCAGCCGGCGCCGCCGGTGTTCTTCCCCGGCGCCAACCGCCAGACGCCGGATCAACCGGGCGAGACCGACAGCAACAGCCCGTTGCACTGGAGCGGCGCCACGCTGTTCGTGTTCAACTCCGCCGGACACCCCTGGCGGGCCGGCGGGCCGGACCTGTTCGGCCTCGGGCAAGCCTACCTCCGCACCGAGTACCTCAACCAGACCAACGGCGGACGCTGGATCGAGGCCACCGCGAAGGCCGCCGACGGCACCTTGTACGGCTGGTATCACTTCGAGCCGACGGGGCTGTGTCCCGGCACCCACCTGACCGCCCCGCGCATCGGGGCCGCGCGCTCCCGGGACGATGGCGCGCACTGGGAAGACCTCGGCATCGTGCTCGAAGCGCCGCCCACCTCCCTCAACTGCGGCACGCGCAACTTCTACTTCGCCGGCGGTCACGGCGATTTCTGCGTGGTGCTCGACCGCCGCCAGCGCTGGCTCTACTTCTTTTTCAGCACCTACACCGGCACCGCGACCGACCAGGGCGTGGCCGTGGCCCGGATGCGCTGGGCCGACCGCGACGTGCCGGTGGGCCGGGTCTGGAAATGGCACGCCGGCGCCTGGACCGAGCCGGGGGTGGGCGGCCGGGCCACGCCCATTTTCCCGGCCCGCGTGGACTGGCACCGCGCGGATGCCGACGCCTTCTGGGGACCGGCCATCCACTGGAACCACCACCTGCGCCGGTACGTAATGCTCCTGAACCGCGCACGAGATTCCCGCTGGACCCAGGAAGGTGTGTACGTCTCGTTCAACGCCGACCTCGCCCATCCCCGCGGCTGGTCCCCGCCGCGCAAGATTCTGGGGGAACTGCCCGCCGATGGCTGGTACCCGCAGGTGGTCGGCCCGGACACCGCCCGACGCGAGACCGACAAGCTGGCCGGTCGCGTGGCGCGTCTGTTCGTGCGCGGGCAATCGCGCTGGGAAATCGTCTTCGACCGCTGAGCCGGC
>JBBIJZ010000020.1:0-30013 GCA_037445715.1 Verrucomicrobiales bacterium | reverse complement strand
CTCGATGATCGCGTCGTCCGGCCAGGACGACCTCGCATTTGCCGTCACGGTCCGCAAACCCGGCCCCGGTTCCGGGTCGCGTCAAAAAACTTGCGTCCGGAGCCCCGGCTGCGCAGTTTGATTGGCGTTTTATGGGCGCAATCATGCGTTGTTCTGTGGTTTTGCTCACCGCGGTCGGCCTGTTTCAACGGACGGCTTCCGCACGGTCCTTCCGCGTCTCGATGCTCCCCAACGGCGAGGTTTTCGGTTGTGCCACCTGTCACACCAGCCCGGCGGGCGGTGGCCCGCGCAACCCCTTCGGCCGGGCGGTCGAGGCCATCACCGGCTCGTCCAGCCGCGCGTTCTGGAGCGCCACGCTGGCCGCGCTGGACTCGGACGGGGACGGCTTCAGCAACGGCACCGAACTGGGCGATCCGGAGGGCGATTTCTCCGTGATTCCCGGCTGGAAAGTGACCAACCCCGGCAGCGCCGCCAGCAAGCCGGCCGAAAACCGGCCGCCGCAATTCACCTCCACGCCCCCGACCTCCGCCTTTCAGGGCGAGCCCTACCAGTACACGGCCACGGCCAGCGACCCGGAAAACACCGCGCTGACGTTCAGCAAGGTGGCCGGGCCGGACTGGCTGAGCGTCTCGCCGGCCGGCGTGGTCTCGGGCACGCCGCCGGACCTGACCTTTGGCGAGTTCACCGTAACCCTGCGCGTGACCGACAGCGGCTCGCCGGCGAAGTCCGCGGACCAGACCTACACCCTCACCGTGACCGCCCGCTTCTCGGGTTGGCAGGCGCTGCATTTCAACCTGCCCGCCGAAGCGGACCTGGCCGGACCCCTGGCGGACCCGGATGCCGACGGCCTGCCGAATCTCATCGAGTACGCCCTGCGCCGGAACCCGCGCACGAACGACGCGCCTCCGAGCGTCCGGCCCGTCTTTGGTCCGGATGGCACCGTCAGCTTCACGCTGCAGGTGCGCCGGGACGATCCCCGGTTGCAGGTGCGCCTCGAGGCCGCCGGCGAGGTGGACTTTGCCGCGCCCGTATCCGGGAACCTGGTCGAAACCATCCCGGGCGACGGCGGGATGCAGACGTTGCGGTTTGCCGACCCGGTCCAACTGCCCGCGGCGGGCAGTCGGCGTTTCTGGCGGTTGAAGTTCGAGCTGCTGCCCTGAGTCGCCGCGCGCCGAGCCGGCCGCGGCCGTGCGGTTTCTGCCCAACCCAAACCACAAGCCAACGCGCCCGCGGACTTCACCGGTCCCGGGCGCGTTTTGCCTCGTCCCGGGCCGCACCGCGCGTCTCACTCGAAGCGCTTGCTCAACCACGCGAAGACGCCGTGCGCGGTGTAGTCGCCCGCCCCGCCGCGGGTGGGTTCTTCGTGCTGGAAAAAGCCGTACTGGAGGCTGGCCTCCAACCCGTGCCGGAACCGGCGCTTGACGCCCGCCAGCAGACGGTGGCGGTCAAAAACCAGGCCCAGCGGGAGGCCGTCGGCGAGCCGGTCCGGTTCGTAATCGGCCCGGGCAAAGGCGTGGCTGGCGATCAGTTCGGTGCGCGCGTCCAGGGCGTAACTGAGGCTGGTCAGGAGCGTGTAAATTTGCCCGGCGTAGGGCGCCACCGCCGCCGTGGCCAGCCCGGTGCGTGTCTCGGCATCGCTCACGGAAAAGGTCACGTGCGCCACCAGCCGGCGCACCGGGGTCAGGCTGGTGTGGAGGCTGTAAACGTGCGCGCGGTACTCGCCGGCGCGCAGACGGCCGCCCGGCAAGGCGTCGTCGCTTACCGGGTCGAGCAGCGGGTCGGTCTGCGAATCGTAGCGGGTGGTCAGGTACTGGTACTTGAGGCTCGCCTTGAACCAGGGGGCGGCGCGCCAGACCACGCGGGCGTTGACTTCGTCGGTGGTGATGTCCCGCGCCCGGATGAAATCCGGGTAACCGTTGCCGGGCTGCGCGGAGGCGTCCAGATCGCGCCCGGGCAGAAAGTCGGTTTCGCTGGCGCGGTGGCGATAGCCGGCCTCAAAGGCCAGGCGGGTCCAGGGGGAAACCGTGACCCCGGCCCGCACATCCCACAGGTCGGCCCGGGCGTCGGTGTCCCGCAGGAAATCGCGCGCACCGAAGTCCTCGCCCACCGCCTGGCGCTCGAACTGCCCGTAATCCTCCTGCTGGAGGCGGGCCTCGGCGTGCACGACCGTGTAAGGAATCCGCGTAAAGCGCAGCCCGCCGTGCTGGGTCAGCGCGAAGCGGTCCAGATTCGCCTCCAGCTGCGAGGGGAACCCGCCCAGGCTGGCCGGGCCGACGCCCTCCTGGCGGGTCCAGTCCGCCTGCACGCCGGCCGAGAGGGTGAGCGCCTGCCACGGGCCGAGCTGGCCGTTGGCGTTGAAGACGTGGGCCTCGCGCCGCAGAATGATTTCGCGGGCCACCTCGCCCACAAACGGCCCCAACGACGGATCGGCGGGCACAAAGCTTTCGCTGCTGAACCCCGCCTCGCCGTCCAGGTTCGAGTACAGGTAGCCCCCGCTCACCAGGAGCCAGTCCCGCACCGGTTTTTCCAGGCGCAGCAGGTTCGCGCCGGTGAACGCCCGGAACTGCTCGCGCTGACGCGTCACGCTGTCCGGCAGGGCCTGGCCGAGGGTGAAACTGTCCACCTGGTCCCGGCGCGTGCGCAGGTCGGTCCACGTGGCGCGGAAATCGTCTTCGATCTCCAGGCCCCGGACCGTGTGGCGGACATTCAGGCGCAACTCGTGTTCCTGCTCATCCACCCGCTTGGCCGCCGGGTAAATGGCCCGGGACTCGAAGTTCGCCGGGTCGGTCACCAACCCCCACTGGAGCGTGGCGCGGTCACCGGCGCGAAACCGGCTCTCATAGCCCAGGGTCAGGCGCGGCAGGTCCGGCTTCGCCAGCCCCGCCTCGAACCAGGCGCGGCCCACGTCCAGGTGCAGGTCCCGGCCCAGGGCAAAAGCCGGGGCGCCAAACGGCGCGTAAAACCCGCCGGAGTCGTCGAACCAGCGCCGGTACTGCTGGTAACCGCCGCGCAGAAAACCCAGGTCGCGTTGCTCGTAGCCGAGCTTCAGTTCGTAATCCTCCGCGCCCAACCCCAGCCGGGTCTCCGCCGTGAACCGGCCGTCCCGGCCCACCGGTTCCTGCCATTCGATCCGCTCGAAGCCCCCGGAGGCGCCCTCCGGCAGCCAGTGATGCTCGCGGAACGCCGCCGCGTTGCCCTCCACCGCCACCCCCCCTACGGCCGCCGTCGCGCGGAGCACGCGGGTTACCGGCGGGCGGGCGGCCGACTCCGGGTACGGCGCGCCCTGGTCCACCCACGCGCGCAGCAGGGCCACCTGCTCGGGCGTGAGCGGATCGCCCTTGCCCGGCGGCGGCATCTCGAGGTCCTCGACCAACCGCGCCACGTAATGGATCAACGGGCTGCGGGCGCTGTCGCCCGGCAGGATGGCCACGCCCAGCGCACCGCCGCGCAGCGCCGATTCACGGTCGGTCAGGCGGAACCGGCTCCTGGGGCGTTCGCCGGCGTGGCAGCGAAAACAGGCCGCCTCGAAGATCGGGCGCACGTCGCGTTCGTAATCCACCGTCACCGCCGCCGGCGGGGGCAACCGGCTCAGGTCCACCGCCGGCGTCTCCGCGCCCCGGGCGCTCCCGGCCAGCAACGCCAGCGCGGCCAGCCCCGCGACGAAGCCTGGGCAGCGACAGGCACTCGGGGATGACACGGCGACGGGCATGGTCAGTAGAGCATTTTGGGGTGGATGTTCGAGCCGTGCACGGCGGTGTGGCAGCCGGCGCTCCAGCAACTGCCCAGCCGCAGCAACAGCGCGTGGTCCGTTTTGCCGATCATCACCGCGCCGGGCGTCTGGACCTGGGCGTGGCACTTGAGGCAGAGGTTGGCGTCGCGTTGCACCAGCAGCGCCGGGGAGATGGCCCCGTGCGGCTGGTGACAGACGACGCAGCCTTCGCGCAGCGCCTCGTGCTCGAAGACAAACGGCCGGGCCTGCTCGCGGTGGCAGGCGGCGCAGGTCTCGTTCAGGCGCGCCATGGCCAGACCGCCCGCCGGCTTCATCAGGTCCGGGCCGTGCGGGTCGTGGCACTGGACGCACTGGAGGCGCCCCTCGAGCACCGGATGGCGGTGCGGGAGGTGGAACTCGGCGTGGGTCTCGAGGTGACAGGCAAAACACGCCGCCGGGTCGCGCCCCGGGTTGACGATGAATGCCCGCGCCCCGGCCTCGGCCACGTGTTTGCTGCCGGGCCCGTGGCAGGATTCGCAGCCGGTCTGGCCGGCCATCAGTACGTCCTCGCGGTGAAAGCGGCCGTGCGGGCTGGCGGCGAAGCTGCGGGTGTAGTTGGCGTGGCAATCCGCGCACGCGGCGTTACCCACAAACGTGGCGCCCTCGATGGGCGGCGGCGCGGCCACGGTCCGGTCCACCGTGGCGCAGGAGCTGAGCAGGGCCAGGCCGGCTGCGGCGCCGGCCAGCAGGGCGGCCGCCGCATGGCGGGAGTGTCGCGGGCGTCGGGTGGTCAACGCCCGGAGCTTATGCGGGGCATCGCGGGCCGGCAAGCGCGCCCTGGCGCGGACCGGGGAAAAAGCCGGGAACCTCGCGCCGCAAGCAGGAGTGGTAGGGCCGCGCGGCGGCGCGGCCGGGGCGAGCGGCGCCGGCGCAGCGGCGCCCTACCGGGGTGGTGCGGCGCCGGCTCAGACGGTGGCTTCGCCCTCCATGAAGGCGTAGCAGACCATGTGGCAGATGCCCATCTGGGCGTCCTCGACGCGGCCGTAGTGGCCGGAGTCAATGGTGATGACCTGTTCGGCCGCCTCGGCCAGGGCGCCGCGCCGGGCGCCCACCAGGGCGATGGTGGTGAGGCCCTTTTGCCGGGCCCACTCGACGGCCCTGACCACGTTGGGCGAGTTGCCGCTCACGCTCAGGGCCAGGACCACGTCGCCCTCCCGGGCGTAGTTTTCGAGCTGCCGCACGAAGACGTCCTCGTAGGCGTAGTCGTTGGCCAGGGCGGTCAACCAACTCACGTTGTCGTTGAGGCAGAGCACGCGGAAGCGCCGGCCCAGCTTGTCCGAGGCGCCCTTGCCCAGGTCGGTGGCGAAGTGCGAGGCGTTGGCGGCGCTGCCGCCGTTGCCGAAGACGAAAATCTGCCGGTCCTCGAGCAGGGCGCGCCGCAGCGTGTCCACCAGCCGGACGACCGCGCTCACCGAGATCGAGTCCAGCGCGGCCTTTTGGGCCCGCACGTAGTTGGTGATCCAGTCATTCATCGCGGCCAGTATGGCAGGATCGGCGCGGGGCGGGTAGCGGCAAGTCCGGCCCGGCCGGCGCAATTGGCCTTGCCGGGCCGGGGCGGGGGGCCATCCTGCGCGGGCGATGAATCCGAGGGTGTCGCCGGCCCCGGCCGGTAAAAAACAGCGGCCCTGCCCGGTCCTGAACGGCCCGATCAGCGCCGCCGACTGCGGCGCGCAGCGCGGTAGCCGGCTGCCCTGCCCGGCGAGTTGCCCGTTTTTTCCGTTCGCCCCGGCGGGCTTCGAGTTGTGGGCACGGGTCAACACCGAATGGTCGCGCAAGGCCCTGGACCGCGTCCTCCAGGTGCACGGCCGCGCACGCTTGCAGGCCTGCCTCAAAGCGGAGGAGTTGCCCCTCCAACCGGAGTCCGCGCGGGTGACGGCCGCGCTGGAGCGCGCGCTGCACCGGCTCTTGTTCCGGGAACCGGGCCCGGACGGGCGCCCCGTGGCCGCGGCGTGGGAGGCCGCGGGTTGGCCCGGCCTCAACAACGACGAACAGGTGCTGATGCGCCACCAACGCCACACCCGCCTGGCCGTGCTCGAAGTCCAGCGCGTGACCGAGGCCCGCACCCTGGTCTGCACGGACCTGCTGGACCCGGACCGGCCGCCGTTTCTGGTGATGGACCGGGCGCTGGCGCCGTCGGTGGTGCGGTTCACGCGCCTGCTGACCGCGCTGACCCATTTCGCGCACTTCGCCGCGCTCAGCCTGCCCACGGTCGAGGTGCCGCACGCGGTATGGAGCCGCTGGTGGGACTGGGTGCGCACGCAGGCCGCGGGCGCGACCGGAACGCCCGCCGCCGAGCCGTCCGCGGACGCCGTGCGGGCCCACCTCGAAGCGCACCTGGGCGAAAGTCTCGCCCGGCTCAACGCCCTTGAGCGCGAGCATCGCGTGGAGCTGCTCGAGGAACTGGGCCTGTACCAATGCCTGGCCCGCTTCCAGCTCGAGGTGCCGGCGGCCGAGTTCGAGGCCGCCCTGCGCGCACATCCCGCGCTGCGCCCCGCCGCCTCCTCGCCCCTGCTTCAACTGGGTCCGCCCCGGGCCGCTTTCACGTGGGTGGCCGGGCCGGGCGAGTCGCCGGCCCCTGCGGACCCGGTGCCGGGGAGCCGGCCGGCCGACCCACCGGCCCTCGGTGTCCTCCGCCTTTACCCGGACTTCCTGGTGGTGGAGACCGCCACACGCGCACGGCACGCGCGGGCCCTCGAGTGGGTCCGGCGCGAGTTCGCGACGCAAACGCGCTTTGTGGACGATGTGCAACTGGACCTCACCCGCGCTTTCCGGGCCGTCCAGGAACAACAGGCCCTGGTGCACGCCGCGGAAAACGCCATCTTCGGCGAGGCGGAAGACCCGGAGGCCGAAGCGTTGCCCCCCGCGGCGCCGCCGGACGAACCGCCCCCCGGTGCCGGGACTGCGGAAAGCACCGCCCCCGGCGAGGCCGCCCCGGCCGAGTCGGACGCGGACACCCCGCCCGCGCCGCCCACGCCGGAACAAATCCGGGCCGAGCACGACGCCCGCTACCGGCAGATGCTGGACCTGGCGATGCCCGAGCTGGGCGGGTTGACCCCGCGTCAGGCCGTGGCGGACCCGGCCCGGCGGCCGGCGGTGGTGGCGCTGTTCAAGACCCACCTCCACAACCTCGAACGCCGCAACCGCCGCGAGCCGGTGCCGCTGTCCCTCGACTGGGTGATCGAGGAGCTGGGCCTGGCCGAACTGAAGTGACCGGCGGCCCGCTCTGCCCCGCCCGCGGGCCGGCCACGCCGGTCGAGAATCTCCCCGGCCCCGGCGACCGGTTCCCGGCGCGCGCGATGTACGGGGATTTTCGGCCTGCCCGGCCCGGGCATTGGCAGCCGCCGCCGGGGGACGTATCTTCGACGCGTTGTCGCGTGCACATTGACCCGGTCATCCCCACCGAGCCGGCCGGCGTGGTCCTGCCCGCGCGGTCGCGCCGCCAGGCCATGGACTGGAGCCTGGTGCTGGCCAGCCAGGGCATCGAGGTGACGATTGACCACCAGCCCGACGGATTGGGCTGGGTGTTGATCGTGGCTCCGGCCCAGGCCGCCGCGGCGCAAGCCAACATCCGCCAGTACCAGCGGGAAAACCGCGGCTGGGCGCTGCGGCGGCGCTTGCGCGACCTGGGCTTCCGCTTTCACGGGGGCGCGCTGGCCTGGGCCGGGGGCCTGCTGGCGCTGCACGCCCTGAGTGCCGCCACCGGCGAGGGGCTCGAACTGGCCGGATGCATGACCCACACCGTGACCGCCACGGGCGAATGGTGGCGGCTGGTCACCGCCACGATGCTCCACGCGGACGTGGGCCATCTGGCGGCGAACGTGGCCACCGGGCTGGTCACGCTGGGGTTGGCCATGGGCCGGTACGGTGCCGGCTGGGCATTGGGGACCACCCTGCTGGCCGGGGCGTTGGGCAACCTGGCCGGCCTGTTCCTGCATCCCGGGCCGTACCGCGGGCTGGGCGCCTCCGGCATGGTGATGGGCGCCCTGGGTCTGCTCACCGTGCAATCGCTGGGCGTGTGGCGCAGCCCGCGGGCGGCGTGGCGCTCGGTCCTGGCCGGCGTGGCGGCGGGCGCGCTGCTGTTTGTGTTGCTGGGCCTGAACCCGCGCAGTGACGTGGTGGCCCACGCGGGCGGCTACGCCGGGGGATTGCTCGGCGGACTGCTCCTGAACGGGTTGCCCGCGCGGCTGGGCCCCCGCACCGCGGCGGACCGGGCGGCGGGCGCGGCGGCCGGGTTGCTGGCCCTGGTCTGCTGGCTGGAGGCGCTGGCCGGGCGATGAAACTCCGCCCTCCGGGGAAACGGTGGTTGGCCCTGCTGGTCGCGGCGGGTTTGGGCTCGCGCGCGGCGCTGCCGGCGGACCCGCGCGGCAGCCAGTTCCTGGCCTGGGAACGGTTGGACGCGTGGGAGCGCGCGGAGGCCGCCGACGGCCTTTCCCTGACGTGGACCTCGCCGCCGGTCGCGGCCGCCCTGGATTGGAACGAGGCGGTGCTTTCCTGGAACGCCGAGACGCCGCCCGGCACGGGGTTGAAGTTCGAGCTGCGCCGCGTACGGCCCGCGCCGGCCAGCGCCTGGTACGTGATGGGGTTCTGGGCCGCCGAGCCCACGGCGACGCGCCCCCGCCAAAGCGTGCGCGGTCAGCAAGACGCCGACGGCGAGGTGGCGACCGACACCCTGGTGCTGAGCGCCCCGGCCCGGGAGGTGCAACTCCGCGTCACGTTCACCGCGGCGGAGTCCGGCGCCCGGCCGCGCCTGAAATTTCTCGGCCTGAGCCTGCGGGACAACCGCGCCCGGCCCGCACCGTTGCCGCCGAACCGGGCGGCGTGGGGGCGCGAGCTGGCCGTGCCCGAGCGCACGCAGGTGATCTACCCGGAGGGCGTCTCGGCCTGGTGCAGCCCGACCAGCCTGTCCATGTTGCTGGCGTACTGGGGCGCGCAGTTGCACCGACCGGAGCTGGATCTGGAGGTGCCGGCGGTGGCCCGCGCGGTGCACGACCCCGAGTGGCCGGGCACGGGCAACTGGTCGTTCAACACCGCGTTCGCCGGCAGTTTCCCCGGCCTGCGGGCGTACGTGACCCGCCTGAGCGACGTGGCCGAACTGGAGGACTGGGTGGCGGCGGGCGTGCCGGTGGCGGTGTCGGTGTCCTACAACCTGCTGCGCGGCCAGCCCCGGGACCGCCGCGACGGGCACCTGGTGGTGGTGCGCGGTTTCACGGACACCGGCGCGGTGGTGGTCAACGACCCGGGCACCGGCCGCGAAATCCGGCGCGTGTTCCCCCGCGAAAACCTGGCGCGCGCCTGGGCGGTGTCCGGCCACACCGTGTACCTGGTCCACCCCGAGAATCATCCCCGGCCGGCGGACCGGTTCGGCCACTGGTGAGGCCGGCGCGGGCCGGGGCGATTGCCCGCTTGCGGGGGCGGTTTTCGCCGCCACACTGGGCGGGCCGATGCGTTTTCTGCCGTTGATCTGGAGCAACCTGATGCGGAAAAAACTCCGCACCTTCCTGACCCTGCTCTCGATCACGGTGGCCTTTGTGCTGTTCGGCTACCTGGCCGCCATCCGCGTGGGCTTCAACGCCGGGGTCGAGGTGGCCGGCGCGGACCGCTTGATCACCCGGCACCGGGTTTCGATCACCGAACTGCTGCCGGTCAGTTACCGCGAGCGTGTGCTGGCCGTGCCGGGGGTCGAGGCGGTGGTGTTCCAGACCTGGTTCGGCGGCGTGTACCAGGACCCCAGGAACTTTTTCCCGCAAATGCCGGTGGACCCCGAGCCGTTTCTGCGCATGTTCCCCGAGTACGTGCTGCCCGAGGACCAGCGCCTGGCCTGGTTGCGCACCCGCACCGGCGCCATCGTGGGCCGGGCCACGGCGCGGCGCTTCGGCTGGCAGGTGGGCGACCGCATTCCCATCCTCTCCCAAATCTGGACCACCAAGAGCGGCAGCGCGCTGTGGGAGTTCGACCTGGTGGGCATCTACGACGGCACCGGCCCCGGCGTGGACACGACGACGCTGTTTTTCCGGCACGACTACTTCGAGGAAAACCGGGCCTTCGGCGCGGGGCTGGTGGGCTGGTACACCGTGCGCGTGAGCGACCCCGAGCAGGCGCCCGCCGTGGCCCGGGCGGTGGACCGCGAGTTTGCCAACTCCGCGGCCGAGACGAAGACCGAGACGGAGAAGGCGTTTCTGACCGGGTTCGCGCAGCAGATCGGGGACATCGGGGCGATCCTCAAGGCCATTCTCTCGGCGGTGTTCTTCACCATCCTGCTGGTGGCCGGCAACACGATGGCCCAGGCGGTGCGCGAGCGAACCGGCGAAATCGGGGCGTTGAAGGCGCTGGGCTTCACGCACCAGCAGGTCCTGGGGCTGGTGCTGGCCGAATCCTGTTGCCTGGCGCTGGCGGGCGGGGGCACGGGGCTGGCGCTGGCCGCGGCGCTGATTGCCGCGGGCGACCCCACCCGCGGCGCGCTGCCGGTGTTTTACTTCCCGGTGCGCGACGCGGTGCTGGGCGTGGGCCTGGCCGCGGCCCTGGGCGTGGTCAGCGGCGCCTTCCCCGCCTGGCAGGCGGGGCGACTGCGCATCGCGGAAGCCTTGCGGCGGGCCTAGGGCCATGACCGGACCAATCCACGCCCTCGAGCAACTGCTGGCGGTCACCCGCTTCAGCCTGGGCAGCCTCCCCCAACGCGCCGGGTCGGCGGCCGCCACGGTCTTCGGCATTGCCGGGGTCGTGGCGGTGTGGGTGGGCACGTTGTCCATCGGCGAGGGATTCCGCCGGGCGGTGACGCAGGCCACCGCGCCGGACACGGCCATCGTGCTGCGCGGCGGTGCGGACAGCGAAACGGTGAGTGTTCTGGGCGGCGAGGAAGTGCGCTGGATCGCCAACGCCCCGGGCGTGCGGCACGACCAGACCGGCCCGCTGGCCTCGGCCGAGCTGCTGATCATCGTGAACCTGCCCAAGCGCGGCACCGGCACGGACGCAAACGTGGTGGTGCGCGGGGTGCAGGAGGCCGCCTTTCGCGTGCGCGACGGGGTCCGGATCGTGGCCGGCCGGGCCTTCGCGCCCGGGCGCAACGAGGTCCTGGTGGGCCGGGGCGCGGCGGGGCAGTTTGCGGGCCTGGAAATTGGCGATCGGGTGCGGCTGGGCCGGGCAGAATGGACGGTGGTGGGACACTTCACCGCGGCGGGCGGGCTCCACGAATCGGAGTTGTGGACCGACGCCTTCGCCCTGCAGACCGCCTACCAGCGCGGCAACATCTACCAGTCGCTGTTGCTGCGGCTGGAATCGCCGGCGGCCCTCGAACCCCTGCGCGCGGCGCTGACCCGCGACCCGCGCCTGAACGTGAAGGTGCTCCGGCAGGATGAGTTTTACGCGGCGCAGACGCGCGTGATGTACACGCTGGTGACCGGGCTGGGCTCGCTGGTCGCCGGATTGATGGGGCTGGGGGCGGTGTTCGGCGCGCTCAACACCATGTACTCGGCCGTGGCCGCCCGCACGCGCGAGATCGCCACGCTGCGGGCGCTGGGCTTCGGCCGCGGCCCGGTGGTGGGCTCGGTGCTGGCGGAGGCGCTGGTGCTGGCGCTGGTCGGCGGGGGCCTGGGCGGCGGGCTGGCCTGGCTGGCTTTCGACGGCTACCGCACGGCCACGATGAACTGGCAGAGTTTCAGCCAGGTGGCCTTCGCCTTCAACGTGACGCCCGGCCTGCTGGCGCGGGGCATCGCTTACGCCGTCGCCATCGGATTTTTGGGCGGGCTGTTCCCCGCCCTCCGCGCCGCGCGCCAGCCGGTGGTGGCCGGCCTGCGCGCGCTGTAGGGTGCCGGGCCGCGGACCGGTTCACTGGCCGCCGCCCACGTCCGGCTTGAGCCAGGGGGAGCCGGCCCAGAACCACTGCCGGGGCAGGAGGCTTTCCACGTGGCCGTCGGCGAACGCGAGGGCGCTGCGCCCGCCGTGGCGCGGGTGGGGTCCGCCCCAGTTCGGGTCGTCGTTGGTCACGCCCCCGGTGTTCGGCGCGTCGTTGCCCGGGTCGTGGATGATCCAACAGCCCGGTTTTTCGGGCGAGGCCGTGGTCACGCAGCGGAGCGGGTCGCGGGTGTTGACCGGCTTGGTGCCGGCATCGGTCAGGAAGACGGTGGCGGTGGGCACGCGCACGGCCACGTCGCGCACCGGCGGCCAGTCTTTCACGTCCCAGATGCCCGGCCAGTCGCAGCCGCCGAGGCGGAAGTTCATGCCGTAATTCGAGATGGCCTGGTCGGCGGCGTCGCTAGGGTAGTTTTGGAGGAATTCCTTGAACTTGCGGCTGCGCACCGGGCAGAGCAGCAGATTGGTGCTGTGCTGGTAGGGCTGGAGGAAGTTGAACCAGGCGCGCCGGGTGACGTTGTTGCCCCGCACCTGAAAGGTGAAGGGGTAGCGGCCGCCGAAGTCGTCGGCGTACAACTTCGTGGCCAGCGTCATCTGGCGCAGGTTGTTGATGCAGGCGGTGGCCTGGCCCTTCTGTTTGGCGCGGCCCAGGGCCGGCAGGAGCATCCCGGCCAGGATGGCGATGATGGCGATCACCACCAGCAGCTCGATGAGCGTAAAGGCGGGGCGCGTCGGGCGGTTTCGGGCTTGCATGGCCCACTAATGGCCCCATTCAACGGCTTTGGCAAGCCGAGGCGCCGGGGTGTCTTGTAAAAAATTGCTCGGGCAGAAAGGGCCTGGCCATCAACCCGATCCCAACGCCATTGCTCGCGACCGTCTGCCGGCGCGCGGGCCGGGTGCGGAAATTTTTCCACGACCCCTGCCCCGCCGGGCACCCCGGCCCCGGCCATGGCGTGGGCCCCCTCCGCGCTCAGATTGCCGCCCGCGCAGGGGCGGTCATCGCCCGCTCGTCCCGCCCAGCTCGGTCAGCCATTTCCGGTACCGGGCCTCGAGCGCTTCGGGGCCGGGGTGGTCGTCCCGGGCGATAATCAGGTAATCCAGCCGGAAACGTTCCCCGCGCTTGTAGGTCAGCGGCTTTTCGTCCAGGCCCTGGGTCGCGGAGAGGTAGGCAAAGGGGTTGCGCATGCTGAAAAACCGGCTCGGGCCGGCGTTGTGAGGTCCGGCAAAAATGGCCGCCATCACCGCGCGCCCGTCCAGGTGTCCCTGCGTGGCCGCCCAGCGCGCCGGAATGACGTCCCACTTCTGCTCGGCCGAGTAGGGGGCGCCCTCGGAATTCAGGTGCTGCGCCCGCAGGTCGAAGTCCCGGACAAACCGCATCCCCAGGCCGTGGTAGGCCGTGCCGCTGAGGGTGACCTGCTCGGCGGCCGGGCCCACGGCAAATTCCGCGGCCCAGTACAGGGCCACTTCGCGCGCGACCGCGTCCACGACCAACGTCAGCGTGCGCCGCTCCAGCAACAGGGCCACGGCCAGGGCGTTGGTGTGCTCGCGGTGCGGGCCGGCCACCCAGGCCAGCGGATGCGCCAGGGTCGCCCGGGGCCGGCCGTCCGGGGTTGCGCCCACCATGCGCGAGGGCACGGCCAGCAGCCGCTGCCCACCCGGGGCGGTCTGTTCTTCCCAGAAGTTGGTGCCGTTGACGGTGATGGCGTACATCAAGCCGTGGTGGTGCAGGTGGTCCGGCGGAGCGTCCAGGAGAAGATTGTCGCCGGCGAGCGTGCGCAGTTCCTTCACGTACGGCTTGTAGTTCGTGGGGGCCATCGCGTAGCGCAACAGCAGCGCCCCGCGGTACCGGATCTCCACCTCCTGCCGGGTCGGGCTGACCACCAGCCTCATGTCGCCGTGCTCGACGACCTGGTCCTCGAGCCCGCGCGCGGGGCGGGCCGCCGCCGCGGCGGAACCTTCCTCGCCCGCCCGACCCGGGGCACTGCCCGGACCGGCCAGGGCGAGGACCACCACGCCCAGGCCGAAGGACCGCCATCGCTCCCCACACCGGCCGGGCCGGGCCAACGCTTCGCTTGGATGTTTCATCGGGGCAAACTCGTTTCGGCCGGAACGATGCGCCGCGCGCCCGTCGCTGGCCAGCCTCAATCGCCTCGGGCCAACAGCCACGCCGGCAGCAGCACCAGCACCGCCCCCAGGGCCGCCGCAAAGGCCCCCGCCAGCAGCAGGCCAAACTGCGCCACCGGCGGAAACCCCGAGCGGGCAAACAACCCGCAGACCCCGGTCAACACCACCGAGGTCCAAACGATGGGCGGCCCTTTCACTGCGAGGGCGGCCACCAGCGCCTCGCGGTTCGTCCCGCCCGCGCGCCGGGCGCGTTGCCAGTGCGTGAGCAGATGCACCGAGTCATCCACCGCCACGCCCAGGGCCAGCGCGCCCGCCATCACGGTCACCGAGTTGAGCGGCACGCCCGCCCAGCCCGCCCCGGCCAGCGCCAGGGCCACGGCCACGCCATTGGCCGCCAACGCCCGGCCCGCCAGCCGCACCGAGCGCCACAGCCCCGCCAGCGTCAACCCGATCACCCCGGCCGCCAGCGCCGCACTGCGGGCCTGGCTGCGCAGCAGGCGCCGGTCCGCCTCCAGCCACGCGTGCAACCCCCGGGTCGCGGAGACCGTCACCCCCGGCGGCCGGGTGCGGTCGGCTTCGGCCACGATGGCGCGCACCAGCCGCAGGTATGTCGAGGCCGGCAGGTGCCGCGTGCGCACCACCAGTTGGGCCGTGCGAAACTCCCGGTCGCACAACGCCGCCAGAAACGGAAGATCGGCCGCCCGCAGCGCCGCCACGAAGAGCCCGATTTGCAGGGCCCGGTCCGGCAGCCGCAACGCCTCCGGCCGGCCGCCCTCCCACACCTGGTTCGCCAACGCCAGCAACTGCGCGTAGGAGTAAACGCCGGTCACGTCCGGCTGCGCGGCAGCGAACCGATGCACCGCCTCGAGGTAACGCAGGAACTCGAGCCGGTTCACCCCGCCGGCGGTGCCCGTGTCGAATTCGATCGGCACCACGTGAATCCCGCCGTACACCGCGTCCAGCTCCTCGAGCGCCTGCCGCGTGGGGCTGGCCGGAGCGAGCATCTCGCTCACCCGCACGTCGGTGCGCAACCGCGCCAGCCCCACGCCGGTGGCCACGGCCGCGACCGCGGTGCCGGCCCAAATCCAGCGTCGCCCGCGCGCCAACCCGTCCACCCACCGCGCCGCCCGGGCGGTGCCGGGCTCGGCCGCGGACCCGGTACCGGCTTCGGCAGATGCGGGGCCCGGCGGGGCGCCGCCCGGAAGCCCCGCGGGAGCGCGCGGTTGGAGTCGGTCTTCCAGCACCCGCAACCCCGCCAGCCCGGGCCCGAAGGTGAAGGCCCAAACCCCGGCCAATCCCAGCGCGCCCAGGGCGCCGAACTCCCGCATCGGGGCCAGCTCGCCGATGGTCAGCGAGAGCAAGCCCACCAGCGTGGTCAACACGGCAAAGGCCGCCGGCTTTTGCACCACATCCAGCGCGGCCCGCAGCGCGGCGGCGGGGTCCGGCCCGCGCACCCGCGCGCGTTGCCAGGCCAGCAGCAGGTGCAGGAGCAGGGTCAGGTGCAGCCCCGCCAGCAGCGGCAACAGCGGCAGCGTGAACACGGTCAACGGCCGGCCGGCGAGGGAAAACAGGCCGGGCACCAGCGCCAGCGCCAGCGCCTGATTGGCCAGGGCAAAGCCCGCCAGCCGTAGCGAGCGAAAGGTGGCCCACAGCGTGACCCCCACCACCCCCAACGCCGCGGGCACAAACCGCCGCAGGTCCCGCCCCAGTGTGGCGCGGATCTCCGCCTCGATGCGCGGCAGCGCCAGCACCCGCAGCGGCACGCCCGCGGCGCGGAACGGCACCAACGCCGCGTCCAGCCGCGCATTGAAGGCCGCCTGCTCCGCCCCCGTGGCGGGCCGGCCCGCGAAGGTCACGGTCAGCGCCGTGTGCCGGCCGTCCGCGGCCACCATCACGTTGCGCACCAGCGGATGACTCAGGCAAAAGTCACGAAACGCCGCCAGCCGGGCCGCGTCCCACGGCGGGTCGGGCAACAACGGGACCATCGTGAAGCCGAAGCCGCGGCGGACCGGTTGCACGGCGTGGGTCAGGCTCTTGATTTCGATCACGCCGGGCAGGCCCTCGAGCGCCGCGCTCACCTGCGCCACCAGGGCCAGGCCCGCGGGCGAAAACAGGTCCGGATGTTCCAGGCTCACCAGGACCACCTCGTTCTCGCCCAGAATCTCCCGCGCCTGCGCGTAAGCGGCGAGGCTGCGTTGATCGCCCTGCAACAACGCGCCCACTTCCGTGCTTACCGTCCAGCGCGCCAGCGGCGCCAGCAGGGGCAGGCCCACCAGCGCGCTCGCCGCCAGGGCCGCGCGCGGCCAGCGCAGAAACGGGTTCCACCTCCGGCAATCACTCCGGGGCGGGACGGGCGGGACGGTGGGCAACACGGCACAGCCCGGTTCAACCGGCAGTGGCCCGGCCGGGAACGCGCCGCGACAGGAGCCCCGCGCCCACCACCCCGACCAGGCCGGCCGCGGCCAGCACGCGGGTCACCGCCCAGCCGGTGGGCCGGTACAACAACCGCAGTTCCGCGGTGGCGTCGGCGGCCGGGACTTCCAGCTCCGAGAAACACGGCGCCACCGGGCGGACCGGCACCGGTTGGCCGGCCAGTTCCGCGCGCCAGCCGGGGTAGGCGGTGTCCGCCCACAAGAGCTTGCCCGCCGGGCCGGGCTCGAGCGTGACGCGCTGTTCGTTCAGGGAAACCAGTTCGACCCGGAACGCGCGCGGTGCCGCGCCCTGCCAGTGAAAGGCCGCCGGCGCGGTACCGGCGGGCGGCGGGTCCCAACGGCCGGCGGGCCGGCCCGGCTCGGGCGTGGTGTAGGTGGCGTCGGCCACGCGCGCGGCCCACGCCTCCTGCTCGACCGGCGGCAGGGTGAAGAAGCTGCGGGGCACCAGCGCCGAGTAACCGTGCAGGACCCGCACCTCGGCCAGGTGACCGAGGCAGTTCGGGAACACCTGGTCGTACACCGAGGGCGCCACCTCCCGCAGCCGGCGCGGCGTGCCGGCCAGTTCGGCGGCCACGCGGCGTTGCTCCGGGCCGCCGGCCTGCAACAACTGCCAGGCCCGCACGGGGTGGTTCGGGATGAAGCGCGCGTAAAACAGCGCCCCGGGCGCCAGGTTCAGCGCCAGCAGCGCGGGCCATACGCCCGGCCGACGCCGCCAGTCCGGCCGCAGACACAGTCCGGCCACCGCCAGCAGGCCCAGCGTGGCCAGCACGGTCTCGGGATTCCGCACCGAGATTTCGCGCGGCAGGTTGCGGGCCTGAAACTCCCGCAGGGCCGGCGCCGCACCCAGGGCGCCGCGGCCGGCCGCCTCCTGCTGAAACTTCGCCAGCACGCGCGGCAGCAGGCGGGGGTACACCACGAAGGCCGCCAGGTTCAGCACCAGCGCGGCGCCCACGGCCAGGCCGGCCAGGCCCATTCCCCAGGCGCGCCAGGCGGCGGTTTCCCGGCGCAGGGCCTCGAGGCCCAGCGCCGCCAGCACCACCCCGCCCAGCACCGCCAGGCCCGCCGAGCGCGTGTACAAGAGCGACTGGAGCGGCGTGGACAGGATCAGCAGGTACGCCAGCACCAGCCCGAGGGCCGTGCGCCAGATTTCCGGCCGGGGTGCCCGGTCCCGCCCCCGTACCGCCCCCAGCAGCGTCAATACCGCGGCCGCCGAGCCGGTGAACACCACAAACCCCAGCGCGTACTGGCCGAAAAGCTTCGAGAGGTCCAGCGTGCGGAACGTGCCCAGGGCCCAGGGATGAAACGCGGTGAGCGAGGCCAGTCCGCTCAGCCACGATATCGGGTTCCACGGCACCGGCACCGGGCGCACGCTCAGCCGGTAGAACTCGACCTGCGCCGCCAGCACCGGCGCGGCCAACAACGCCCCCAATACGCCCGTGCCCGCCACCAGCGGCAGCGCCCGCCGCCATTGGGGCCAGGTCCGCCCGCCGTAGCCCACCAGGAACACCAGCGCGAAGACCACCAGGTAGGCGTGCGACTGGATGTTGCCGGCGTAAAAGATGCCCGCCATGGCCAGCCCGGCCGCGGGCCGGGCCCAAGCGCGGCCTTCGCTCAGCCAGGCATCCCACGCCCACCACAGCCACGGGTAGTAGAGGAACGCGCCGGTGTTCCAGGGATGGCCGAAGAAAATGGCGTGGTAGCCGGCGCATTGGCCGGCCAGCGCCAGGCCCACACTGGCCGTCACGCCAAAACCCCAGCGTCGCAACAGCACCAGCAGCCCGGCGCCGGTCAGGGCCCAGTGCAGGATGAGGGTCCAGTTGTAGGCCGGCACGAAGGGCAGCAGGGCGTAGCAGAGCAGCCGGACCGGGTCGGTGCCGTTGACGTGGGCGTCGGCCAGCAGCGGCCGGCCGCCGAAGGTGTACGGGTCCCACCAGGGCAATTCGCCGCGCCGCCAGGCCTGGTACAAGGTGTGTTGGAGCGGCAGGTCGTAGGTGAGTTGGTCAATGACGTAGTGGTTGGCCGGGATGCCGGAATGCTCCGGAGCCATCCAGCGGTACTTGGCCAGCAACGCGGGCGCCAGGTCCAGTGGCGCCAGCAGGCGGTTGCCCCAGAGGGCGCCGCGGAACAGCCCCAGCGCCAGGGCCGCGCTGGCCAGGAGCCAGACCCACCAGGCGCGCCGGTTCATGGCAGGGCCGGTCGCGCCACCGCCAGCAGGCTCTGCCCGAAGGGCGGCGCCAGCACGCGCGTTTCCAGGGTGTGCACCCACGGGAAGATGGCCCGGTCAAACAGCCGCACGCCGGCCAGGTCGAAGTGGCGCCGGCGCAGCACGCAGAAGTTGAGCCACCAGGCGAAGTAGCCCGCGAAGTTGTAGTAACGGAGGCGGGTGATGCGAAAGCCCGCCGCCTCGAGCCGCGCCCGCAGGCCGGGGCGGGTGTAGCGGCGGTAGTGGCCGAAGTCGCGGTCAATCGGCGCGTAAAGCTCCGGCCGCGCGGGCACAAACAGACACAACGCGCCGCGCCGGGCCGCCAGGAGGTCGCGGTAGGCGCGCAGTTCGGCCGCGTCGTCGGCAATGTGTTCGAGCACGTTCACGCTCAGCACGGCGTCCCACGCGGCGTCCGCGCCCAGGTCGGCCACGGTGCCGCAGACGACGCGCTGGCCGGGCAGGCGGGCGCGCAGGCGCTCGCAGAAGCGGGCCTCGGGTTCCACGGCCACCACCTCGCGCACGCCGGGATGGGCGCGCAGTTCGGCGGTCATTTGCCCGATGCCGGCGCCCACTTCGAGCACGCGGCCGGCGAGGTCGGCGCCAAACTCGCGCAGGAGCCGGGTGCGGTAATGGCGGGCCTGGTCCAGCGCGGCGAACTCGAAGTCCTCGGTCTGGGCGGCGGCGTTGGGGGCGGGGGCCGCGGGCGGGGGGGTCATGCGAGCGGTTTGAGGCTGTACTTGAGGATGCACCAGACGGCGCGGACGGCGTCCTTCCAGCCGATTTTTTTGCCCTCGGCGTAGGTGCGGCCGTAGTAGGAGATGGGCACCTCGTAGATGCGCACGCCCAGGCGGGCGACCTTGGCGGTGATTTCCGGCTCGAAGCCGAAGCGGTTTTCCTCGACGGCGATGCGGGCCAGGACCTCGCGGCGGAAGACCTTGTAGCAGGTCTCCATGTCGGTGAGGTTGAGGTTGGTGGTCATGTTCGAGAGCAGGGTGAGGCACTTGTTGGCCACGGCGTGCCAGAAGTACAGCACGCGGTGCGCGCCGTTGCCCAGGAAGCGCGAGCCGAAGACCACGTCGGCCTTGCCGGCCAGGATGGGCGCCAGCAGGTGGAAGTACTCGGCGGGGTCGTACTCGAGGTCGGCGTCCTGGACGATGACGATGGGGGCGGTGACGTGGGCAAAGCCGGTGCGCAGGGCCGCGCCCTTGCCCTGGTTGACGCTGTGGTGCAGCACCCGCAGGCGCGGCTCGCCGTCGGTCAACCGCTCGAGCACCTCGCGGGTGCCGTCGGTCGAGGCGTCGTTGACCACCACCAGTTCCAGCACCGGCCGCTGGGCCAGGACGGTGCGGATGACCTCGGCCACGGTGGCGGCCTCGTTGTACACCGGCATGACCACCCCCAGGCAGGGGGCGATGTCGGCGTTGGACTTGAATTCCAGCATGGTTGGCGCGCGCAGCGTAGAAGACCCGGGCCGCGGCGGCGAGCGGGAAACCACGGGGAGCGTGGTGACGGCGCCGGCGCAAAAAAAAGGCCCCGCATCCGGGGCCGGTGGACCAACGGCGGGACCGGCTGCTCAGGCCGGCTTCCAGGTGGAGATCAGCCGCATGTACTGGGCACGCTCGAAAGCGGTGGGGTCGGGGCACTTGAGCTGGCTCATCGAGCCCTTCAACTCGTCCACGGAGGCGTACTCGTGCTCTTCCATCCAGCGTTTCATCTCCTGCTCGATGACGGCGATCTGGGCCATGCCTTTGCGCAACAGGACCGAGCAGAGCATGGTCACGTCCGCGCCGGCCATGAGCATCTTGAGGGCGTCGTAGGCGGTGTGGATGCCGCTGGTGGCGGCGAGGCTGCAGCGGACCCGGCCGTAGAGGATGGCGATCCAGCGCAGGGGCAGGCGGCGGGCCTGGGGGGTGCTCAGGAGGATGCTGTGCTCGACCTCGAGGTTTTCGAGGTCAATGTCCGGCTGGTAAAAGCGGTTGAACAGCACCAGGCCGTCGGCGCCGGCGGCCTCGAACTGCCGGGCCATGTGGGCCATGTTGCTGAAGTAGGGCCCCAGCTTGACCGAGACCGGGAGGGTCACGGCGGCCTTCACGCGACGCAGGATGTCCAGGTAGGTCTTTTCCACCGCGGCGCCGGGCAGCTCGGGGTCGGTGGGGATGTAGTAGATGTTCAGCTCGAGGGCGTCGGCCCCGGCCTGCTGAATCTGGCGGGCGTATTCGGTCCACCCGCCCACGGAGGTGCCGTTGAGGCTGGCGATGACGGGCAGGCGGACGGCGCGCTTGGCCTGCTGGATGAGTACGAGGTAGTCGTCCGGGCCGACCCGGTACTCGCCCACCTGGGGAAAGTAGCTCAGGGCTTCGGCGTAACTTTCGGTGCCCTTTTCGAGCATGACGTCCAGCTCGGCGGTCTCGTGGCGGATTTGCTCCTCGAAGACCGAGGGCAGGACCACGGCGCCGGCGCCGGCGTCTTCGGCTCGTTTGATTTCATCCAGCTCGCGGGTGAGCGGGCTGGCCGAGGGCATGAGCGGACTGCGGAGCTTGAGTCCGAGGTAGGTGGTGCTCAGGTCCATGGAGTCTCCTGGGGTGGCGCCCGGGGCGGCAGGGTTCAGGCGTTTTCGGAAGTGGCCGGGGTGGCGACCGGCGGCGCGGCGGCGGGGGTGCCGTGGCCGTGGCGGGCGGCGAGGTAGGTGTAGAACTGCCAGCGGGCCTCGGCATCCATTTGGGCGGCTTCCATGAGGCGGCGGGCCTCCTCGGGCCGGGTCTTGGTGAGCATCTTGAAGCGGTTTTCGGCCAGGAGGTATTCGCTGACCTTGAGTTTGGCCGGCGGCGAGTCCAGTTGGAGCGGGTTCTCCCCGGCGGCGGCGCGGCGCGGGTCGTAGCGGTACAGGAGCCACTGGCCGGACTCGACGGCCAGTTTCTGGTGCCGGGCACCCACGCCGCGGTCCAGGTCAATGCCGTGGGCGATGCAGTGGCTGTAAGCGATGATGAGCGAGGGGCCGGGGTAGCTTTCGGCCTCGAGCAGGGCGCGCAGGGTGTGTTCGTCCTTCGCACCCATGGCCACGCTGGCGACATAGACGTGGCCGTAGGTCATGGCGATGAGACCCAGGTCTTTCTTGCGGCCGGGCTTGCCGGCGGCGGCGAACTTGGCGACCGCGCCGCGCGGGGTGGCCTTCGAGGCCTGGCCGCCGGTGTTCGAGTACACCTCGGTGTCCAGGACCAGCAGGTTGACGTCGCGCCCGCTGGCCAGCACGTGATCGAGCCCGCCGTAGCCGATGTCGTAGGCCCAGCCGTCGCCGCCGAAGCCCCAGACGCTCTTGCGGACCAGGGCCTCGGCCACGCCCAGCAGCATCTTCGCGTCGCTGCCGGTCAGGCCGGCCAGTTTGGCCTTGAGCGCGGCCACGCGCTCGCGTTGCTCGTAGATGCCGGCCTCGTCCCGCTGGTCGGCGTGGAGCAGGGCGGCCACGAGGTCGTCGCCCAGTTGCGGCGCCAGCCGTTGCAGGAGTTCGCGGGCGAACTCCATCTGCTTGTCCAGCGACACGCGGAAGCCGAGGACGAACTCGGCGGTGTCCTCGAAGAGCGAGTTGTTCCAGGCGGGGCCACGGCCGTGGTGGTCCACGCAGTAGGGGGTGGTGGGGAGGTTGCCGCCGTAGATCGAGGAGCAGCCGGTGGCGTTGCCGATGATCATGCGGTCGCCGAAGAGCTGAGTGACCATCTTGATGTACGGGGTCTCGCCGCAGCCGGCGCAGGCGCCGGAGAACTCGAAGAGGGGGCGCATGACCTGTTGCTGGCGCAACTGGGTGATCTTGATCCGGCGGCGGTCGAAGTCCGGGAGGGCCAGGAAGAAGTCCCAGTTGGCGCGCTCGGCGGCGCGGAGCGGGGCCTGGGGCTGCATGTTGATGGCCTTGAGGCGCGGCTCGCGCTTGTTCTTGGCCGGGCAGACGTCCACGCACAGCACGCAGCCGGTACAGTCTTCCGGGGCGACCTGGATGGTGTACTTGAGGCCCTTCCATTCCGGGGCGCGGGCATCGGTGGCCTTGAAGGTCTCCGGCGCGCCGGCCAGGGCGGCCGGTTCGTACACCTTGGCGCGGATCGAGGCGTGGGGGCAGATGGCGGCGCACTTGCCGCACTGGATGCAGGTCTGCGGGTCCCAGACCGGGATTTCGAGGGCCAGGTTGCGCTTTTCGTACTGGGCGGTGGCGGTGGGGAAGGTGCCGTCGGGCGGGAAGGCGCTTACGGGCAGTTGTTCGCCCTCGCCGGCGTAAATGCGGCCCAGGGTGGCGCGGATGTCGGGCGGGGCCTTTTCGCTGAAGGGGGCGGGCAGCTCGGCGCCGTTGACCGGCCGCTCCGGCACGGGCACCTCGTGGAGGTTGGCCAGGGTCTGCTCCACGGCGGCGATGTTTTTGCGGACGACTTCCTCGCCCTTCTTGCCGTAGGTCTTCCGGATGGCCTGCTTGATTTTCTCGATGGCCTGCTCGCGCGGCAGCACGCCGGACAGGGCGAAGAAGCAGGTTTGCATGATGGTATTGATGCGCCCGCCCATGCCGGCCTCGCGGGCCACCTTGACGGCGTCAATCACGTAGAATTTGGCCCGTTTGCGGACCAGGCCCTCCTGGACCGGGCGCGGGAGTTTGGACCAGATTTCGTCCGGTCCGTACGGGGTGTTGAGCAGGAAGGTGCCGCCGGGCACCAGCGGCTTGAGCATGTCGTAGCGTTCGAGGAACACCGGCTGGTGGCAGGCCACGAAGTTGGCCTGGGTGACCAGGTAGCTGCTGGGGATGGGATCGGGGCCGAACCGCAGGTGGGACACGGTGATGGCGCCGGCCTTCTTCGAGTCGTACACGAAGTAGCCCTGGGCGTAGTTGGGCGTGCCCTCGCCGATGATTTTGATCGAGTTCTTGTTGGCGCCCACCGTGCCGTCCGAGCCCAGGCCGTAGAACAGGGCGCGGGTGACGCTGGCCGGCTCGATGGACCAGTCCGGGTCGTAGGCGAGGCTGGTGTGGGTGACGTCGTCCTCGATGCCCACGGTGAAGTGGTTTTTGGGCCGGGCTGACGCGGCGTTGTCGAAGACCGCCTTGACCATCGGCGGGCTGAATTCCTTCGAGGACAGTCCGTAGCGGCCGCCGAGGATGCGGGGCCGGGTCTTGAAACCGGTCCAGCCGTGCTCGAGTCCCTCGTCCACGGCGGCCACCACATCCAGGTACAGCGGCTCGCCGAGGGCGCCGGGTTCCTTGGTGCGGTCGAGCACGGAGAGGGTTTGCACGGTGGGCGGCAGGGCCTCGCAGAACCGGCGCACATCAAACGGCCGGTAAAGCCGTACCTTGAGCACGCCGAACTTGCCGCCCTCGTCGTTGAGGTACTGGACGGTGGCCTCGGCCGTCTCGGCGCCCGAGCCCATGAGTACCACCACGTGCGTGGCGTCCGGCGCGCCCACGTACTGGAAGAGCCGGTACTGGCGGCCGGTGAGGCCGGCGAACTTGTCCATGGCCCGCTGGGTGAGGTCCGGGCAGGCGAGGTAGAAGGGGTTGCAGCGCTCGCGCGCCTGGAAAAAGACGTCGGGGTTTTGCGCCGTGCCGCGCAGGACCGGGCGGTCGGGGTTGAGGGCGCGCCGGCGGTGGGCCAGCACCCATTCCTCGTCAATCATCCGGCGCATGATCTCCTCGGTGACCAGCTCGATCTTCTGCACCTCGTGCGAGGTGCGGAAGCCGTCGAAGAAGTGCAGGAAGGGCACGCGCGACTCGAGCGTGGCGGCCTGGGCGATGAGGGCGAAGTCCATGGCCTCCTGCACCGAGTTGGAGCAGAGCAGGGCAAACCCCGTGGTGCGGGCGTGCATCACGTCGCTGTGGTCTCCGAAGATGGACAGGGCGTGGGCGGCGATGGTGCGGGCCGAGATGTGGAAGACCGTGGGCGTGAGCTCGCCGGCGATCTTGAACATGTTGGGAATCTTGAGCAGCAGCCCCTGGGAGGCGGTGAAGGTGCAGGTCAGCGCGCCGGTTTGCAGCGCGCCATGCACCGCCCCGGCCGCGCCGGCCTCGCTCTGCATTTCCACCACCGACGGCACGGTGCCCCAGAGGTTGCGCACCCCCTCGGCGGCCCACTGATCGCACCACTCGCCCATGCTCGAGGACGGGGTGATGGGGTAGATGGCCATCACCTCGTTGCAGCGGTAGGCCACGTAGGCGACGGCTTCGTTGCCGTCAACGGTCGCAAAGACTTTGCTCATGATTCGCTCTCCGGTTGCACCACACGCCGCCCCCGGGGCGGCGCGGACGGGCTTTTCCCCGCGCGAACGGTAGGCGTCGGCTTCGGCCCCGACAAGGCACGGCCGCCGGGCGGACGCGGGTGGGATGGTGTCCGGGCGGGCGGGTGGCGGCTCCACCTGCCTTGGCCAGTGTTTGCCCTTTTTTGCGACCCGCGACCGCCGCGGGGGTGCGGCGGATCGCCGGCCCGGGCGCGCGGTCGGCCCGGGTCCTATTTGATTCCGGCGAGGCGTTCCCGCCAGATGCGGTACAGCTCGACGGTGGCCCGCACGTCGCGCAGGCAGTAATCGGCAATCTCGCGGTGCCGGCCCTCCGCGAGGAGCTGGCTCACGTCCATGCCGGTCACCCCGTGGCTTTTGGGGGAGTCAATGCCGAAGGCCTTGCAGTAAAAATCCAGGTTGAAGCGGCGGGCCGCGCCGTCGCGCCCGCTCACGCCGTAGAAGGTCAGTTGCTCGGCCAGGTCGCAGTGGGGTTCGGTGGCGAAACGGTAGCCCAACCAGTCCTTCCGGGTGATGGGCACGTTGAGCAGGGCCGAGCGCAGGTACAGGAACGGCACATCGAAGGACCGGCCGTTGAAGGTGACCACCTGCTCGTAATGCCGCGCCACGTCCCAGAAGGCGGCCAGTAACTCGGCCTCGTCCATGCAGGGGACGTACTCGACCCGCGGGTCGGCGGCGCCCGCACCCTCCTCGAAATCGGCGGCCAGAAACTGCACCTGCCCGCGGGCGGTCTCGGCATTGAGCATGGCGATGCAGACCACCTGGGCGGTGAGGGGATAAAGGTTGAGCTGGCGGATCAACTCCGCCTCGCGCTGCTGGCGTGCCGCGGCTTCGGGCAGGCGCTCGGCCTCGCGCATCAGGTATTCCCACTGCGCGTCGTCGAAGTGCTCGCGCCCGAGGGCGGCGGTCTCGATGTCAAACACCAGGGTGGCCATGGGGGCTGGGGGGATAAACCAGACCGGGAGGCGCGCGCCTTCTTGGGCGGGCTCAGCCTCCCGGTCGGTGATGGGAGTTCAGGGTGTGGTTACTTCTTCTTCGCCGCCTTCTTGGCGGGTTTCTTGGCCGCTGCTTTCTTCTTCGCTGGCACGAGTACCTCACCTCCCTTCCATGCCGGAAATAAAGCTGGTGCGTCGATTTCTGGTTGTCATTTCGGGCTCGTCAACCCGAGTATGAACAGGACAAGGTGGGGATGCAACACTTTCGCGAAAAATTTTTCCGGCGGCCCGCCGCCGCCACGTGCCGGCGGCCCGTTTCCCCTGGCGGCGACGGCGCCGCTCCCGTTCAGCGGGGGTCGTTGCGCGCCTCCGGGGCCGGGGTTTCGTCCTGGTCGCCCGTGTCAATGTCCTCGAGCCCGTGGAGGTGGCCCGGCTTGCGCACCAGCACCTGCACGATGCACCAGGCAAACAGTCCGGTGACGAAGCCCACCGACAAGATCATCGTGATCCAGCCCGCCCAGGTCATGACCGCACCTCCTGTTCCTCCCGCGCGGCGCGGTCCCAGCGCCGCCCCGCCGCGGCCGTCAGCACGCAGAAAAACAGCACGCACAGGAGGATGAACGCCACCGTCAGTTGCGCCACCGGGCTGGCCTGGGCGCCCACCAGGTCCTTCACGTACCCGGCCGGCTCGATCCGCCCCGTCTCCGGGTTGCGGGCGAACACGTTGAACCGGATCCAAAACGCGAAGATGGTCAGCAGATACGCCGGGCACACGTACTTGATGATCGGCTTGAAGAAACTCGGAATCCGCAGCACGGCCCCCTTGTGCGCCTCCCGCCAACCCCGTTCCACGCCCAGGCCCCAGCCGAAGGTCAGGATGAGCACCGTGGCCAGCACGAAGATCAGGAACGTGCCCACCCAGAAATCCAGCGTGTCCAGCGCCTTCAAATCCTTGCTGAAATACACCACAAACAAACTGCCCACCCCGGTCAGCAAGCCCAGCAGCGACACCGCCTGTTTCCGGTTCAACCCCAGGCCCTCCTCCAGAAAGGCCAGCCCCGGCTGCAACATCGAAAGCGAACTGGTCACCGCCGCCAGAAACAGCAGGAAAAACCAGGCCGCCCCGAACAGCCAGGCCAGCGGCAGGTGGGAAAACACCAGCGGCAGCACCTTGAAGCCCAGCCCGAAAGTGCCCTGCCCCACAATCCCCGCCGCCCCCAAAAACAGGTACGCCGCCGGCACCGTGATCATCCCGCCCAGCCCCACCTCGCAAAACTCGTTCGCGCTGGTCGCCGTCAACCCGCTCAACACCACGTCGTCCTCCTCCCGCAGGTAGCTGGCGTAGGTGATGATGACCCCGAAGCCGACCGAGAGGCTGAAGAAAATCTGGCCCGCGGCCGCCAGCCACAGTTGCGGATTGGCCAGTTGTGCCAGCGCCGGAGTGCCGTCCTCCCGCGTCGGATTCCACATGTAACCCAGGCCGGCGAGCACGTTCCGCTCCGGGTGGGCCGGGTCCGGCGGGCCCAGCGTGAGCACGCGCACCAGCACCACCAGCGCCAGCAGGATCAACGCCGGCATGCCCCATTTGCAAAACGCCTCGATCCCCCGGGCGATGCCGCGGTAGATGATGAAAAAATTCAACCCGAACACCAGCGCCAGAAACCCCAGCGCCTGGTTGTGCCCCCGCCCCAGCGTCAGCCCGTCCTGCGTCGCCCCCACAAACCGCGCCCAGAACTCCGCGTAGTCCGCCACGCGGTCCCCCAGTTGCAACCGCCCGGTCAGCGCGTACCACGCGTACCCCAGGCACCACGCCTCGATGTACACGTAGTACATGTAAATCATCACCGGCACGATCACCCCGATCACCCCGATGTACTTGCCCAGCGGATGCCGGATCAGCGCGTAAAAAATCCCCGGGCTGGAATGAAACCCGCGCTGCCCCGCGTACCGGCCCAGCGTCCATTCCGCCCAGCAAATCGGGATGCCCAGAATCAACAGCGAAAGGAAGTACGCGAGCATGAACGCCCCGCTGCCGTACTGCGCGGCCAGGCCGGGGAAGCGCAAAAAATTGCCCAGGCCCACGGCGCTGCCCGCCACGGCCATGATCACCCCCACCCGGGAAGTCCACGATTCCCGCGTCAATCCAACGGACATGCGTTCCTTCTAATGGCCGCCCTCGACCCGGGCCAGCAGAAACTCGCCCCCGCCGCCCCGCGCCGTGCTCCCGCGGCCGCGCGATTCCGCCCGCCCGGCCTGTCGCGGAACCCGCGCCGCCCCCGACCCGCGGGCGCCCGCATTGCCCGCTTGACCCGCCCCGGGGCCCGCGTTTCCCTTGGCCCCGGTTACCGGCCGGACCATGAAAATCCGCACCCTCCTGGTGGACGATGAAGCCCTGGCCCGCGAACGCCTGCGCGACATGCTGTCCCCCGAGCCCGACCTCGAAATCATCGGCGAATGCGCCGACGGCGCCGAGGCGGTGACCGCCCTCGAACGGGACCAGCCGGACCTGGTGTTCCTGGACGTGCAGATGCCCGAGCTGGACGGCTTCGACGTGCTGGCCACGGCCCGGCCCGCCCGGCCCCCGGTGGTCATCTTCACCACCGCCTACAGCGAACACGCCCTGCGCGCCTTCGAGGTCCACGCCCTGGATTACCTGCTCAAGCCCTTCGACCGCGAGCGCCTGCAGGTCGCGCTCCGGCGCGCCCGCGAGCACCTGCGCCTGGCCCGCACCGAGGCCCTCAACGAAAAACTCAACGCCCTCCTGGCCGAAATGCGGCCGCCCACGCGCAAGGCGGATCGCCTGGTCGTCAAGTCCGGCAACCGCGTCGTCCTCATCCGCACCGCGGACGTGGACTGGATCGAAGCGGCGGACAATTACGTGAACCTCCACGTCGGCGCCGAGTCGCACCTGCTGCGCGAGACCATGGCCGCCCTCGAAGCCCGGTTGGACCCCCGCCAGTTCCTGCGCATCAGCCGCTCGACCATCGTCAACCTGGACCGCGTCAAGGAACTCCAACCCATGTTCCACGGCGATTACGTGGTCATCCTGCGCAACGGCACCCGCCTCAACCTCAGTCGCAGCTACCGCGACAAGCTCCAACAACTCCTGGGCCGCTAGCCCGCACCGCCCGCCCGGCTCGCGGCCCGCGGGCGCTCCCGCGTTTGCCTGACGCCCAACCCCCGGCTAGTCTGCGCGCGTGGGCGCCACCGCTTTGACCTCGAACCGACTCCCCACACTCGCCTTTGACCATCAGCCCCGCACCCGTCTGGTGTTCGACGCCGGCGCGCTGGCCCGCCTGGGCGCATTGGCCCGCGAACTGGGCGGCCGCCGCGTCCTGGTGGTGACCGATCCCGGCATCGTCCGCGCCGGCCACGCCGCCCGGGCCGTCGAGACGTTGCGCGCCGCCGGCCTGACCGTGGCCGTGTTCGACCAGGTGCGCGAAAACCCCACCACCCTCGATGTGGCGCGGTGCGTGGAGGCGGCCCGTGCGCACGCCTGCGACCTGCTCGTCGGCCTGGGCGGGGGCAGCGCCATGGACACCGCCAAGGGCTGCAATTTCCTCCTCACCAACGGCGGCCAGATGCGGGATTACTGGGGCGTGGGCCGGGCCCGCCGGCCCATGCTCCCGCTCATCGCCGTTCCCACCACCGCCGGCACCGGCAGCGAATGCCAGTGCGCCGCCCTCATCGCCGACGAGCAGACCCACCAGAAAATGGCCTGCCTGGACCCGAAAGCCGCCGCCCGGGTGGCCCTGCTGGACCCCGAGCTGACGCTCTCCCAGCCTGCCGTGGTCACCGCCCACACCGGCGTGGATGCCCTGGCCCACGTCGTGGAAACCGCCGTCACCCGCCGCCGCAACCCGATTTCACTCATGTACACGCACGCGGCCTTCACCCGCCTGGTGCCCGCCTTGCCGCGCGTGCTGGCCGCCCCGGACGATCTGGAGGCGCGCGCCCAAATGCTCCTGGCCTCCGCGTTGGCCGGCCTGGCCATCGAAAACTCGATGCTCGGCGCCGCCCACGCCTGCGCCAACCCGCTGACCGCGCACTTCGGCATCGCCCACGGCGAGGCCGTGGGCCTGATGCTGCCGCACGTGGTCCGGTACAACGCCGCCGACCCCGCCGCCCGCCGTGCCTACGCCGAACTGGCCTCGGCCCCGGAAATCGCCTGCGTGAGCGACGGCCTGGAACCGGCCGTGGACGCCCTGGTGGCCGAGATCGAATCGCTCCTGAACCGCGCCGGCATCGCGCGCTCGCTCGCCGAACTGGGCGTCCCGCCCCAGGCCGTGCCCGCGCTGGCGGCCGAGGCCGCGCCGCAGTGGACGGCCCGGTTCAACCCCCGGCCGCTCGAGCTTGCGGACTTCGCGGCCCTCTACCAGGCCGCCTTTACCCCGCGGCCGGACGGTCCGCCGACCGCGGCCTGAACCGCCGCGCCCCGGGGCAGGGCGCC
>JBBIJZ010000019.1:0-43642 GCA_037445715.1 Verrucomicrobiales bacterium | reverse complement strand
GGGACCGTGGTTCGATGCGTCCCGGCTTTTGTTTTCCCCAGCAGGCGCTGCGTGCCCGGTGCCGGGGCAAGCCGCCGCGGTCCAAACGCTGGCGGGTGGTCGGGACGCCCGGCGCTGCGCGCGGTGTCTGTAATGCGCCGACTTACCTGCGCAGTGGGGGAGCGGATACGACGCCCGCAGCCTCTCAGGGTGCCGAGGCGCCAAGTGTTCCGGGCGCGGGTTTCAGGAGCCGGCGGGCGGGTTGCCGTCGGCGCCGCGGCCGTCCAGGTCTATGAGGATGTCGCGCGGTTCGGCGCCCTTGCTGGGGCCGACGATGCCGCGGTTTTCCAGTTCGTCCATGATGCGGGCGGCGCGGGTGTAGCCCAGGCGAAGGCGGCGTTGGAGGAGCGAGACGCTGGCTTTTTGTTCGCTGCGGATGACCTCGATGCACTGCTGGATGAGGTCTTCGTCTTCGCCGCAGCCGTCGTTGTCGCCGGCGCTGCTGCCGGGGGCGGCCAGTTGCTGGTGGATTTCCAGGTCGTAGAAGGGCTTGCCCTGCCGGGCGATGAACTCGACCAGGGCCTGGATTTCCTGGTCGGTGACCAGCGCGCCCTGGGCGCGGATGAGTTTGGCCGAGCCGGGTGGGAGGTAGAGCATATCGCCCTTGCCCAGCAGCTTGTCCGCGCCCATCGCGTCGAGGATGGTCCGGGAATCCACGCGGCTGGCGACCTGGAAGGCGATGCGGGCGGGGATGTTGGCCTTGATGACGCCGGTGATGACGTCCACGCTGGGCCGCTGGGTGGCCACGATGCAATGGATGCCGGCGGCACGCGCCATCTGGGTGATGCGGGCGATGGCCATCTCGACATCCGCCGGCGCCACCAGCATCAGGTCCGCCAGTTCGTCAATGATCACCACGATGTAGCTGAGCTTTTCGGGGATGACGATGTCCTCGTCCTCGGGCACCACGATGTCCTCGTCCACCTGCACGGCGAAGCCGTCGGCGCCGGCCTCGACCTTGTCCTTCTTGCTGGTCAGGGGCAGCTCCGGCTCGCGGGGCGGCAGGGGTTTGTCCTTGGGCCGGTCGTTGAAGGCCTTGATGTTGCGGACGCCGACGCGGGCGAAGATTTGGTAGCGCTTTTCCATTTCGCTCACCACCCAGCGCAGGGCGAGGATGACCTTCTTGGGGTCGGTGACGACCGGCACGACCAGGTGGGGCAGGCTGTTGTACTGCTGGAGCTCGACCACCTTGGGGTCAATCATGACGAAGCGGAGCTGGTCCGGCGCGAACCGGTAGAGCAGGGAGGCGACCAGGGCGTTGATGCAAACCGACTTGCCCGAGCCGGTGCTGCCGGCGATGAGCAGGTGTGGCATGTCCGCCAGGTCGCCGATGAGCGGGTGGCCGTACACGTCCTTGCCCAGGGCCAGGGGGATGCGGGCCTTGGTGGTGCGCCATTCTTCGGATTCGAGGAGCTCGCGGAGGATGACCTTGGACTTGACGCGGTTGGGCACCTCCACGCCCACGGAACTCTTGCCCGGCACGGGGGCGAGGATGTGGATGCGCTCGGCCTTGAGGGCGGCGGCGATGTTGTTGGTGAGGGCGGTGATTTTTTCGAGCTTCACGCCCGGGGCGGGGTGCAGCTCGTAGCGGGTGATGGTGGGGCCCTTGGTGATGTCGCCGGGGGTGACCTGGATGTCGAACTGGGCCAGCGTCTGCTGCATGAGGCGGGCGTTGGCCATGAGTTCCTCCTTGGACTCGGTGGGCCGGACGGTGAGGTCGGGCAGGGCCAGCAGGTCCAGGGGCGGGAGCTTGTAGTTGCCGATCTGCGGCGGGCGCGACACGGCCAACGGCTTGGGCCGGGGCTTGGGGGCGGGTGCCGGCCGGGGCGGCGTTGGCGGGGACGGGGCGGCGCCGCCCGGGCTGCTCGGCGGGGCGGCAGGGGAGGACTGGGGCGCGGACGACCCCGACGGCGAAGTGGCCGGTAACGGTTCTTCGACCGGACTTTCGGCAGCGGGTGCCGGCGCGGGCGCCGGGGCGGGTCCCTTGCCCAAAATGTCCGCGGTGGTGGCGGCGGCGATTTCGCGGGCGGGGATGACTTCGTTGATTTCGGCCTCGGTTTCGGCCGGCGCGGCAGTGGCGCGGGCCGGTTTGGATTTGTCGGGCGGCACGCGCAGTTGTGGGACGCTCAGGTCGCGCACGGTGGGCTCGGGCACGGGCTTGAGGTCGGGGCCCAGGCCGGCCTGGGTGGCGGGCGGGATTTCGGGGCCGGTCCGGGCGGTGGCTTTGCCGTTTTGGGCCAGGGCGCGGTCGAGTTCTTCTTGGAGGCGCCGGGCTTCTTTTTCGAGTTCGCGGGTGCGTTTTTCGAGGCTCTTTTCGTCGCCGGGAATCACCCGGGTGGGGGCGCGCCAACGGGCCCAGAGGGTGCGGACCCAGTCACCGAGCTGGAAATTGGTCAGACCGTAGAGGCTGATGAGGTACAGGCAGGCGTACAGGATGGCCGCGCCGACGGTGCCGAAGTAGCCGAAGCCCACGTCGTTGAGGCTGCGGCCCAGCACGCCGCCGGCGCCGGGGGCGTGGAGGTTGAACGCGAGGCGTTCGAGGAAGCCGGGGTTGGTTCCACCGGGTTGGTGCGCCATTTGCCCGAGCACGGTGTGGTTTGTGGCCAGGTCCAGGGCGCCGGCACAGGTGGCGGCCAGGAGCAGGGCCCAGGGCCCTTTGCGGCGCAGGTAGGCCAGCGGGCGCATGAATTGGGCCAGACCGAAGCCCAGCAGCAGCACCGGCAGGAGGTACGCGCCGGCGCCCAGGGTGAAGAACAGGCCGTGCGCCAGTTCCGCGCCGAACCGGCCGGTCCAGTTGTGCGGCGGGTCGTTGGGCGGGGTGCGTACGGCGGCCAGGTCGTACTTGTCAAACGTGAACAGGGCGGCGAACAGCAGCAGGGACAGTCCCAGCAGGACAATGCCAAGGATGTCGCTGCCTCCGCGGGAGCCGTTGTCGGGGTCCTTCCGAGCCACGGACGCAATCTAGGAACCTCCCCCCGGACTGCAATGCGGAAAAGGGCGAACGACGAAACGGCGGGACGTTTTTTCGCCGCAGCCTGGTTGGACGGGACGAGACGAAGGTCGAAATCCGAGGTCCGCGTGCCGAAACCCGTTTGCCGAGATGTGCCAACGGGTGTGGCGGGGAGGGCGGAGTTCGGCCCCGGGGGGCCGGCTGTTCAGGCCCGACCCGGTGAGGCCCAGCTCATTTCTTTCTGGATGCGCTCGAGCAGGGTTTTGGTGGCGCGGATGCCCTCCGGTTCGCTGAGCCGGTTGCCCTCGTATTCGATGCCCACGTAGCCGCGGTAGCCGGCGTCGAGCACGATCTTCATCATGCGCCGGAAGTCGGTGTGCACCTCGTTGCCCTCGGCGTCGAAGTCATGGCTCTTGGCGCTGACGGCCTTGGCGAAGGGCATCAGTTCGGCCACGCCGCGGTAGCGGTCGTACTCCTCGCCCTCGCGGATGCGGAAGTTGCCGAAGTCGGGAAGGGTGCCGCAGTTGGGGAGGTTGACCTTTTTCATGACGCCGGCCAGCCAGGCGCCGTTGGAGGAGAGGCCGCCGTGGTTTTCCACCAGCACGTTCAGGCCGTGCTTGGCGGCGAACCGGGCCAGTTGGCGCAGGCCGTCGGCGGCGCGTTCGGCCTGCTCTTCCGGGGAGCCGACGCCCTCGGTTTCGGCGTTGACGCGGATGGAATGGCAGTTGAGGTGCCTGGCGGCTTCGACCCATTTGTAGTGGTTTTCGACCGCCTGTTTGCGCCGGGCGGGGTCGGGCTGGCCCAGGGCGCCTTCGCCGTCCACCATGATCAGGAGGATTTTGACGCCGTGGCCGTCGGCGCGTTTTTTGAACTCGTTCAGGTAACCCACGTCGCGGGCCTTGTCCTTGAAGAACTGGTTGACCAGCTCGATGGCCTCGAGGCCGTAGTCCTGGCGGGCGACCCGGGGAAAATCGAGGTGATCGAGCTTCCTGGCGAAGAGGGTGCGGTGCAGCGACCACTCGGCCAGGGAGATCATGAAGGGGAGTTTGTGTTCGGCGGCGGCCAGCCGCGGGAGCATTTCGTCAAACGCGGCCGCGCCGCCCGCGGCCAGTCCGAGCCGGTGAAGGAAGGTGCGACGATTGGGGTTCATGGGGGTGGATGGGGTTCAAGCGGTCCGCCAGCGGGCGCCCCGACTCAATGTCCCGGCGCCGCGTCGGGGCCCGGCGAGGCCGGGGCGGGCGGCGGGCGGAACAGGAGGGCCAGCGCGGCGGCGGCGATGAGCGAGATCACCGTGGGTACCAGGAACAGCGCGCGGTAGTCCGTCACGTCGCCTCGGGTGAAGACCTCTTGTTTGAGCCAGGGGCAGACGAAGTTGGCGGCAATGTTGCCCAGGCCGAAGATCATCATGTTGAACAGGCCCTGGGCGCTGGCGCGCGAGTCTTTCGGGAAGTAGGTGTCCACGAAAATATAGACCGTGGCGAAGAAAAAGGCGTAGCACACGCCGTGGACCAGTTGGACCAGGACGATCAGGGCCGGGCTTTGGGGGAAGAAGGCGTAAATCGCGAAGCGGGCGGTGTGGCCAAGGATGCCCAGGATCATGGTGACGCGCCAACCCAGCTTCTTGAGCGTCACCCCCAGGATGAGCATGGTGAGAATTTCCATGACCTGGCCGATGCTCATGACCGGCATGATCCAGTTGCCGGGAATGCCCGGGCCGCCGGCGCTCTGGGCGGTGCCCAGGAACGAGCCGGTCCAGTTGAAATAGGCATAAAGGAGGAAGGAGTCCACGAAGGTGATCACCCACAGCACCAGCACGAAGGGTTTTTTGAGCAGCCGCATGGCCTCCAGCCAGGCCAGTTTCTCGGTGCCGGCCTCATCCGCCTTCTTGGGCGGGGTGTGCGGCAGGGTGAGGCTGTAGGCGGCCAGGACCAACGAGGCGATACCGGCGACGATATAGGTCCAGCGCGTGGCCGCTTGCAGGGCGGGACCGGTCAGGCCGCTGCCCAGTACCGTGCCCAGCCAGGCCACCGGACCTTCCGGATTGGCCGCGCGCACCTTGTCCCAGTCCACCAGGATGAACGTGAACGGCCAGGCCGCCAGAATCCAGCCGATGGTGCCGCCCATGCGGATCAGGCCGAACTCCTTTTGCGCGTCCTTCATGTGGGCGAAGGCGATCGAGTTGCAGATCGAAAGGGTCGGCACGTACAACAGGCAGTGCAGCATCATCAGCCCGAAAAACGGCCAGAACGAGCGGGTGAAGGCCAGGGTGAAGATGGCCACGCCGCCCACCAGGTGACTGAACGCCAGGAAACGCTCCGCGGCGAAATTGCGGTCGGCGAACTGATTGCTGAAGAACATGCCGACGATGGCGGCGATGGGGAACGCGTTCAGAATCCAGGACTGCTGGCCCACGGTGAATCCCAGGCTGGGCAGGTAGCCGTAAATCAGCGGCAGCCAGGCGCCCCAGATGATGAATTCCAGCACCATCATCACAAACAGCCGCAGGCGGATGGACGAATTCATGGGTGGGGTGAGGTGAGTTGCGGGGGTCGGGTGCGTCAGTGGCCGGACCTTCAAGTGCCGTTGCCCCGGCGACAGCCCTTACGGCTGGCCGGAACCCGTGAGACGACGCACGTCGTGGTCATTGCTGGGCGGGCACGCTAGGCAAACGGCCGCGCTTTGGCAAGATGCGGCGCGGGCGGCCGCGTGGCCGCGGTCGGGCGAAACGGGGCGGCAAAAAAAATGGGCGACCCGCAACGGGTCGCCGTGAGGTAGGGTAAACCGGGAGTGGGGTGGCTCACCGACCCTTCGCGGCCATGTATTTCATGAGGTCCACCACGCGGTTGCTGTACCCCCACTCGTTGTCGTACCAGCTCACCACTTTGAAGAAGCGTTTCTCGCCCTTGAGGTTGTTCTGGAGCGTGGCCAGGCTGTCGTAAATCGAGCTGCGCTCGTCGTGGATGAAGTCGGTCGAGACCAGTTCTTCCTCGGTCACCCCCAGGATGCCCTTGAGGTAGGTCTGGCTGGCGCGCTTGAGCGCGGCGTCAATCTCCTCGATCGAAGTGTCGCGCGTGGTACGAAAGGTCAGGTCCACCACGGAGACATCGGCCACCGGGATGCGGAAGGCCATGCCGGTGAGCCTGCCCTTGGTCTCCGGCAGCACCTCGCCCACGGCCTTCGCGGCGCCGGTCGTACTGGGGATGACGTTGATGGCCGCCGCGCGGCCGCCGCGCCAGTCTTTCTTGGAGGGGCCATCCACGATCTTCTGCGTGGCGGTGTAGGCGTGGATGGTGGTCATGAGACCGGTCTCGAGGCCGAACCCTTCCTTGAGCAGCACGTACACCAGCGGCGCCAGGCAGTTGGTGGTGCAGGAGGCGTTCGAGACCACGTGGTCGGTGGCCGGGTTGTACTGTTCGTGGTTGACGCCCATGACGAAGGTCTTGGCGCCGCCCTTGGCCGGGGCGGTGATGATGACCTTTTTGGCGCCGGCGGTCAGGTGGGCCCTGGCCTTTTCGGCGTCGGTGAACAGGCCCGTGGCCTCGACGACCAGTTCCACGCCCAGCGCCTTCCAGGGCAGGGTGGCCAGGTCTTTCACGGCCATGAGGCATTTGATCTTGTGGCCGTTGACCACCAGCGTGTCTGCCTCGGCCAGGGCCGGGTCGCTTTTCTCGGTGCTCAGGGCGTGTTTGAATTTCCCGTGCACCGAGTCGTATTTGAGCTGGTAGGCGAAGTAGTCGGCGTCGGTCGAGATGTCCACCACCGCGACGACGTCAAACTGCGTTCCGAGCAGGCCCTGGTCGCAAAGTGCCTGGAAGACCATGCGCCCGATGCGGCCGAAGCCGTTGATGGCAACTTTAACTGGCATAGCAGGTTTCGATTTCGAGTTCGTGGTTCAACTAATCGGAGGCCGATTAGGCTGGAACGGACTTTATCGGGGAGGCCGGACCCGTCAACGGCAAAGGCCCGCCGCGTGATCGCCGGGTGGTATTCGCCCATCGTCCGTTGGGATGGAATCAAGGGGGTGAGGGATTGAGGGAGAATAAGGGGTTGGAAGCCCCCCGGTCTGCCCAGCGCCGGGGATTCGGTCAGTGGGTGTTTGAACTGCAAGAGTCGCTCGGCGCGGACCGGGTGTCCGGTGCGCCCCTGCCGGTTGAAGCGGCGGTGGATTTCCACATCGAGGTTCTACGCCGTACCCCCCGCAGCTCCTTGCCCCCGGGCGGTCGGCGCGCCGGCCTTCCCGCCCGCGGACGGAAAGGCCGTGTCCTTTGCCTCGCCGGACGGCACCGGACAAGGGGAAAGGAAAAGGCAGACACAAGGTTGGCAACCTGCCGCTACGCCGCCGGGTGGGTCGCCCGGCGGAACGGGCGGGTTGCCCGTACCACCCGGAGCAGCAATGCGACAGCTGGCAGCCGCACTCCAAACGCTGCCGCGAGGGGGAGCGCCCGATGCCGCGCGAAGCGTCTGGAGAGCGCCGGCTCGCCGGCGCTGTGGGGGCGTAGCGGCGAACCTCGGGGCTGCCGTAGTGCGGGTTTCCAACCCGCTGGACTCCGCGTTCGCCCGCATCGCCGTTTGGGAAATCGGCGCCACGGTAGGTTGGCAACCTGCCGCTACGCCGCCGGGCGCACGCCTTTGGGATTGTTTTGCCGCCGTCCCTCCGGTAAAGGACGGCCGTGGCCCGATCCGGTCGAAAACCCGCGTCCGGCGAGGCCGCCAAAGCCTACGCCCACACGGAACAACCGGCCGTTCTGCGGCCCGACATCGGCCTGCAGGCCCAGTTCAAGAAGAAAAAGGAACCGGCGAGTATCGCTACGACCGCTCGCTGGACCCGCAGCTTTCCTGGGACATCAACGCCGACCGCGAGCACGCCGAGGCGCTGATCGAGAAAATCCGCACCGCCCAAACCCTCGAGGAAGCGCGCGCCGCGGCCGAGGAACTCAAGCGCATGTCCCGGCCCTTCCTCCACTGGGCCGGCAAGGCCGAGCGCCACCAGTTCACCGTGCCCACCCTGCCGCTGTTTGTCCACGAACGGCTCAGCACCGAGGCCATCCTCAACAGCGTCCAGTCCCACAAACAACAGCTCGAGCTGTTTGCCGACCCGATGCTCGATCTGGCCGAGCGCGTCCTGCGCGCCTACGAACACCGGACCGGCTGGGTCAACCGCCTCATCCTCGGCGATTCGCTGGTGGTGATGAACAGCCTGCTCAAATACGAGGGCCTCGGCGGCCAGGTCCAGTGCATCTACATGGACCCGCCCTACGGCGTCAAATTCGGCAGCAACTTCCAGCCCTTCATGCGCAGACGCGATGTGCGCCACAACGACGACGCCGACCTGACCCGCGAACCCGAAATGGTCCAGGCCTACCGCGACACCTGGTAACTGGGCCTGCACAGCTACCTCACCTACCTGCGCGACCGCTTCCTGCTCTGCCGCGAACTGCTCCACCCCAGCGGCTCGATCTTCGTCCAAATCTCCGACGAAAACCTCCACCATGTCCGCGAACTGCTCGATGAGGTGTTCGGGGCGGAGAATTTTTGCGCGGTGATCACATTCACCAAGACTACCGGCCAAACGCGAACGCTGTTGCCGGTAGTGGCAGACTACCTACTGTGGTACGCGAAAGACCGCGAACGAGCAAAGTTCCGGCAACTTTACGAACGGAAGGCGCTCGGCGGCGAAGGCGCGACCGAATACTTCAACGTGGAATTGCCGGGTGGCGAGTCTCGCAAACTCACCGATGAAGAACTTGCGAATCCTGGCTTACTGCCGAAAGGCGCTAAAATTTTTGCGACTGACTCTATCGTGTCGGATGGCTTTTCGGGCGAGAACTCAGCGGACATTGAGTTGGAACACGGCGGTAGGAAGTTCGTTCTGAGTTGCGGGCCGAAACGGCATTGGAAGGTGGGCGTCGAGGGCGTGAAGAAGCTTTGGGCCATGGGCCGGCTGATGCGGCGTGAGGGACTTCGCATCTACAAGCGGTACTTCGAGGATTTTCCGTTTGTCCCATTCACGTCGGTTTGGGCAGACACGCGCGGCGAGACGGACATGGATTACGTTGTTCAGACGAGCCGGAAGGTTATCGAGCGCTGCCTCCTGATGACGACCGACCCGGGCGACCTGGTGCTCGACCCTACGTGCGGGAGCGGGACGACGGCGTATGTGGCCGAGCAGTGGGGGCGGCGCTGGATCACCATTGACACCAGCCGCGTGCCGCTGGCGCTGGTCCGCCAACGGTTGCTCACCGCCACCTTCCCGTATTACGAAGTCCATTCAGGGAGCGCGGGCGTCTCGCCCGCTGTTTCCGGCGTCTCGCCGGAAACTTCCGCGTCCGCGTCTTCGGCAGGGACGCCGAAGACTGCGACCGGCACGGTCGCGCTCCCCAACAACCCCGCCAACGGTTTCGTGTATCGCCGCCGCCAGAACGCCCGGGGCGAGGAAATCGGCGGCATCGTCCCGCACATCACGCTCAAAAGCGTCGCCAACAACGAGCCGCCGGAGGAAGAGGTGCTGGTGGACAGCCCGGAAGTGGTCAAGGGCGTGGTGCGCGTCACCGGCCCGTTCGGGGTCGAGGCGACGATCCCAACGCCGGTGGATTTCGAGGCCGACGGCGTGGAGGATTCGCGCGCGAAGACGCCCGAGGAATTCCAGAGCCACCTCGAGCGGATGCTGGAAGCGTTGCGCCGTTCGCCCGTGTTGCACCTGCCCGGCAACCAGACCGTCACCTTCAGGAACGTCCGCCAGCCGGCCAAGTCGTTGAGCCTGCACGCGGAGGCAGAAGTGGTAGCGCAGGTTTCCCACCTGCTGTATCGCCGACTTCCAAGTCGGCTGGGCGTGCGAACGGCAAGGCGGGTTTGGAAACCCGCGATACAGCAAACTCGGAAGTCTGCGCTACGGGCTTGGCCGCCTTCGTCTTCGGCCCGGAAAACGGCGCGGTGAGCGAGCAGTTGGTGGCGCAGGTGGCCAAGGAAGCGAACCTGAAGAATTACAAGCATCTTTACGTGAGCGGTTTTGCCATTCAGGACGCGGCGACGAAGTTCATCCAGGACGCCGAGGCGATCGCCGGACTGCCGATGACCTACGTGGCGGCGACGATGGACCTGCAAATGCACGACTGCTCAAGACCACGCGCGCCAGCCAGATTTTCAGCGTGACCGGCGCGCCGGAAATCAAGCCGACTAGGCTGCCGAGGAAAACCAAGGACGGCGAGGAATTGTATCAGGTCGAATTGCTGGGGCTGGACGTGTTCGATCCGGTGACGATGGAGACCACGCACCGGCGCGGTGACGACGTGCCGGTGTGGTTCCTGGACACGGACTACAACGAGCTGGCGTTTTGCGTGGCGCAGGCGTTTTTCCCGCGCACGGCGGCGTGGGACAACCTCTGGCGCGAATTGCGCGGCGTGTATGCCGACAGCGTGTGGGAGCACCTGGCCGGCACGACCAGCGAGCCGTTTGCGGCGGGCGAGCACAAACAAATCGCCGTGAAGGTGATTGATGATCGCGGGAATGAATTGCTGGTGGTCAAAAAGTTGAGCGAGGCGGAGGAGGACAAGTGAGGCCAAAGGTGTATTTGGAAACCACGATTCCGAGTTTCCTGACCGCCAAACCGAGCCGGGAGGTGCTCGTGGCCGGCCAGCAACAGGCCACGCGCGACTGGTGGAACGAGCGCCGGCGGCATTACGAACTTTACGTGTCGGTGCTGGTGATGGAGGAAGCAGGGCGCGGGGATGCCGAAGCCGCGGCAGAGCGGTTGCAGTGATTGCAGGAGTGCCTGGTGCTGCCGTATCCCGTAGAAGCGGAGGAACTGACGCGCGCCTTGCTGGCCAGTCGGTTGATCCCTGTGAACGCCGAAGCCGACGCGGCGCACATTGCCGTTGCCTCGGTTCATGGAATGGATTTCCTGTTGACCTGGAACTGCCGCCACATCGCCAACGCGGCCATCGTGGAAAAGCTGCGGGCGGTCTGCGAGCGCGCGGGTTATCCCGCGCCGGTCATCTGCACGCCCTTTGAACTCATGGTAGAATCCCATTATGAAACACGAAATTCTTGAAGAGGTCTGGCGCGTGCGCGACGAAATTGCGGCTGAATGCGGCCATGACGTGAAAAGGCTCGCAGAATTGCTTCGCCGTAAGGAGGCACAGTATGGCGACCGCCTGGCGCGGCTGCCTATTGTCCGCCGCCCTAAAGCTGAATCCCTGCTGCGCGAAGACCCGCCGCCCTACCGCTCCAAATCCTGAATGACCTACGAAGTCCCACAACCGATTCTGAACTCGCCCTACGCCGAGCCGCGCTGGCATTGGTTCATCGAGGAGGGCAAGCCGTGCAAGAAGCGCGAGGGACGACGGCCGTCGGTTTACTACTACCGCCCACCACGCGCGCGACGGGCGCGGAACCGGGCAGCGAGGCCGGCACGGCCATCGAGATGAAGCTGGTCAACCTCCTCCGCGAACGCGTCAAGGCGTGGCGCGAGGCGGGCAGGCCGTGGGTGACGCGCACGACCGAGGAGCTGCTGCGCTGGTGGCAGCGGGACGGCCGGCAGTTCCCGTTGTTTTTCGCCCAACGCGAGGCGGCCGAGACCAACATTTTCCTGACCGGGGCGCGGGCGGATTTCTGGCAGGGCCTGGAGATTCCGCGGGACGATCCCAGCGACGACAAGAAGGCGCAGGGCTACCTGGGCTTCACCCGTTACGCCTGCAAAATGGCCACCGGCAGCGGCAAGACCACGGTGATGGGGATGCTGGCGGCCTGGAGCATCCTCAACAAGGTTCACGACCGCAACGACGGGCGGTTTTCCGACGTGGTGTTCATCGTCTGCCCGAACATCACCATCCGCGACCGGTTGCAGGAACTCGACCCGAAACACGGCGAGGCGAGCCTTTACCGGACACGCGACCTGGTGCCGGCGCATTTGATGCCGAAGCTCAACGAAGGCTTCGTCGTGGTCACCAACTGGCACGTGCTCGAGCCGCAACAGGGCAACCAGGTCGGCGGCGTGGGCGCGGCGGTGGTCAAGCGCGGTGAGGAGAGCGACACGGCGCTGGTGGCGCGCGTGCTCGGCCGCGAGGTCGGCGGGAAGCAAAACATTCTCGTGATGAACGACGAGGCGCATCATTGCTACCGGCTCAAGCAGGAGCGCCCCGAAGAGTGGGACCAGATGGACGCGGAGGAGCGCGAGGCGTGGCTGGAGGAGAACAAGGAGGCCACGGTCTGGATCGAGGGGCTCGACAAAATCCACAAGGTGCGCGGCATCAATTTCTGCGTGGATTTGTCGGCCACGCCTTACTACCTCAACCGGACGGGCAACGAGGCCAACCGGCCGTTCCCATGGGTGGTGAGCGACTCCAGCCTGGTGGACGCCATCGAAAGCGGGCTGGTGAAAAATCCGCAGTTGGCCGTCCGCGACACCACCGGGGCGGAAATCCCGGCCTACTTCAACATCTGGCGCTGGATTTTGGAAAAATGCCTCACCCCGGCGGAGAAGGGCGGGCGCCGGGCGCAACCCAAGCCGGAGGCGATTCTTAAATACGCCCACACCCCCATTGCCCAACTGGCCGGGCTGTGGCGCGAGGTGTTCGCGGAATGGCAACAGCGCCCGGACGAGCATCCCACGCCGCCGGTGTTCATCATTGTCTGCCGCAACACCCGGCTGGCCAGGGTCATCTACGAGTGGATTGCCGATAACCACTGTCCGACCGGCATCCCCGCGCTGGGCATCGAGGAGTTCCGCAACCGCAACGGCCAGCTCAAAACCATCCGGGTGGACTCGAAGGTGGTACACGAAACCGACACCGAGGGCGCCAAAAACGACAAGCACCGCTGGATGCGCTTCACGCTCGATACGGTCGGCAAGACACGCTGGCCGGCCGATTCCCCGGGGCGCCCCATTTACCCGAAGGATTTTGAGGCACTCGCCGCCAAACTCGGTCGCCCGCTGCATCCGCCGGGCCGTGACGTGCGCTGCATCGTGAGCGTGGCGATGCTCACCGAGGGCTGGGACTGCACGACGGTGACGCACATCATCGGGCTGCGACCGTTCATGTCGCAACTGCTGTGCGAACAGGTTGTGGGGCGCGGGTTGCGCCGCACGAATTACGAGGTGGGCGAGGACGGATTGCTCTCCGAAGAAGTAGCCAAGGTCTATGGCGTGCCGTTTGAAGTGATTCCGTTCAAGACGAACCCGGACGGCCCGCGACCGCCACCACCGAAGCGCTGGCACATCCACGCCGTCTCGCCGCAGAAAGACCGGTTCGAGATTTGTTTCCCGCGCGTCGAGGGCTACACCTACGCCATTCGCAACCGGGTGACGGCGGATTGGGACAGTCTTGTGCCCATCACACTCGACCCGAACAAGATTCCACCCGAGGTCGAGGTCAAGGGGTTGAACGTCAACAACCACGGCCGGCTGTCGCTGAGCGGACCGGGCCGCGCTGCGAAGGTGGACCTGGAGGCATTTCGCGCCCGGCATCGGCTGCAGGAACTGGAGTTCGATCTGGCCTCGGCACTGACGCGGGATTGTCTGAATGCCGGCCAATGTCAGGTGCCGGCGCAGGCGTTGTTTCCGCAACTGCTCGGCATCGTCCAACGCTACCGGCGCGAGTTCGTCCGCGTCTATCCGCCCAACGACCTCAAGGACACCTTTCTATCGCCCTACTACGGCTGGGTAATCGAGAAACTGGTGGCCGCCATCCGGCCCGACACCTCCGCCGGGGAAGCGCCCGAACTGCCGCGCTTCGAGGCCAACCGACCGCCCGGTTCAACCCGCGACGTGGATTTCTGGACCAGCCGCGAGGTGCGCGAGGTGACGAAATCGCACCTCAACTACGTCGTGCTCGACACCCGGAAATGGGAGCAGTCGGCCGCGTATTACCTCGACACGCATCCGAACGTGGCCGCCTTTGCCAAGAACGCCGGCCTGGGCTTTGCCATTCCCTACTTTCACAACGGCCAGATGCACGATTTTGTACCGGATTACCTGGTGCGACTGCAGGACCACGACGGGCGCACGCCGGGCATGTTGATCCTGGAGATCAAAGGCTACGACGAGCGAGCCGAAGTGAAGGAGGCCGCCGCCAAACGTTGGGGTGATGCCGTCAATGCCGACGGCCGCTACGGCCGCTGGATGTTCCGGATGGTCAGGGAACCAACCCAGGTGGGGGAAAGCAGTGAAGACCGCTGTGGGGGCGCTCGCGGCCCGTTGAAGTGCCGACGCACATCGCGGAAAACCCCACCAAGATCTTCACGCCGGGATGTAGCGACATGGAAAGGGTGCCGGAAACACGCCCATTATACCGCAGGTTTTGCCGACGGCCAGCAGCCCTGAAACAGGGTGGCATGAACAACCCCTTCAATCCGCTGCTCCTGCGCGTCGCACTGTTGGCGGGCGGCATGGCCTGTCTGGTGACCGGCATCTGGGGCGGGTTGCTGCGCGTGCCCGTGCGCGGGGTGCCGCTGCCGGTCGAGCACGCCAACTGGGTCAGCTTCCACGGTCCGCTGATGGTGTGCGGGTTTTTGGGCACCCTGATCAGCCTCGAACGGGCGGTCGGGCTGGGCCGTCTCTGGCCGTTCGCCGCACCCGCGCTGGCCGCCGCAGGCAGCCTGAGCATTGTCGTCGGGAAGTTGGGCCCGGGGCCGCGCGTGCTGCTGCTGGCGGCGAGCGTGGCCTACGCGGCAGTGGCCTGGCGGTTGTGGAAACTTCAGCGCGGGGCGGCGACGACGGTGATGGGGTTGGGCGCGGTGGCGTGGGCGGTGGGCAACGCGCTTTGGACGGCGGACCGCCCGGTACCGGAAGGGGTGTTGTGGTGGGTGAGTTTCCTGCTGCTGACCATCGTGGGCGAACGGATCGAGCTGACGCGGTATCAGAAAACGCATCCGTGGTCGCGGCCGTGGCTGGGTTGGGCGCTGGGCGGGCTGGGGGCAGGGTTGGTGCTGGGCTGGGGGCAGCCGCGTGCCGGCGGCGTGCTGACCGGGCTGGCAGTGATCGCACTGGCCGGCTGGCTGGGACGCTTTGACCTGGCCTGGCGCACGGTGCGGCACCCGGGGTTGCCGCGCTTCATGGCCGTGTGCCTGCTCGGCGGTTACCTCTGGCTGCTGGTGGCGGGGCTGTTGATCGGGTGGCACTGGCCACAGGCCAGCGGGCGCTGGTACGACGCCGCGCTGCACGCGTTTTTCGTGGGCTTCGTGTTCGCGATGATCTTCGGCCACGCGCCGGTGATCTTCCCGGCGGTGCTCGGCCTGCCGGTGCAGTTTCTGCCCACGGCTTACGTGCCGCTGGTGGTGCTGCATTTGTCGTTGTTGTTGCGGTTGGGGGCGGACCTGGCGGACTGGCCCGCCGGTCGCGACTGGGGTGCCGGCGGCAACGCCCTGGCGGTGGGCCTGTTCCTGCTCAACACGCTGGCCTCGGTGGGGCTGTCGCGGTGGAGACAACGGTCCCTTCCGTTTTCCAGGCCCGGGCAGACTTGAGGAGGTCGCCGGAGCCGCCCCGGTGCGCGGGCGATGACGCGGAGGCGGGGGACGGTGCGTGGCGGAAGCTACGCCGACGAGGCGGAAGGCCCGGGCGCGGCCGGGTCGGGCAGGTCCTCGGGGCGGTTCCAGTTCAGAAAGGCCGCCGCCTGCCCGGCCGGGAAGTCCGCCCAGTCCACCAACCCGGCCTGCGCGCAACGGGCGGCCAGTTCACCCGCCGCGCGCCGGCTAGCAGCCAGAAGCTCCCGCACCAGCGCGGCCGCGGCCCGTGGATACACCGCTACCAGAGGTTCGACACGGCCCGCCACGCGCGCCACCGCGCCGCGCTCGGCCGAACAGGCAGCGAGCAGGGAGGCGAGCACCGCGCGGTTCATGCGCGGCAGGTCCACCGCCAGCACCAGCAACAGCGGCGCCTGACTGGCCTCCCACGCGGCGGCCAGCCCCGCCAGCGGCCCCATCCCCGTCGCTGCATCCCGCACCACCGGACAGCCGAAAGCCTGGTAATCCCCATCGCGGCGCCCGGAAATGAAGACCTCGCGCGGGCCCAGGCTGCGGACCAGGTCAATCTGTCGGGCCAGGAGCGGCCGGCCTTCCACCTCCAGCCCGGCCTTGTCGCGGCCCATGCGGGTCGAGCCGCCGCCGGCCAGGATGACCGCATCAAAGGGAGGCCAGGACGTTGACATGGTTCAACTGCTTAACCCGGACATTTCAGACTTCTGTAGCGCAGGTTTCCAACCTGCCGTATCGCCGATTTCCAATCGGCAGGGTGTTGCCGATTCCCCGGCGTTGGAAGAATCCACGCGCCGCCGGCAGGAAGCCCGGCGATCCGGCAGGTTGGAAACCTGCGCTACGGCGGCGCGCCAGTGCATCCGTCAAGAGCGCGTGTGAAAAACCGGGCAAACCCTCGGGCGCGTCGCCCATGCCCTGCGATCGGCCAGTTGCGGCCGGTCCGCGGCCACGTGGGCGGTGCGCCACCGGTGCCGCCCCCGGCAGAACGGTGCGGCGGGCGCGCCCGGCTCGGGTCACTTCCGCTGGAGCACGTCGTCCACCCAGGACAACGCGGCCATCATGCTGGGAAAGCCGAGCGTGGTGGTGGCGAGCAGGACGACGTGGCGGATTTCGTCGGGCGTGCAACCGGCCTCCAGGGCCCGGCGGGTGTGACTGTGCACCGCGCCTTCGCGCAGGGCGCCGGTGGCAATGGCGAGTTTGACGAGGGCCCGGGTTTTGGCGTCGAGCGGCCCGGCCCCGGCCGCGGCCTCGCCGAGCGCCTCGTAGGCGCGCAGGAGCGCGGGGTATTTTTTCCCGAACTGTCGGAAGCGGACGGGCAGGTCGGCCGGCTTCGTGGTGGCGTGGGTTTTCATGCGGGCGAGCCTACGCGCTCAGAAGCGGAAGATGAAGTTCAACTTGAGCGTCAACAACGTCGGGCCGTGGTCGGTGGGCTGGCTGACCCACGATTCGAGCGCGAGGTTGTTGTGGAAGTGAAAGAGGAAACCGGCGCTGCCCAGCCACTGGTCCTGATCGTCAATCTGGCGAAAGTCGCCGCGCAACATCAGGTCGCGGCCGAACAGCTTCACCGTCCTGTCCAGCCCGAACAGCGCGGTGTTGTGGCCGTGTTGCAGGGCGTAACCGGCGTGGGCCCGCAGCCAGCCGAAATCGTGCGTCAGCACCGCAAAGGAGAACGGCTGCCCGGCGCGGTCGCGGTCTTCGCGGGTGAGCGCCAGGTTGGCCGAACCGAGGCCGAGGGTGGGCAGGTGGCTCCACGGTTGGACGGCGTATTTGAATTGGAACACGACCGGGCCCGAATCGCCCGGGGCAAGGTGCGAATCGAAGCCACCCTCGAAGCGGTGCATGGCCCCGAAGGGTTTGAGGCCGGTCTTGAAGCCCAGCCAGTGATCGGCCTTGCCCTGGGTGGGGAAGGTGCTGAACCACTGGAACACGCCTTCCCGATGTCCCGGCGTGTCGGCGGTGGGGATGTTGTTCAGGCCGGTCGAGGTCGCGTACGTCGTGGGGGGAAGGGCTGCGGTTGCGGCGATTCCGAGGGCGAGGGCCGTTCGTTTCATGCCCGGGGGAGCAAGTGGTGGTTTCCGGACCCAGGTTTCAGGAATGGGTCTTCTTCAGCAGCCGGCCGCGCAACGGGGGCAGGGTGCCGGCGGGCATTTTTTCGAGGCGGATGTGTGTGTCGTAGAAGCTCACGCTGCCGCCCACCGGATCGAGCAGGCAGGTGTTCTTCAGCGCCGGGTCCACCCACATCGCGGCGTTGGCGTGGAGGCCGGCGGCCCGACGCGGATCGCCGGGGATGACCTCGCCGTCAATCACCTGGTCGCGGGCGCCGGTGGCCCAGTGGCCGTAGCCCAGGGCGAAACTGACCACGCCAGGGCGGAGGGTCTCGGTGAGCTGGACGCGACCGATCATGGGTTTGGTTTGCCCCTCGGCCAGCGGCCATTCGCCGGTGGGGTTGGTGGCGCTGAGGACCTTGACCGCGTCGCCGTCGGCCAGGCCGAGCCGGTGGGCGTCGCGCGGGTTGAGGAGCACGGCGTTCTCGGGCATGAGCGGGCGGAGCCAGTAGTTGCTGACGGTGCGGCTCTTGGTGGCGTTGATGACGCGGTGGGTGATGAGGTGCAGGTCGTGGCCCTGGCGAAGGGCGTCCACCGGCCGGCCGTGGAAGTCGGCGATGGGGACGTAGGCGGCGTGGCCGATCAGGGGCTGGCCGGTGCCGCTGTGGCGGTTCTTGGCGGTCTTTTCCTGGTAAAGGCAGAGCAGCTTGCCGTAGGGGTTGGGCAGCCGCGGGGCGGCCTTGCGCATGGCGGAGGCGTCCTGGAACCGCCCGCCGCGATTGAGCACGTGCACGACCCTGGGCCAGTGGGTTTCGCCGGCGGCGCTCTTCCAGCGCTCCAGGTCAAACACGGTGCGGGGCAGGTGGCGACGGGCCCTGGCGAACAGCTCCAGTTCCCGGTTGTCGGCAGCGGGCGCGGCGTCCGAGCCGTCGGGCTTGGTCCCGGCGGCCAGGTTGGCCACGCAGCGGAGGTAGAAATGGTCGAAGTGCGTCAGCGGCTGGCCGGGGCCGAAGGCGTCCGGCCCGAAGGCCGGCAGGCCGAGTTTTTCCGCGAGGGCCAGGAGGAGCGACTCCAGGCAGATGGGCATTTCCTGGCCGAAGACCCGGCAGGTCTCGGGGATGGGCGGCAGGACCGGCTGGCGCACCGGTTGCGCCGTCAGGTTCATGTTCGGGTGCGAGCCGTGGAATTCCCAGCGTTCGAGATAGCTCAGGTCGGGGAAGATGTAGTCGGCGTAGAGCGAGGTGGAGCCGATGAGGATGTCACTGGCGATGAACAGCGGCAGCCGGGTCAGGTCGCGCAGCACCTCGATGTTGGTGTGGCCGGCCGGCAGGGCGTAGGTGGGGGCGCCCATGTAGAACAGCAGTGCCTTGGTGGGGTACGGGTAGGCGTCGCCGATGCTGGGGAGAATCTCCTCATAGACGTCGCTGGCCAGCGGGTACCAGTTTCGCTTGGCCGGGTAGCCGGTGAAGAGGGTGGTGTTTTCGTAGCTGACACCATGCCGGATGATGCTGATGCCGAAGGCCGGGATCGCGCCCGGTGTGCTGGCGAGGTTGAACGGCCCACCCTTGGCGCCGTCGAAGCCGTAGGTCTTGAGGGCGGACATGCCGCCCTGCCAGTCGAAGTTGCCCAGCAACGCGTTGACGGTGTACCAGCCCAGCACGTTGTAGAAGCCATTGGTGTGCTGGGCCACGCCGCGGTGCAGGTCCACGGCGGCCTGTTTGCCGTGGCGGACCAGTTCGGCCACCACTTCCGCGACATCGTCGGGGTCCAGCTCGCACTGCTGGCACCAGGCCTCGAAGCTGCGGGCGAAAGCCGCTTCCCGGATCAACTGGAGGCCGGATTTGACGCGGGTGCCGTCCGGCAGGCTGGCGTCCACAAACAACTCGCCGGTCACGGGGGTGGTTTCATCGTTGGGATCGAAGGGCACGAAACGATCGCCCTGACGCACCAGGAGGAACTTTTCCTCGTATTCCACCTCGCCTTTCTCCGTCTTGGCCTGGCGCTTGACCGGCTGGGCCAGGCCGTGGTCGGCGGCGCGCACGAAGGCGCCGGGGTGGCCGTCCTTGATTTCGACCAGCCAGGAGGCGTTGGTCCAGGAGGTCTCGCCGGCGGCGCGGGCGGCGGCCTTGTTGGCGGCGGCGAGGAACTTCGCGTCGAATTTCTCGTGCTCGATCATCCACCGCAGAAAGGCCATCGCCAACGCTCCGTCTTCGCCCGGCTTGATGGGGAGCCATTTCCAGGCCTTGCTGGCCAGCTTCGAGAAACGCGGGTCCACCACGGCGATGCGCGTGTGGCCCTGCACGATGTTTTCGGTGAGCCGCACGGCGCGATTCGGGGGACCGTAATTGGCCTCGAAAAGATTGGCGCCGACAAAGAGGATGAACTTCGAGTGCTCGGTGTCGGCCTGCCAGTAGAACTTCTGGCCGCCACTGAAGCTGCCGGCCTCGTATTGCTCGCTGAGGGCCTTGCAGGTGAAGTAGAGCGAGCCCTGGCAGACGGTCGTGTGGCCGTGGAGGTTGGTGGTGCCGTAGGCGGCGCAAAAGCGCTTGATGAACTCGCTGCGGCCGCCCTTGAGCCGGCCGAAGGCGAAGGTGAACTGGTTGTTCTTCGGGCCGAAGTCGGGGTGCTCCGGGTCAATGAGCTTGTCGAGGTGCGCCGCGTATTTCTGTTTGAAGGCGGCGACAAGCGCGGCCTTTTTCGCCCGGTCCTTTTCCTTCCAGAGGGCCTCGACGTCGGCCGCCATGGCCCTGGCCACCGCGGGGTCGCGCAAGGCCATGATCGAACGCAGCCCCTCGACCTGGCGGTTCTCCTCGCCCGGCACGTGGGCGAAGAGTTTGCCGCCCTCGACGATCTCCCGGATGGCCTGCTCGAAGGGGATGGTCATCCACTTGCCTTCGCCGCGTTTGCCGGCGCGCTTCAGGACCTTCCGGATGCGGTAGGGGTCGTAGGCGGTTTGCAGGCCGGTCTGGCCCTTGGGACAAATGCTGCCGTCCACATACACCGCGTCGAAGGGCGACGCCGAGCCGGGGAGGTGCGGGAACAGGGCCCAGGGGTTGTAGGGGTTGCCGTCAATCTTGGTGACGACGCCGTCCTGCACCTTGACCTTGATGCCGCAACCGGTGTTGCAGTTGAGGCAGGTCGTGTAGAGGCAGTTGGCCGGGTCGGCGAGGTCGTAGGGCGCGTCGGGCCGGCTGCTGATCAGGATGCGCCCTTCGGCGGCGTTGGCGGAAGCAGTCGCCTTCGCCATGAGCGCGCCGCCGAGCAGCGCGCCGCTGCGGCCGAGGAACGAGCGCCGGGAGAAACCGTAGAGTTTGGGATTCAGTTCACTGCTCATAAACAACTTCAGAAAGTTGCGTCGATAAGTTCAATGGTGATGTTCACAGCGCCCTGTAGACCCTTACGCACGTTTCCTTGTGGAGCGCCTGGCCAGACAAAGCACAGGCTTGGGTGGGACGCAACGCGGCGTCGCTCGTGCCCCGCCCTTTGGCCTTCGCTCCAAGGGCAGTGTGGCCGAAACCGTGCTGCAGTCCCACGACTTCTGGGTGAATCCGTCTGGTGACTGTAAGCTTTGCCTTGGTTTTACCGTATGGACTCTCCAGCCAGACTTCATCGCCTGCGGCGAGGCCAAGCCGCGCCGCCGTGTCAGGATGCATGATGAGGGAGTTGTTCGGCTTGATGTCGAGCAACCAGACGTTGTTCTGGGTGCGGGTATGCGTGTGGCTGGCTTCCTTCCAGTTGATGAGGTAGAGCGGGAACTCCGGCGTGGGCTGCCAGTTTCGTGGCGTGTAAGCCGGGAGCGGGTCAACCGGTCGTCCGCTGGCGTCCCGCTTTGTGGCCAACGACTTCGAATAGAATTCAATCTTGCCACTGGGCGTGGAGAATCCACGCACCGGTTTGCCGCCGATGACGGTGCCGATACGTTTGCCACCCAGCGTTTTGGGCTTGTCGTAGATGGCGGTGCCATCGGCCTTTGGGTCGCCATCGAAGAAACACGTGGCAAGCTTCGCCGCCGGGATTTCCTCGGCGAACTTTTCGTAGCGCGTGCCCTGCCTGTCCACCCAAACGGCGCCGGGAAGCTCCTTCAATTCCGCCAGCGTGATACCGGGCGCGCCTTCCTTGAGTTCCTTCGACAGCATGTCTTCATACCACTCGGTCAGATTCTCGATGGGTTTGCCGGACAGCGGGCCGACTTGGAAAAACTCGACGCCCTCGCTGGTCTTCAATCCCAGCCTGCGGCCCAGCGCCGCGACGGTCTCGTATTCCGCAAGCTGGCCAAAGAGGGGTTTGACTACGGGTTGGCGCAGACTCACGGCGGGCCAGGTTACCCAATGCGTGTTCAAATCATAGCGCTCAAGGTAGTTGGTGCCGGGCAGGACGTAATCGGCGAGCTGCGCGGTTTCACTCATCATCGTGTCAATGACGACGAGCGTCTCCAGCCGGGCCAAAGCCTTGGCAACCGTGGCCGTACCGGGCACGGACATCATTGGGTTCTGAAAGACACACACCAACATTCGGGGCTGATACGGTCCTTGGCCTTCGGCCAGGTTGGCAAACATTCGGCAATAGACGCCAGACTTGTGGCCGAGCGGATATTTATCGAGTTCGTCAAAGCGAGGTTGTTTGAGCGTGACGGCGGCGCTGGCGTCGGGCTCGATCTCCACGTGCTTGTTCCCACGCGTGTCGGGAATGATTAACGTGCCCGGTCGGTCGTAGCCGCCAACCAGTGCGGCCAACAGCGCGATGGCTCGGCCGCTTTGCACGCCATTGGAGTGGTGACCGGGTCCGCTCCAAGCGTCCACGCACGCGGGTTTCGTCGTCGCGAATTCTCGTGCGAGGCGTTCGATTATCGCAGCTGGTACGCTCGTGATTTGCTCGGCCCATTGTGGGGTCTTGTCCTTGACGTAAGCCGAATATTCCTCGAAGCCGACGGTCCACTTCTCGACGAATGGCCTGTCGTAAAGGTTGTCGCGGAGGATGACATGTGCCATCGCCAAGGCCAGCGCGCCGTCCGTGCCAGGCCGGATGGCGACCCACTCGTGGGCTTTTGCCGCTGTGTCGGAAAGATACGGATCCACCACCACCAGACGCGCGCCGCGTTCGACCGCGCGCGTGAGAATGCGCGGCAGGTATACCCATTTAATGGCCGCGGTCGGGTTCCAGCCGAACAGCAGGATGTATTTGGATTGAATGAAGTCGGCGAGCGGCCGGTCGTGGCCCACCACTGTGATGAACGACGCTTTGCGAGCGACGTCGCAAAGGTTCGAGTGCATCGAAAAGTTAGGCGTACCGAAGAGCTTGCAGAAATCGGCCTGAATGTGGGTGAAGGAATGATCTTCGCACATCCAAAGAAGTTTGTGAGCATCGCCCGAGTCGCGCAGGGCGCGCAGCTTCGCGGCAATTTCGTCGAGCGCTTGGTCCCACGAGATTTCCTCCCACCGCGGGTCGGCACCGGGAGACTTGTCCGGATTTGTGCGCTTGAGCGGCTTCTTCACGCGGTCCGGATCGTAAATCTGCATGATGCCGGCGTTGCCCTTCGGACAGATGGCCCCACCTTCGGCGCAACCGAATTCTTCGGTGTAGCCCGCGAAAAAATCGCTGGAGATGTTCGAGTAGTTGTTCGGGTTCCAATGGTTCGGTTCGATTTTCTCCACCACGCCATTGACGACGTGGCAGAGGATGCCGCACTGTCCGCCACACATGTTGCAACAGGACGGAATCCATTGGCCCGCCTCGCGACCCCATTGCTTGAGTCCGTCAGGATTAATGGGGATGGGATGGGCGTAAGCGCCAATCTTGCTGGTGCAACCGCTCAACGCACCGAGCGCACCCGCGCCGGCCACGGCCGTGCTGACCGTCTTGATGAACCGCCGGCGCCCGATTTTTTCGTCGAAAACGTAGGGCATAGGATAAAGGCGTTCAGCTTTGGAGACTTGGTTTGCTGACCACTGCGCCGCCGGGAGGCGGTTGATGCTCGCGCATTGGCAGTTTGCGCATGACATAGTAGGCCACCAACACCCCGGTGGCCGCGACGCCCCAACTGGAAAGCCACTCGACCCAATTCGGCACGTAGAGACTTGCCAAGCGCGGTGAGTCCACTGCCGTGTCAAAGCCGTGCAACACCGGCACGGCGAGGGCCGGGATCACGATGTTCAGTCGGACACCGAAAATGCCGACGAACATGCAGAATCCCGCAATGCCGAGCTCTTTGGTTCGGTATTTCGACCCAGCCGGCCGGGCAAAGATCAACAGGAGTGGAATCGCTGCTCCGATGGCCAGTTGCTGCCCCCAGAAGACCCAGGCAAACGGGCCGTGGGTCATCAGTAGGTAGGGCCGGACGTGATCCGGGATGCCGCCGTAGATGCCTACCAGAAACTCCAGGAACAACAGCAGCAGATCGAAAATCAGGAAGCCCGCCACAAGCTTCGCCGCATCCGGGAGAATCTGGCGGTCCACTTTGGGATCCGGCGCCACAAACACGCGCAGGAACAGCAGCAAGCCCCCACCGGACGCCAGCGCTGAGATAATAAAGACCAACGGGAAGATGGGCGTATACCAGGCCGGACGGGACTTTACGACGGCAAAAATGGCGCCCGTGCCACCATGCACACCCAGGGCCACCGGAATGCCGATGATCCCGAGGATCTTCAGCCAGCGTAACGTCTTGTGTTCGCAACGTGCATGCTCCTCCACGGTCTGCGGACAACGGAATCCGAAGGACAGCGCACGATAAATCTTTCCCGCCAAGCCACCCGTCGCCCGCGCCCAGTTCGACAAATCGGAACGCATAAGGAACCAGAGTTCCAGCAGCAGTACTACGATATACGCGTTGTAGAACCAAATCTCCCAGGCCAGCACCGAGTGCCATTGTGGATAGGCGATGACGTGCCAAAAACGTTCCCAATGGCCCAGGTCCAAAAAGATAAACACAAGCCCCAAGATCAGGCATACAAAAGCCTGAAAGACGGCCAGCCGTGACAGCGGTTCAAGGGATTTGTTGCCGAACACGAAGACAAGCGACGACAGAAGGAACGATCCTGCCGACAAGCCGATGAAATAAATATAGCAGGCGACATACACCCCCCACGGCACCGTGCTCCCGAGATGCGTGATGCCCAGGCCCTCTTTGAGCCGGTAAACCGTGGCGGCGAGCCCGGCCAAAGCCAATGCGATGCCGCCCGCCAGGAGAAGCACTCCCAACGGACCGCGACGAGCCAGCGGGCGTGGCGATGAAATCACATCGTTGTTCATGGTGAAATCAAAAGCTTAAAGCAAATAGTACACGTTCGGGTCGTTTCCCAATTCTTCCTTGAGTCGGATGGCAGGACGCTCGCGCAACAGGCGTGTAACCTCGCTCTCGGGGTCCATGAAGTCGCCGAAGTAAATTGCCTTGCCCGTGCAAGTCTTGGCGCAGGCCGGCCAGCGGCCGGCGTGTTTGTCATACTTGCCGTCCGCATCCTGCAGGTGAACGCAAAATGTACATTTGCGGACGTTGCCGATGGGAGATTTGCACTTTTCGCGCTTGCGAAACTGTTGGTATTCGGGCGAAGGCACCTGGGCGTAAGGCGTCTGCTCGCTCACCGCTGGATAATTGTCGCCGTAGTCGAAGAATCGCGCGCCATAGGGACACGCCGTCATGCAGTAACGGCAGCCGATACAGCGGTCGTAATCCACCACCACGATGCCGTCCTGCGGACGTTTGAAGGTCGCGCCCACCGGACACACCACCGTGCAGGCCGGATTCTCGCAATGGAAGCACGGTTTGGTCATGAACAACGGCTTGTCTTCAATGCGCGGCTCGAGCGCGCCTTCAAGGACGACCGTGTAGGCCACGCCCGGCGGCGTCTTGTTCTCCGCCTTGCACGCCACGACGCACGCCCTGCAGCCGACGCAACGGCGGGTGTCAATGACCATGCCGTAACGGAATCGGCGTCGAGTAGCGACGCCACCCTGCGCTTCATGGGCCTCCCCGGCGGCACGACCGGTGGCGGCAGCCAGACTGGAAATCCCCCCGCCACCCATTGCTGCGACCAGCGAAGTTGCACCGAGGGAAAGCAGGTGCGCTATCAGCTCGCGCCGGTCCATGGACCGGATATGCTGTTCGCATGACGAGCCCACAGAAGCCGTCTCTCCCGGCGTTGCAGATGCCTGTCGTGCCGCGTCCGCAGCGACCTTGATAGATGCTTGGTCGGGCGTTCCCGATTCCGGCACGGGAGTTTCAAGGGAGCGGTTCATAACGTGATTGTTCATGGAGCAGGGGGGGAGTAGCGGCTTTCGACGTCAGCGGCAGGAAACGGTAGCCGAGATAGAACAGCGCTGAACCGAGCGCCACGACGAACATCGTCACCTGCCACTCGAAGAAACTCGGCACATACCAGAACACCAGCCGGTGATCCGTGAAGGCGTTCTGCAGGCCCTGCAGGTGCGGGTCCAGCAATCCCGGAATCACGATGTTCAACCGCACGGTCATGAATGTCACCGCGATCAGCAGCCCGGCCAGCGCCACGGACCACAGGCACTCCCCGCGGAAGGTGAGTAGAAGAATCGGGATCACGCAACCCAAGCCGACATGCACCAGCCAGAACACCCACCAGAAATCGCCGAACAGCACCCGCATGAGCAGGTCGTATTCGTGGCCGACGCCATACCACATCGGCACGGAGAACTCCGCCCATTCGAGCACCACGTCAAACAGCAGCAACCCGAGCACCGCGCGTCCGATGAAACTCACGATCTCGCGTTCCTCGCCGTTGCGCTCCGGGTGAAACGCGGCGACCACGAACGCCATCAGACCGCCGCCCGACACCAGGGCGCCGGTGAGAAACAGGATCGGCATCAGCGGCGTGTGCCAGAATGGACGCGCGGAGAGGGTGCTGAACAGCGCGCCCACGCCGCCGTGGAACGCGATGGCCAGCGGCACACCCACAATGGCCAGCACTTTCAACCAGTGATGGCACCACTTTTCCTTCTCGGGCGGCAGCGGCCCGCGATGAAACGCCAGCCGCCGCCCCACCAGCCCTTTGATCCCGCCTTCGGTCTGCCAGCGGCAGAGGTCGGCCCGCATGGCCATCCAGAGCTCGACCACCATGATCACGGTGTAGAGCGTGTAGAGCCAGACCATCCAGGCCATCATCGAGCCAAAGTTCGGGCTGGTGACCATGCGGTAGGCCCGGAACATCTGGCCCAGGTCGAACCAGATCGAGACCAGGGCCATGAACAGCGTGACGATGGCCGTGAACAGCGCCAGCCGCCCGATGCGTTCCAGCTTCCGCACGCCGAACACGTAGATCATCGAGGAAAGCAGGAACGACCCGGCCGACAGGCCGATGAAGTAAATGTAGGCCGAGACCCACAGCCCCCAGATGATGTAGCTGCCGTAGTGGGCGTGGCGATGGCCCTCAATCATCCGGGTGGCAAAGCCGTGCACCCCCAGGGCGGCCACCACCAGCCACAGCGCCCAAAGCAGGATTCTCCAGTGTTTCTTCATGGTCGGTTCCTCAAATCAGGTACACCACGTTCGGTTTGGTCCCCTTTTCCTCGAGCAAGCGCACCGCGTTCGGGCGGGCCGCCAGGTCGTTGACCAGGCTCCCGGGGTCGTTGCCGTCCCCGAAATAGGTGGCCCGGCCGATGCAGGTGGTGACGCACTGGGGCAACATGCCTTCCTCGAGCCGGTGCAGGCAGAAGTGGCACTTGCGGGCGTTGCCCACTGGCGATTTGTGGCCATCCCGTTTCCAGTGCTTGCCGTACTCGAAATTCGGCTGCTGCTCGTACGGCTGCAGCACGGGCGTGTCTTCGGTGTAGAACTCGCCGGCGTCCCGCGTGCGGGCGTTGTAGGGACAGGCGGTGATGCAGTAGCCGCAGCCGATGCACTTGTCGTAGTCCACCGCCACGATGCCGTCGGGCCGTTTCCACGTGGCCTTGACCGGGCAGACCGGTGTGCAGGGCGGCGCGTTGCACTGCATGCACGGGCGCGGCGTGAAGCGCAGGGCCACGTTGGGGAACTTGCCGATTTCCTCCGTGACCACCGGCCGATACACCACCCCGGGCGGCAGCTTGTTCTCGGCCACGCAGGCGATGGTGCAGGCGTGGCAACCCACGCATTTGCGCGTGTCAATCACCATCATCCAGTGCCGCTGCTCGACCGGTTTGGCCACTGCGTGCGCCAGCTCCTGCTGCATGCGCAGCAGCGGGTCGGCGTGGCGGTCCACCGGCAAGGTGGGCCGCGGCGGCAGCGTGCGCACCGTTGCTTCGCCGGTGGGCTCGTTGCAAATCCTGGTGCGCTTGCCCTGCACCAGCGCCACCGCGCCGACAGCCGCCGCGCCGGTGAGGATGGCCGCCGCCTTGAGGAATGCCGCGCGGTCGAAGTCCTCGGGGGACTCGGGGGGCGCCGGTGGGGCCGGTGGGGACGGGGCGTTGGGGTTCATGGCGGGTTCAGAACTTGAAGTTCAGGTCGGCCTGAAAGAGCTGGTAGTTTTCCAGGAACGCCGTGCCGGCCGTGCCGCCCAGGTCCCCGACCGCCCCGGTGGGCAGGGCCTGATTGTTCCGGTCGGCGAGGGCGTAGCTGAGGGTCAGGTTGGCGAAATCGGTCAGCGCATACACGCCCTGCACCACGAAGCCCTGCAGGTTCAGGCGGGAATCGAACAGGTCCGAGTCCACCAGGTTGGGGTCCAGGGCGTAGAGGCCGCTGGCCTGGTAGAACGCCTTCAGGCTCCAGCCGCCCTTTTGCCGGGCCGAGCCGAGCTCCGCCCCCGCCTGCCAGGCGTAAATCTCGTCGTCGAACTGCGGCGTGCCGGCCGCGCGGGCCCGGGCGTCCCCCTCGAGGTTCACCGCAAAATCGCCGAAGATGCGCGCCGGCAGCGCGCCGACCTTGAACTTCACTTCCGCCGGCACTTCCAGCACGAGCAGGTCGTTGAGACCGGTGGAATTGGCCGACGTAGTGCCCACAAACGGCCCGCGGAAGGAATCGCCCTCGCCGGAGTAAACGTGCAGCGCGGGCGCGATTTGCACCGAGGTGTTCTTGCTGACGTGGTACCGCGCGCCCACTTGGTTCACGAAGAGGAAGGCATCGCTCAGGCCGCCCGCGCCGAAGGGATTGTCCGGGTTCGCGTCGTCGTAAACAAACTGCCCGAACGTGGCGAACAGGTCGAAGTTGCCGACCCGGTGGCGGAAGGATTCGCTCAGGCCCTCCGGCGTCAGGTCAAGGTCCCAGACCAGACTGGTGACCGAGAACGGGTTTTCCTGTCGGCCGGCGGTGGCGCTGAACCAGCCGGTGGGAGCCCAGGTGAAGTACAGCAGCCCAAGGTAAAGGCCGTCCGAACCCTTGCCCCACGGCCCGGCATCGTCCCCAAAGGTGACGTTGCTGGAACGCCCGCCCGGACCGGTCTCGAGGCGGAGGCCGGCGCGGAAGTGATCGGTGAATTCCATGCGCCCGCCGAAGCGCAGCCGGTAGCGCCACCGGTTGCGCTCGAAGTGGTCACCGTCAGGGCGGTCGCCCCCTTCGCCACCGCGGGATTCGAAGCGCAGCCGGGCGTCGCCGTACAGGGTGAGGTTTTCGACCCAGTCGGCCAGCTTGACCTTGGGCAACCGGGGCGCTTCCTCGCCGGCCGCGCTCGCGCGTCGCGCCAGTTCCCCGCGGGCCTGCTCCACGTCCTGGGCCGAGATCAACCCTTTCTGCTGGAAGAGGTGCAGCAGGACCTCGGCGTCCGAAGGCGGAGGTGTCGGGGCCGGTTCGGCCGCAGGCAAGCGGGACGGCGTCCAGACCGCCAGGGCGGCCAGGCTCAGGGCTTGGAGGAGTGGGGTGGCGGGATGTGGTTTCAGGGAGTTCATGGATGGGTGGGGATTGGAGATTGAAGGGAAACGCGAGAGTCGCGCGGCTTCGACGAAGCCACCGGTTTCGTTCGCTTTGTCCGTGGAAAGGGTTCCGGCCGCGCCGTGCGCCGGCAGGTGATGAGGTCGGCCAGGGTCAACCGGGCGAGTTCGCCGCGGATTGCCTCCCGGATGCCCCGCCAGAGCGCTTCAGTGGGGCAGGTACCATCGCCGAGGCGCTCGCACACCCCCAACAGGCAGTCGCCGATCCAATCAGGGCCTTCCACGGCTTGGACCACCTCCAGCAGGGAGATGGCCTCCGCGGGCCGGGCCAGACCAATCCCGCCGCGCCGGCCGCGTTTGGTGGTGATGAGGCCGGCGTGGGCCAACGGGGTCATCACCTTGGCCAGGTAACAGCGGGGGACACGGGCACACCGGGCAACGTCGGCAATTTGGCGCGGTGAACAATGACCGCCGCCCAGGCACCGCAGGGCCTTGAGCGCATGGGCCGTGGCGATCGAAAGCGTCAGCATGGTTGGCGCGACCGGTTTTTGGTGCAGACCCTCAGGTCCGCGGAAAATAGGACACACCTGTCCGCAAATTCCCGACACACGTTTTTTGCCAATTTGTCACCTGATCTTGCCCTTCCGGGTCGGGTGCCGTAGCCGCGAAGGTGAGCCGAGGGTTGACCAGGAAGAGGGAACAGTCGTCGCTGCTCACCGCGATGGCACGTCCTCGCTCACCTTGGCCGATGCGGTTCAGGCGTTCCGGCGCAGCCAGCCGTCGGTGAGAATCCTGGCGCGCAGGCCGCCGCGGCCGCGTAGCCAGGCCTCGGCGCGTTCGTCGCGAAAGGCCTGGTTCATCCAGTAGCAGGGCCGGCATTCCTCGGTGCCGAAAAACCGCACGCCCTGGATTTCGAATTCCACCCCGATGAGCGCGTTGAGGTCCGCCCCCTCGGTGATCACGTTGCGGCGGGTTGCGCCGGGGTCCCGCTGGGGCGCGGGTATGCCCAGCGCCTCCCACAGCGCCACCAGCGTTTCCCAGGCAAAGAAGGTGATCTGGCCCTTGAAGTCCGGCCGGTGGTCGAAGTAGCGGTCACCGCGGATGCCCCGACCGGCCACGCACTCGAGGGCGGCCTGTTCCAGCAGCGGATGGGTGCCCGGCGGCCCGCCATGGTGGCCGCGGTAGTTGTGCCCCGGGGAGAGGTAGAGGTGGCGGATGCGAATCATCACGACGACGCGGCCGGCAGGGCTCCCGACGACCGGAAGCCGGTCCTGAACGGTCCCGCCGGAATCCACACGCCTGGCCCGCGCAAGGCCGGACCTTAAGCACCCGCCGCGGCGCGGTGAAGCCGAAATCCACGCAGCCCGGAGAGGAAGTGTGCGGCGGATGGCCAACCCGCCGCGCCGGCCCAGCGGCCTTTCCCCTGGTCCGACCGGCAGGGCTCGGGCCCGAACATGACGCCGCGACATGCTGCGTCCGGGTTCCACGAGCCGGAAGAAGTGAGCCGGCTTGCTGATGTTCCGGGTCTACGTTACCCGCGCGCCTTCAGTCACTGGCCGGCGAGCCGTCGCGGCCCACCGCCAGCACCACGCACCAGTGGGTGGTGCGGAAACCGGCCGGACCGGCCAGCGCGGAGAGCAGATTGTCGGACGGGTGCATGGGCCAGGGGTTCGCATCGCCACAATGCCCTCGGCACCGGCCGTTGGCCTCGGCGTCAAGCCCGGTGTCTTCATCGGCCCGGGACCGGCATTTCCCGAAACGCGAGCGCAGCCCTCGCGCCTTCCCGTCCGGGGAAGCAGCCGGCAGAGGCTCGTAGAAGCTTTTCCAGGCCCAATTCGCTGAACCAGCCGGTGTTGACGCGCAAGGGCTTCAATGCGCTCGTCCGGGTCCGCGGTGCCTAACGGCATCCGCACGCGGCGTGAATGCGGTGGCGCTGAAATCCCGTGGCACGACGGGATGGCCGAAGCTGTCCTTGTACGTCGGCGCCACGGCTCCTCGCCCGCCCTGCTTCGCCGTGACAGGAGGCCGGGAGGACCGCTTTCCAGAAAATCCTTTACCGGACTTTGCCGCCGCCGGTCCAGCGTCCGTCCATGCCCGACGCCGTATTCGCCACGACCCACTGGAGCGTGGTTCAGCGCGCCGGCGAGGCCGGCTCGGCGGAAGGCCAGCGGGCGCTCGAAGAACTCTGCCGTCCCTACTGGTTTCCGGTTTATGCCGAAATCCGCTGCCGCGGTTACGCAGAGCACCACGTGCAGGACCTGACCCAGGAATTCTTCGCCTGCCTGCTGCGCCGCGAGTCGTTTGCCGCGGCCACACCGGCCAAGGGCCGGTTCCGGTCCTATCTGCTGGGGGCGCTGGACAATTTTCTCAGCGACGCCCGCGCTCGTGACGGCGCCCTCAAGCGCGGCGGCACCCGGCAGATCGTCTCCTTCGACGAACTCGATGCCGAGGCCTGGTACTATGCGGAGCCCGCAGCCCGGGACACGCCCGCCAGGGCCTTCGACCGGCACTGGCTGATCGCGGTGCTCGCCGCCGGCCTGCGCGCACTGGAAGCCGAACAGACCGCCGCGGGCAAGGCGGCGACCTTCGCCCGGCTCAAGCCGTTTCTCGCGGTCGAGACCGACGCCGGCGATTACCGGCAGGTCGCGGCCGAACCTGGTCTCAAGATCGGGACGGTGGCGGTGGCGGTCCACCGGCTCCGTCGGCGCTACCAGGAAATCGTCCGCGCGGCGGTGCAGCAGGCCTTCCCGGACCCGGAGGACCTGGAAGATGAACTGCGCCACTTGTTCGGCGGCGGCCCGTAACGTGGTCCTCTTGGAGCGCGGATACCGGCCGTGCTCCGGAGCAACCACTTGCCCGCCCCGGGCCTGAGACAGGTGATTTTCCCACGGCGATGCCGAAGAATGGAGCGATCCCGCGGTGAACCGCAAAGACACCTCTTGTCCGCGTTGCGGCGCCAGCCGGCCGGCACGCGCGCTGGGCGGGCTTTGCCCCGATTGCCTGGTCCGCGTCAGCCTCCGGCCGTTGATCCGGGCGGCCGCCCCGCGGGCGCAGGCGGGTGGCCCGCGCGTGGCCGACACGCACGGCTCAGCGCGGATGGCCGCTGGGCGCTGGTGTGCGCGGATTTCGGCGGCGGCGCCTGGCTCTGGGACACCCATGCCGCGGACGCCGGCCCCCGCGGCTTGCATCCTTCGCTGCTCTGTCGCGCCGCGTTCAGCCCGGACAGCCACTGGTTGGTCCTGGCCTGCTTCGACGCGGTGAGGTTCCTCGAACTGGACACCGGGCGGCCCGGCTTGCGGCTGGCGCGGGATTCGGCCAGTGACCTCCCCGGCCTGGCGGCCTTCTTGCCCGACGGCGGACTGCTGGCCTGCACGCCGCAGCTCCGGAGCGTGCGGCTGGCGGACGCCCGGACCGGCGCGGAGCTCGCCGCGTTGAACGCGCCCGATCTCCGGATGCTCACGGACCTGTTCTTCAGCGGCGACGGCCGCGTGCTGGGGGCGTTGACCGTGGATGGCACGGTGCCGCTCTGGAACCTCGCCGAGTTGCGCGGCCGGCTGGCGGCGTCGGGCCTGGACTGGGCGCCAGAGTCAATCGCCGCGCCTTCCCGCGGGACGCGGCGGGCAACCGGTTCGGAACCACTGCCGTTCCCGAGCCGCACGACTGCGCGCGGTTGGCCGGGTAGGGTCTGGTGGCCTTTGCCGTTTGGAGGCGGCGGATGGCGCACTGAACCAACCCAGTCCACACTGCCGTTTCCCCTGCCGGGAAAAGCCGGCCGACCTAAACTTGGGCTGGGCTGGTGTAATCGCCACCGCCCATTCCCGTAGAACGGAATGATACGGTTGAGCGCCTGCGTCGGCGCCGATGCCTCGGGTGAGGTCCGGCAATGGGCGGTCGCCCGGCTGACGCGGTTGACCGACTCAGAAAATCCAGAACGCCCGCAGGTCGCGGGCTGAAAGCAACCCATGACGCTGCAAGCAGTCTCCATGCTCGCTGCGTTTGTGCTCGTCGGGCTCGGCACGTTCACCGCCCGCCCCCAGGCCTTCGCGGTCGAGTCCATCAACGGCATCGCGACACGGGACGCCCCCTGGGAGGTGTTTTTCCCCAATGAATTCGATCCGTTCCCTCCCAAGGAACTCCGCTTCGAGGGAATTGCCACGGTCGGCGGCGACCCCAGCATCCCGTTGCCCGCCACCCTGTACGTCCAATTCGACTGGGTGGATCCAAACCTGGGCGTGATCTACAGCCCCGCCTGGGCGTTTCCCGTCTCGTACACACCCACGCTGACGCCCATTGATGTGTCCTGGACGATTCCTTTCTGTCCACCGCAGCTCAGTCTGCACTTTGCCACCGACGTGCCGGACGGCGGCGTGGTGAACTTTGCCGGCTCCTTCACCCACAGGTGCATCCCGGAACCGGGGTCGTACGCTCTGGTCGCCGCGCTGGGTCTGGTGGGTCTTGCCACTTGGCAGCGGCGGAGGAAGTTAGTTGGCTCTCGTGGCGGGCTATGAATCCAGCCGGTCGGGACACACGTGCGGCGATGCCGAAAACCGCTTCGGCCGGGGGAACGGGAACTCCTGGCATCCGGGACCTTCCAGCCCTTCATCAAGCTGTTGGTGGTGACGCGGGGGGGACTGGTTTGTGGCGGTTCAGGACTTGATGTCGCGGACGTGGAAGACGGCCAGGCCCACCGCGAAGAACGTGGCGTTGAAGCCCAGCAAGAGGCTCAACGACTGGCCCACCCGCCACCAGGGGATGCGCTCCGCGAACATGAACTGCCACAGGTGCAGGTGGTAGGTCAGAAACCAGTCCCGGTAGTCCGCAAAGTACGGGATGTGTTCGAGGATGAAGCTCACGAAGACCACCGAAAGCCCGAGGATGGTGGCGGCCGCCGGCTTGACGTTGAAACAGGAAAACAGAAACGCCAGCCCCATGATCGAGACCGCCTCGGTCACCAGCATCGCATGCGCGGCCAGGTAACGGCCCAGGCCGCCGGCGGCGTCGTACACGCCGAAGATGTTTTGCTCGGGCAACCACACAAACAACCCGCCCCAGGGAAAATACAGGCGCGCGAAGAGCAGCCCGAACAAGCCCAGGGCCGTGCAGAGGCTGGCCCCGAAGATCGCCCCGGCCACCCACTTGACCGCCAGCAGCCGCGCGCGCGAGACCGGGCGGGACAGGATCATGCGCAGGGTGCCGTCCTCGGCCTCTTTGGCCACGAGGTCGCCGCCCACCAGGGCCACGTACAGCGGCAGCAGAAACGCCGCCACCGGCACCAGCATGATCGTGGCGATGGTCAGCACCGACAGGTAGGCCTCGGCCACGTGCCCGGCGCTTTCGAGCATCCGCTGCATGGGCGCCGAGGCGCGGGTGAGCTTGAACACCAGGGCGATGAGGTTTTGCGCCAGCAGAAACATCACAAACCCGATGTACGTGCGTTTCTTGCCGAAGAGCTTCCAGAGCTCGTTGCGCAGCAGCCGGCCGAAACCGGTCAGGCGCAACGGGGAGCCGGGCGGGGCAGGGGGCGGGTCGGTCATGGGTGGGCGGGCAGGTCGGCCGGGGCGGGGATGGTGCGGGCATCCGGGCGCATCAGGGCGAGGTAAAAGGCCTCGAGGGATTGCTGCTCGCGGGCGATTTCGTACAGGGGAAAGTTCCAGGCCACCAACCGGCGCACCAGTTCGTCCGGTTCGACGCCCGGCGCCGGTTGCACCCAAGCGCCGTCGCGGTCCCGCAGGATCAGGCCGGCCGCGTGCAGGCGGGCCGCGGCGGTGGCGAAATCGCGCGTGACCAGCCGCACCCAGTTCGCAGTGCGGCGCACGTCGGCCAGCGTGCCCTCGAAGACCTTGCGGCCCTGGCGGAGCACCGCGATGCGGGTGCAGAGCTGCTCGACCTCGCTGAGCAGGTGCGAGGACAGCAGGAGTGTCAGGCCAAGTTCGGCCCGCAGGCGCAACAGCGTTTGCCGCAGCTCGTGGATGCCCTCGGGGTCGAGGCCGTCGGCCGGCTCGTCAAGGATCAGCAACTCCGGCCGGGGCAGGAGGGCCTGGGCCAGCGCCAGCCGGGCGCGCATGCCGTGCGAATAGGTGCGCACGCGGCTGTGGATGCGGGGGCTCAGGCCCACCCAGTCCACCACTTCGCGCAGCCGGGCGGCGGGCACCACCGCGGTGTACTGGGTGAAGATTTCGAGGTTTCGCCACCCGCTGAGGTAATCGTAAAAGGCCGGGGTCTCGAACAGGGCGCCCACCCGGGCCAGGGCCCGGCGGCGGTGCCGGTGGACGTCGTGGCCGCAAATCCGCGCCGTGCCGGCGGTGGGCCAGACCTGGCCGAGCATCAGGCCGATGGCCGTGCTTTTGCCGGCGCCGTTGTGGCCCAGCAGGCCGAAGATTTCCCCCCGGCCCACGGTGAGATCGAGCGTGTCCAGGGCCAGGCGCGCGCCGAAGCGCTTGGTCAGGCCGCGCAGCTCGATGAGCGGTTCGGAGGGCGACTCCGGCAGGGCGGGGGCGGTCATTGGGTGCCTTCCAGGGCCAGCAGATTCTTGATGTGCCCGTCCGCGTAGAGGTAGTTCACGCCGCGGCCCGGGCCGCGGGCGGCGTGGAAGGACTCCTTGTCAAACACGACCGGGATTTGGTGCGGGTCGAAGTCCAGCCCCAGCACGCGCAGGTGGAAGGCGTCCTGGCCGTTGAGCAGGCTGTTCCAAGAGTAACTGCTGCCGGTGACCTCGAAGAAGCCGCGGCGGTCGGAGGGGCAGCGAAAGACGCGCGGGGCCTGCAGGTACGGCGCCAGGACCTGGTCCAGGGAAGCCACGGCGTTGGTGGCGGGAGCGGCGTTGGTGAGGGCCGCGAGGGCGGCCTCGAGCTGGCGGTCACGCATCACGGGCAGGCGGTTGCCGTGGTCGTCCACGTACATTTGCAGGGCCAGGCCGATCTGGCGCAGGTTGCCCAGGCAGGCGGTGGCGCGGCCGGACTCGGTGGCGCGCGAGACCGCCGGCAGCAGCAGTCCGGCCAGCACGCTGATGACGGCCAGCACCACCAGCAGTTCGATCAGCGTGAAAGCGAGGACAGGACCGGCGGAGCGCGACTTCACCGCGAACCCTCCCGGCTTCGGCGCAGAAACACGCCGCTTTCCATCATCCGCTGCATCTCCTCCAGCAGCGGCGCCAGCTCGGCCTTCATGCGGCCGCTGCTCTCGGCGTAAAAGGTCTTGAGGCCCGTCTTGACGGCGCGCTGGCGCACTTCCTCGCTGAGCAGGGGCGGTCCTTCGGGGCCCCACTCCGGCGGGAGTTCGCCCCGGGCCAGTTCCTGTTGGGCCTCGCGCAGGCGCTTGAGCGCGTCGTCAATGGTCCGGCGCCGCTGGGTCTCGGGCAGCTCCTCGAAGGCGTTGAGGACCTGTTTGAAGCCGGCGGGCAGGGTGGCCTCGATGAAGTCGGCCTGTTCCTGTTCGGACATGGCCTCGAGCCAGCGCGCCCACTCGGGGCCGAGCCGGGCTTTTTGGCGTTCTTCCCACGACAGGGCATTGAGGCGGCGGACCAGTTCGCGGATGGCCCGGGTGCGCGCTTCGCCGCTCAGGTGGCGCAGGTCCACCGAGGCCAGGTACAGACGGACCTTCTCGGCGGTCATGCGGCGGCTTTGGGCGTACCAATAGCCGCCCAGCGCCAGCCCCCAGAACAGCGCCAGTGCGAGCAGGCCGGTCACCAACGGACGATGCCGCGGATTCATCGCGGCCAGTTTAGGTCCGGTGTTCCACGGCGCCAATCACGTTCGGAACCGTTTTGCCGCCCACCCGGCGTCCGAAAACCGGGCAGTGGGCAGCGCGGCACCGCAACGCGCCCGGTCCGCGCCACGCGGCTCAGCGGGGCAGGCGAAAGCGCAGGACCAGCCACACCACCAGGCCCAGGGTGCCGGCCAGGTACACACCCGTGCCCCACGCGAAGGCCGGTCCCAGGCGCGGCTCCGGGGCGAGATTGGCGCGCATGGTCAGATGGCCCACCCAGGACAGGTAGGCCAGGAGGGCCATGCCCAGGCCCAGCACCAGGTCGCCCAGCCACTGGCGGGTGGCCGCTTCCCGTTCCGGGGCCAGCCAGTAATGACGGTGGGGCAGGTTGATCCGGTGGGCCGGGAATCGTGGCATGGCCCACCACAGACCCAGGATCAGCGCCGCCACGAAGGCCAGGCTGAAAATCTGGACGGTGAGGAACGCGCCGCGGCTGGACCACCCCACCGGCTGGCCGCCCGCGCCGAACTTGGTGGCCACCCGCTCGGGCAGTTGCGGGTACAGCCAGGCCAGGTCCGCGGCGGCGGCCAGCAGGACCACGCCCAGGAGAATCAGCAGGCAGTGCGAACGGTTCATACGCGAGTGCCCGGTTCAATTGGCGGCCGGCGGGGCGGGGTCGTCCGGCTCGGCCGGGGTTGGTGCGGTGCTTTGCTGGCGGCGTTTGACCGCCTCACGCAGCAGGTATTCGATCTGGCCATTGACGCTGCGCAACTCGGCCGCTGCCCAGGCCTCCAGCTCGGCCCACAGCTCCGGGTCCATGCGCAGCAGAAACGCTTTCCGTCGGGACATGGACATCAGGGAGCGGTGCGGCCGCCGTGCAGGGCGCGGACAAAGGCCGCGGGTTCTCCGGGGCTGACCACGATCGTCCGGCGCGCGAAGCGCAGGACCACCGCGCGGTGGGGGTCGGTGGCAAAAAGCCGGTAGCGGCCCAGCCGGCGGTTCCAGAACCACCCGTGGTAGGCAAAAAGGCCGCCGTTGCCGAACAGGCGCAGCGAGCCGCGCGTGGCTCCGGGTTCCCAACGCGCCGATTCCAGCCCGTCCAGCGGGATGCAGGTGTCCCACAACAACCGGCGCACCCGCAGCAGACCGGGTTCGAGGACGTAGCCGCGCACGGTCCCGAGGGCCGCTCCGATCAAGGTGAGCAACGGCAGGACCGTCAGTGCCCAACGGGCCCACCCCGGCAGGCCCGGTTGCCGATAACCAAACGCGGCCACGCCGAAAAACAGGGCGGTCGCGGCCAGGGAAGTGGCCAGCAAACCGCGGCTCCACGGGGCGGAAAACTCGAACTGTGGTTCCATGCCCGGCCGGGGTTCAAGGGTAGAGCGTCCCGGTGTTCACCACCGGGTGCACCTCGGACTCGCCGCACAGCACCACCATGAGGTTGCTGACCATGGCGGCCTTGCGTTCGTCGTCCAGGGTCAGGACGTGCTTCTCGGCCAGCTCGTGCAGCGCCATTTGCACCATGCCCACGGCGCCCTGCACGATTTTCTGGCGCGCGGCGATGACGGCCTCGGCCTGTTGGCGGCGCAACATGGCCTGGGCAATCTCCGGCGCATAGGCCAGGTGGGTGAGCCGGGCTTCTTCGACCACCACCCCGGCCTTGCTGAGCCGCTCCTGGAGCTCGCGCGTCAGGGCCTGGGAGACTTCCTCCAGGCCGCTGCGCAGGGTGGTCTCGTTTTCCTCGCCGTGGTCGTAGGCGTACTGGCTGGCAATGTGGCGCAGGGCCGACTCGTACTGCACCTGCACGTAGTGCTCGTAATCGTCCACGTCGAACATCGCCTGGGCAGTGTCCTCGACGCGCCAGACCACCACGGCGGCGATCTCGATGGGGTTGCCGCGCTTGTCGTTGACCTTGAGCCGTTCGCCGTTGAGGTTGCGTGCCCGGAGCGAAATTTTCAGGCGCGGATGTCGCTTGGGCGGCGCGGGGGCGGGTTTGTCAGCGGCCTTGGCCGGCCCGGCGGCCAGGGAGGAGGCACCCGAGGGACCGTTCGAGTAAAACGGGTTGCCCCAGTGAAAGCCGCTGTCGCGCACCGTGCCGCGATACTCGCCGAAGAGCACCAGCACACGGGCCTCGTTGGGTTGGAGGGTGAAGAAGCCAAAGAGCATGATGACGCTGGCGACCAGGAGCAGAAGCGCCGGGATGAACGCGCCCCAGTAAGGATGTCCCTGGCGCGAGACGCCGGCGGCGATGGACCAGATCAACAGAGCCGGGCTGCCGACGAGCAGGACGAGGTTCAGGGGGAGCAGGGCCCAGCCGTTGAAAACGCGCACGGGGACTTCCCGGCTCCGCGGGGGAATGGGATTTGGATTCATGAGATGCCTTTCGTAGACTGCGATCACTGTGATATCATAGTGAAATCAGACTCCAGCGCAAGCGTTTTTTTTCGGGCCCTTGAACCGCCTTTGCCCGTTTGCCTGAGGGGCGTGGTCACCGCCTCGTGTCGTCTCTTCGGGGGTCCCCAAGCTCAAACGCCCCCTCCGCGGTGTCCGGATAGGCCGGTGCCGGGGTTTCGCCAACCGTGGAATGCTGGGGCTCAGGGGGACGGCCAAACGAGCCGTGATCCGCCTGCTTGTCGGCGGGGAGGTGGCAGCTGGCTGCCGCCCCTACCGATGCGGTGCCGGCGTACCGCGTGTAGCTGAACCGCTGGCAGGCCAGAGGCCTGCACCACACAACCGATGCGGTGCCGGCCAGCCGGCGCCGCCGCGCGCTTGGCGATTCACCGGGCGGCGGCGCGGGCCAGGAGCCAGAGCAGGTCGGCCAGCCGGTTGAGGTACCGGATGATTTCCGGGTTGCGCAGTTGGTCGTCCTGTTCCAGCGCGCAGACGCGGCGCTCGGCCCGGCGGCAGATGGTTCGGGCCAGGTCCAGTGCGGCGGAGAGCGGGTTTTCCCCGGGCATGGCCCAGCCTTGGGGGGGCCGGAGGCGTGCCTCAAGGGCGACGGCCTGTTGGTCCAGGCGCTCGGTCATGGCGGCTGAAACCGGGCGGAAACCGTCGGCTAGATAGCGCGGCAGATCATCCACGGCCGTGGCCAGTTCGCCCATGAGGGTGACCAGGTCGTGCTGGAGGGCGAGCAGGGTATCGTGCCAGTCGCGGCCGGGGGCGTGTGCGCGGGCCAGGCCCAGAGCGGCGTTGAGTTCGTCCACGGTGCCGAAGGCCTCAACGCGCGGGTGATGTTTGGCCACGCGGCGGTTGTACATCAGGCCGGTGGTGCCGTCGTCGCCGGTGCGGGTGATGATGCTCATGGTTGGGCGGAGCCGGGTGCGGGGGGCAGGGTAGCGCGTGGTGCCGGCGGCGCAACCGCCCGGCGCGACCGTGGGCGGGGCGGTCAACAACCCGCGGCACTCCCGGATTGACGCGCCCGGGGGGCTGTCTATGGTGCGGCGGCCCCGATATGAACGCCAAACTGCTCCTCAAAACGGTTTTTCTGATTGTATTGCTGCTGCTGCTGGTGCTCATCGGCCTGCACAACAAGCACGCCGTGGCCTTTGCCCTGCCGCCGCTCATTTCCAAAGCCGTCCAACTTCCGGCCGCGTTGATGTACTTCATCTTCTTCGCCGTAGGTTTGCTCGCCGGCACGGTGCTGACCGCGGGCGGCGGACGCAAGGGGGGCGGCGCGGCCAAATCCGGCAAGAGCGACCGCTGAAGCCTCGCCCGCCGGCGCAGGACCGGCGGGTTTCGCCCGGTTTATTCCGTGACTTTCCCCGGCGGCCGGAGGCCCGTGCCGTCCCGTTGAGTGGCGGTGTCGCCGAGGTCGGCCCGGGCGGTTTCGGCCAGGGCCTCCAGGTGGCGGACCACTTCCGGGAATTGCGCCGCCAGGTCGCGGGTTTCGCCCGGGTCCTCTTCCAGGTTGAACAGGGCCGGGCCGATGCGCAGTTGGGTGTACCGGCCGGGGCGACCGTCGCGGCCGGGCGGGTCGGGTTTGGGGTAGGTGTGGGGAAAATGCAGTTTCCACGGCCCACTGCGGACGGCCTGGAGTTCGCGGCCCCAGTAGTAAAAGAAGGCCTCGTGCGGTGAGCGGGCGCCGGGTTCGCCGCGCAAGAGCGGCCCGATGTCCCGGCCGTCCAGGCGGCGGTCGGCGGGTAATTCCGCCCCGGCCAGCCGGGCCAGCGTGGGCAGGAGGTCCATGGTCGTGGCCAGTTCGGGGCAGACGCGGCCGCGGGGGATGTGTCCGGGCCAGCGGGCGATGAAGGGCACGCGCACGCCGCCCTCGAAGGTGGTGGCCTTGCCCTCGCGCAACGGGCCGGCCGAGCCGGCGTGGTTGCCGTACAAGAGCCAGGGGCCGTTGTCCGAGGTGAAGATCACCAGGGTGCGTTCCTCCAGCCCATGCCGCCGCAGCGCCCGGAGAATCTCGCCCACCGACCAGTCAATTTCGCGGATCACGTCCGCGTACCGCCCGGCGCGGGATTTGCCGCGGAACTTCTCGCTCACAAACAGCGGCACGTGCGGCATCGCGTGCGGCACGTACAGGAAGAACGGCCGGTCGCGATGGCGCGCGATGAAGTCCACGGCCCGCTCGGTGTACCAGGTGGTCAATTGCGCCTGGTGCGCCGCGATGACGGGCCGGATCGCCACGCGCTCGCCCTCGAACAGGGGCAGCTCCGGGTAACCGCGTTTCCGCCGGGCGTCGTCCGGTGGCAGATTGGCGTACTCGGGATGCAGCGGCCACATGTCGTTCGAGTACGGCAGGCCGAAGTATTCGTCGAAGCCGTGCCGCGGGGGCAAAAACTCGGGGGCGTCGCCCAGGTGCCACTTGCCCAAAATGGCCGTGGCGTAACCGCGGGTTTTGAGCACCTCGGCCAGCGTCAGCTCGGCGGGGTGGAGGCCGGTCTTCGCGCCCGGACCCAGCGCGCCGAGGATGCCGATGCGGTTGGGATAGCAACCGGTCAGGAGCGCCGCGCGCGAGGCCGAACACACCGCCTGGGCCACGTAAAAGCTGGTGAACCGCGTGCCCTGCGCGGCCAGCCGGTCCAGATTCGGCGTCCGGTACCCGCGCGCGCCGTAGCAACCCAGATCGCCGTAGCCCAGGTCGTCGGCGAAGACGATTACGAAATTGGGCGGCGGTTCCGCCCGGGCGGCGGAGGGTGCCGGTGCGGCAGCGTGCAGGGTCGCGGCGAGCCAAAGGCAGGCGGTCAGCCGGCAGATCGCGGTGGACATGGGCCGAGGATTCCCCGTCCGGACCTGCCCTGGCAAGTCGGCGTTGGACCGTGACGGCAGCCGGTTTCAACCCGGCACGGGGATTTCCGCGATTGGGATGGTCAATGACGCTTCCCCAACCTACGTTGCATGCCGTGAACGGCGCTGCTCGATTCGCGCGCACGCCGACGACCCGCGTGGGGCGGGAGCGTCGGTCTGCAATGCGCGCGCGGCTGCCGGCATTGCTGATCCTGACGGGGCTTCTGCCGCGGTTCGGATTTGGCGGTTGTGCGGGCGAACCGGCCGGACCCGCGCCGGCCGCGGGCGAGCCCGCGTTGATCGCGTTGCTGGAATCCGTGCGCCAACAGCACCAACTGCCCGCGCTGGCGGCCGCGGTTGTGACCCACCGGGGGTTGGAGTCGCTGGCGGTCACCGGCTACCGGCGTCGCGACCGCGACGTACCGGTCACGACCAATGACCTCTGGCATCTGGGCTCGAACACCAAGGCCATGACCGCCGTGCTGGCCGGCCGACTGATCGAGCGGGGCCGGCTCTCGTGGCAGACCACGCCGGCGGAAGTCTTCTCCGAGCTGGCAGGAGAGTTTCACTCGGACTTTCGCGGCATCACGCTGCGCCAACTGTTGACTCACCGCGCCGGGTTGAAGGCAAATCTGGATTGGGGGCGCCTCGCCCGCACGGGCAGTGTGGTCGAGCTACGCCGGGCCGCGGTGCGCGCGGCCCTTTCCGCCCCGCCCGAGTACCCGCCCGGCACCCGGGCGTTGTACTCGAATCTTGGCTACGTCCTGGCCGGCGCGATGCTCGAGCGCGTCGCCGGCGCCCCCTGGGAAGACCTGATGCGGCGCGAGGTGTTCGAGCCCCTGGGAATGCGCAGCGCGGGCTTTGGCGGCGTGGGCACGCCCGGAGCCCTGGACCAACCCTGGGGCCACCACGCGGGCGGGCGTCCGGCCCGGCACAACGGACCGGGCGCCGACAACCCGCCGGTGCTCGGGCCGGCGGGAACGGTGCACTGCACGCTGGCGGACTGGGCGCGGTTTGTGGCCGATTTCCTCCGCGGCCTGCGGGGCGAGCCCGGCCTGTTGCAACCGGCCACGTATCGCGCACTGGTCGCGGTCGAACCCGGCCCCGACACTTCCGGCCAATCGTACGGCGCGGGCTGGGTGGTCACGCGACGCGACTGGGCCGGCGGACTGGCATTGAACCATTGCGGGTGCAACACGCTTTTCTTCGCCAACGTCTGGCTGGCGCCGGAGCGGGACTTCGCCGTGCTGGTGGTGGCCAACCAGGGCCTGGACGCCTTCGAGGCGACCGACGCGGCGGTGGCGGCGCTGGTGCGGGCCCGCACGGCGGCCGCACCGTGACCGGCACGACAGCGCCGGCGAGCCGGCGCACTCCATACGCTTCGCGCCTGCTCGGGCGCTTA
>JBBIJZ010000018.1:28428-46473 GCA_037445715.1 Verrucomicrobiales bacterium | reverse complement strand
CGCCCCCGGGGCCGCACCGGCCCGGGCGGGCGGGCGCGATCGAAGTCGGCCTCGCCCGGCACGCGGGTGAAGGCGATGCGCGAGCCCAGATAGGCGGGTTGGTCGCCGGGCAACAGGCCCATCGTGACCGAGTCGCGCCCGAAACGCTCGTTGAGCCGGTCCATGGCGGCGGAGAGCCGCTCCCGGGCGGCCTGGCGGGCGGCGGCGACGGGGTCGGCCGGCGGGGCGGCGAATTCGGGGAACAACTCGAGCTGGCGCAGTTGCTCCGGGCTCAACAGGCCGTGCAGCGCCACGCCCACCTGGAGGAAACGGACCGGGCCGACCTCGCGCAGAAGGTGCTCCCACAGCGCGGCCAGGGCGGCCAGCAGGGCGTGATTGTCGCACACCGGCGCAAATCGCAGGCCGCCGTCCCAGCGCGGGCCTTGCTCGACGCGGGCAAACAGGTCCAGCCGCGTGGCGTAATACCCCAGGCGGCGCAGGCGGCTGGCGGCCTTGAGCAGGAGCCGGCGGGCCACCTCCCCGGCCAGCGGCGCGGGGCGGGACGCCGGCGCGAGCACGTGGCTGTGCGTGACCATGCCCCGCTGGGTGGGTGCGTCGGGGATTTCCACCCCGTGCAGCCGGTACCAGAAACGCTCGCCCTCGACACTGCCCCAGATGGCGCGCAGTTGCTTGGGCGCGGTGTTCCAGAGCTGCGGAATGGTGTCAATGCCGGCGCGCCAGAGGCGTTTTTCCATGCTCTCGCCGATGCCGGGCAGGTCGTGCAATTCGAGGTGGGCGATGCGCCCGGGCAGCTCGGCGGTGGGCAGGAGCACCAGGCCGTCGGGCTTCTGCAGGTCCGTGGCGAGCTTGGCCAGCAGGCGCGTGGCGGCCAGGCCGATCGAACAGGTCAGGCACTCGCCCACGTGGCGGCGCAGGCCCTCCTTGATGCGCCCGGCCAGGGCCAGGGCCGCCTCCGGCCGGCGGAATTCGCCGATCAACTGACAGGCCATTTCGTCAATCGAGGCGATCTGGGTCACCGGGATGTGCCGGTCCACCTCCGCCACGATGCGGTGGTGGTAGCGCACGTACACGTCATGCCGGGCCAGCACGCAGACCAGCCCCGGACAGCGCCGGCGCGCCTCGTAAATGGGCGTGCCGGTCTTCACCCCGAAGGCCTTGGCGGCGTAACTGGCGGCAATGGCACAGGTGGCGTCGGTCTCGGTGGGCACCACGGCCACCGGGCGGCCGCGCAGTTCGGGTCGTTCCTGCTGCTCGACGCTGGCGAAAAAGCTGTTCAGGTCCAGGAACAGCCAGTTCAGGAGTCCATCGCCGGCGGGCAGGCCGCCAATCTGGGGGCACGGTTCGGCCATCGCGGCTCAGCATACCACAAACCGGTCGGACATCTACGGGGGGAGCCCCGGCGGCCCGGCCGGCGGAGATCGGAAAAAGATGCGCTCCCCTGGGAGGGCCGCACTGCACCGCGGCCGGGAGGGCGGCGCCGGCACCGCGGCGCCCGGCCAAATCGCGTGCCGCGGTACCCAACGGTAGCAACACAGTGGCGCCCGACCGGAAGAGCGTCGCGGTTTCCTGTCGTGGCCGGGTTGGCCACAGTGGCGGACCTCCCGGTCTGCCGCAGCGCGGGTTCACCCACCCGTCGAGCTTCCAGGTTCCACCGGCTCTGAAAGCGGCGGCAAGCCGCCGCACTCCAAACGCGGGCGCGTGGGACGGCGGCTTCCGAAATTCGCGCAGCGCCAGGAGTGCGCCAGCTTGCTGGCGCTTTGAGAACGGCGCCGGCACCGCGGCGCCCGACCGAATGGGGTAGGGCCGCGCTGCGCCGCGGCCGCCAAGGGGCCCCGCCCGTCAGCGGCGCCCGGCCAACTCGCCGATGGGAAAATCGGCGCGGCGGCGGGTTGGAAGCGCGGGGCAAAAGCCCGTTGCGCCCAACTTTTCGCGTCGCCTCAAAACCGGCGGCGCGTACACTGCCGGGGCATGTCGTCGCATCCCGGCTTCGGCGCCCACACGGACCCGACCTTCAAATCGCCGCCGCGGCCCACCGGCGAGGTGGTGCGGCGGGTGGCGGTGTACTTGCGGCCGTACCCGGGGCTGGCGGTGGCCACGGCGGGTTGCGCCATTCTCTCGCTGGCCTTCGGGTTTCTGTACCCGAAGCTGACCCGCATCCTGATTGACGAGGTGATCACCCGCCAGCAAACGCACCTGCTGGCGCCGGCGGCGGGCGGGCTGCTGCTGGCCTTTTTCCTGCGCGAGGTCTTCAACAGCCTGCGCATCCGGGTCAACAACCGGCTCGAGCAAAACGTCATCTACGACATGCGCTGCCAGGTGTACGCCCGCCTGCAACGCCTGCCGGTGAGCTGGTTCGACCCGCGCGCCTCCGGCGACCTGATGACGCGGGTGATCGAGGACGTGAACAACGTCGAGCGCCTGCTCATTGACGGGGTGGAACAGGGCACGGTCGCGCTGTTGAGCATCGCGGGTGCGCTGATCCTCATGCTCGGTTACAGCCCGCTGCTCACGGCCGTGGCGCTGGTGCCCGCGCCGCTGCTGGTGGCCGGGGCGCTCTGGTACACGCTCACCGCCCACCGGCGCTACCGCCGCCAGCGCGAGGCCGCCAGCGCCCTGAACGCCCTGCTCCTGGACAACCTCCAGGGCATCCGCCAGATCAAGGCCTTCGGCCGCGAGGCCCACGAGGACCGCCGTTTCGCCGCGCGGGCCGACGACCTGCGGGAGGGCACGCTGGTGGTGATGCGCGCCTGGGCGTGGTACGGACCGGCCATGCAATTTGTGGGTGCGCTGGGCATCGGGCTGGTGCTCTGGGTGGGCGGGGCGCAGGTGCTGCAGGGCCGGTTGGAGGTGGGACAACTGGTGGCCTTCATGCTCTACGCCGGCATGTTCTTCTACGAACCGATCGGCCGCCTGCACGGCCTGAACCAGATGCTCCAGTCGGCCCGCGCCGCCGCGGCCCGGGTCTTCGACATCCTGGACACGCCGCCCGAACGCGGGGCCGAGTCGGCCGCCCCGCCGGGGCCGGCCCCGGCGGCGCGCCCCAGGCGGGCGCGGGGCGAGGTGGGTTACGAGCACGTGAGCTTCGCCTACGGCGCGGGCAAGACCGCGCTGCGGGACATTGGCCTGCACGCGCGGCCCGGGGAGATGGTGGCGCTGGTGGGGCCGACCGGCGCGGGCAAGTCCACCCTGGTCAGCCTCCTGCCGGCCTTTTACGAGCCCACCGCCGGGCGCATCACCATTGACGGCCGGGACATTCGCGCGCTGCCGCTGCCGGTGCTCCGCGCCCAGATCGCGGTGGTCAGCCAGGAGGCCTTTCTGTTCAACGGCACCCTGCGCGAGAACATCCTCTACGGCCGGCTCGACGCCACCGAGGCCGAGTTGTACGCCGCCGCGCGCGCGGCCAACTGCCACGAGTTCATCACCCGCCTGCCCGAGGGCTACGACGCCCGCGTGGGGGAGCGCGGGGTCAAACTCAGCGTGGGCGAAAAGCAGCGGGTGAGCATCGCCCGCGCCCTGCTCAAGGACGCGCCGATTCTCATCCTCGACGAGGCCACGGCCAGCGTGGACACGCAGACCGAGCGGTTGATCCAGGAAGCGCTGGAGCGGCTCATGGCCGGGCGCACCAGTTTCGTCATCGCCCACCGCCTCAGCACCATCGTGCGGGCCGGCCAGATTCTGGTCATCCGCGGCGGGGAAATCGTCGAGCGCGGCACCCACGAGGAACTGCTGGCGGCCGAGGGGCTGTACGCCAAACTGGCGCGCATCCAGAGCACGGCCACGATCGAGGAGGGGTTCGAGCGTCTGGGCGTGACGCCGAAATGACCCGCCCCAGCAGCCGAAGCATCCCGCGACCGGCCCGGCCGCGGGCGCACCCAAGCGGCGGCGCAGCCTTCGCCAGCCTTCCTCCGCCCGGCTACCTCACCCGCTTCAGTTCCAGGGTGACCTGCCGGTTCACCGTCATGGAACCCAGGTTGCGGGTGGTCGTCTTCGAGTAGGCGATGCTGTCGTCGGAATGCTGGAATTCGCCTTCCTTCGCCTGGACGAATTCGAAGCCGTACAAATCCTGTCCCTGGGCGTAGTCCGTGGTCGTCTCCACTTCGCAGCCCGCGCCGGAGGGGTATTTCGTCGTCGTGGTGGTGAGACCCCGCAGCGGCGCCTCGACGACGTCGCTCATGAAGCTCAGCGATGTGCTCGGCCCGAAGTTGCTGCCGGAATTGTCCGTGAGCACGACGGTCACGGTGAGGTTCACCACGTTCGAAGCCACGCTGCTGATCATGGTGCGCCGTTCGAAGGAATCCCCGCCATCGTGGGGGCGGACGCCCGCCAAAGCCGCGCGCGCCGCTGCGCCGCCGCAGGCGTCCCAGGGCGTCCGGGTCCGCTCGCGCACGGTGTGAGCGCCCTGGGCCAGGCCGGTGAGTTTGAAGGTCAGGTTGGTGTAGCCGGGGAAGAACAGGATGGGCGGGACGATCTCCACCCGCACGTTGTTGACGATCGCGCTCAGGTCGTACGTCCAGGCTTCCGAGACCGCGCTGATGATGGAAGGCGTCGAGAGGTTCGTGGCGTACCGGCCGTGCTCGATGATCTTGAGTTCGCCGGCCCATTCCGGCAGGCAGTCCTTCCACGCCTCCTCGCTGTTGGGCACGGCGCAACTTCCGTCCGTCATGCCGAGCAACTGGCGTTGCCGCTCGATGCCCAGCAAGAATGTCACCAGCCGGGTGTCCGCTCCCTGGGTGCGGCAGCATTCCAGGGCCTCCTCCTCGCAGCGTTTCAAGCCCTGGCACATCAAGTTGGCCACCGTGGGGTCCATCGGCTCGTCGTCCGAGACAGCGCCGAGCAACTGCCGCTGGCGTTCGTAACCGAGCAGCCAGGTGAGCAGTTCGCGGGCGACGGCGCATTTCTGGGCGGCATTCGCGACGCGCGCCTTGAGTTCCTGTTCATAGAACGCCGCGCCTTCATTGAACGCCTCCACAACGCCCGGAGCGCCCGGTTCCTCCACGCCCAGCAACTGCCGTTGCCGCGCCGCGCCGAGGATCGCCGCGACCTTCTGCTGGATGGGCCGGAGGGCGTCCTCCAGCTCCTGATGCAGCTCTTGCGCCTCTTCCTCCTCATCCGGGTAGCACTCCTCCATGCTGGCGTGCAACGACACGCGGCGCGCCCGCGGCGCGGGGCCGGTGGCCGCGAGGGATTCCAGCTCCTCCAGCGTGAAGATGCCCGAGCCGTGGCTGCGCAACTGGTTGACCAGGATGCGGACACGATTCGAGCCCACGAGGTCCGGCACGAGGTGGAGTTGTTTCCCGTCATTGTCGAAGGCAAACGAGGCGATCCGCGGTGAAGGCAGGTTGGTGGTGAAATCCACTTCGAGAAACGCGGGCCGGGCGAGCACCAGTCCTTCCGGTTCGATCCGGACCGCCGCCAGGCAACCGCCGGCGGCCGGAATGCCGGCGACGTTGGTAAGCAGGGTCATGCTCACCAGCGTGGGGTTGAACACCGCGTTCGAGGAAATGGCCAGGGTGAACGCCGGTCCGTCCTTGGATTGGAGCTCCAGGACGCCCCCCTCGGTGGGCGTCACCAACGCGCGCGCCACCAGGTTCGTGTCGGCCGTTGGCGCAACGGTCGGGTAAGGAATGAACGGCTCCGCGAGCACGCCCCGGTAGTACATGTACGGCTGACTTGAAGGCCCGGCGTGCTGGACGGTGAGCAGCCCGTTATGCGCAGGACCTACCGCCACCTCCGACCAGGTGGTGAGGTTGGATGAAGCCTCGATCCGGTAGGTCTGTCCCGGATCACCCAGCAATCGCAGCGTCACGGCGCCACCGGCCACCACCGGGGTCTCAAATCGAGGCGCGGCCCCGCGGGCCAACAAAGGCCCGACAAGGGCAGCCAGCCATAGACACTGATGAAGGTGATGTCTGCTGTCCATCCCGGTCAGACGAACGCTTGTCCCGGCCCGGTGTTTTGACCAGCAAAAAAAAAACGAGCCCACGACTCTGCTGTCGCGACCGGCCAGTTCTGGTAGGGCGAGACTGCGTCGAGCCCGCAGGCTTGCTTCACCCAGGCCGGTGGGGCTGGAGAGGTCTCCCGCCCCAACTGCTTGATGAGGCATGGCCAGGTTCCGCCTTTTCCCGTAGCGGGTGTGCGAATTGGCTTGGTTTCAAGGGTGCGTCCACCCCCTCCCTCATCTCCTCGCCGCCACGCTGGCGGTGTGCTCGCCCGAGCGCCACCGCCTGCCTCCGGCCGCTTCGCGTGGCGCAGCCAACTGAACACGGACCTACTGTTTGCGGACGCTGGCGCGGTCGTTGATCCAGGCCGTGTCGCGTGGGGCCCGGCGCACGCCGCTGACGCCCTTGATCAGCGTTTCCGGGTCCTGCCACTTCTTGATTTCGGCGTGGCCATCGGCAAAGCACAGGCCGCTGGCCTGGTTGTGGTAGAGGGCGGGCAGGTTGCCCCACTCGGGCGGGCGGTCCACCAGGACCAGCAGGTAGCCGTCGTCAATGCTCTCCTCGCGCTCGTCAATGAATACAAACTGCGTCGAAGGGGTTTGGATGTCCGACATTTTCCGGTAGGTCCACCACTGGCGGTCAATGAGGGCGGTGTGCCAACTGTTGCCGTTCATGCAGCCGTTCATCGAGATGCTGCGCGTGCGGGGGTACTTCTTGCCGCCGATGGTGACCAGGAACTTGTCGGCCGGGCATTTGTAGATGGCGATCGAGTCGTTGTACGGGTAGAGCTTGCCACGGGGCGGCTTGAGCAGGTTGATGTTGGTCCAACTGGTCGGATTCACCGGTCCGGCGGTGGTGTGAATCCAGCCGCCCACCCAGCCTTCGCCGTCGCCGTCGCCGTTGGGCACCAGCCGCCCTTGATGGTCGTCCGCGTACATGATCCAGGCCAGGCTGAGCTGCTTGCCGTTGTTGATGCAGCCGACGGCAAAGGCCTTGCCCTTGGCGCGGGCCAGCGCCGGCAACAGCATCCCGGCCAGGATGGCGATGATGGCAATGACCACCAGCAGTTCGATCAAGGTGAAGGCCGGGGCGGCGGCGGACCTGCCCAAGGGTTGACGGGTCGGTTTGTAGCAGGTCGTTTGCATGGCGATTGACCGGAATGTAGTCCGGCCCGCCGCGCCTTGTCCAGCGGGTCCGCCTCCTCAGCCGGTCGTCGCCGGGGCGGGCGCGGATTCCCGCGCCTGGAATGCCGCCAGCAGCCGGGTGTGAATCTGGCCGAACCCCCCGTTGCTGAGCACCGCCACCACGTCACCGGGTCGGGCCGCCCCGGCCAGATGGGCCACGATGGCCGGCACGTCCGGCAGGTATTCGGCGGGGCGACCGGCCTGGCGCAGGTCGGCAATGACCTGCACGGGGTCGAGCCGTTCGGCCGGCGGGATGCGCTCCAACGCGGCCACCCGGGCCACGATGATATGATCGGCCGCGGCCAGGGCGGCGGGCAGTTCGTGCTGGAAGACGCGCCGCCGCGTGGTGTTCGAGCGCGGCTCGAACACGGCCCACAGGCGTCGCCCCGGAAAACGCAGCCGCAGCGCGCGCAGGGTTTCCCGGATGGCGGTGGGATGATGCGCGAAATCATCAATCACCGTGACTCCGGCGGCGGTGCCGCGCACTTCCATGCGGCGGCGCACGCCCCCGAACGTGGCCAGGGCGTGCTGAATCACCGTGTCGGGGATGCCGCAATGGCGGGCGCAGGCCACCACGGCCAGGGCGTTGCGGACGTTGAACTCGCCCGCCAGTGCCACGCGGAAGCGGCGCTCGCCCACGGTGAATTCGCTCGCCGCGCCGCCCAGTTCGAGCTGACGGGCGCGCACCTCGTTGCCCTCGCCCAGCCCGAAGCGGGTGACGGGGCAGAAGTTCACGTCCAGGAGCGGCGCCAGGTGCGGGTCATCGCCATTGGCCAGCACCCGGCCGTTGCGCGGTACCAGGCGGAGGAAATGGGCGAAGGATTTCTGAATGGCCGCCAGGTCCTCGAAGATGTCGGCGTGGTCGTACTCGAGGTTGTTCAGGATGGCCACCTCGGGCAGGTAGTGGAGGAACTTGCTGCGCTTGTCGAAAAAGGCCGTGTCGTACTCGTCGCCCTCGATGATGAACCACTCGCTGTCCGTGAAGCGCACCCCGCCGGGAAAATTCCGCGGCACCCCGCCGATGAAAAAGCCGGGCGCCCGGCCGGCGCACTCGAAAACCCAGGCCAGCAGCGCCGTGGTGGTGGTCTTGCCGTGCGTGCCGGTCACCACGATCACCCGCCGCCCGCGCAGGAACCACTCGCGCAGCAGCTCGGGCAAGGAGCAGTAGCGCCCGCGACGCTCGAGCACGGCCTCGGCCTCGGGGTTGCCGCGGGAAATGGCATTGCCCACCACCACCAGGTCGGGCAACGGCTCCAGGTGGCGTTCATCAAAGCCGCACCGCGGCGTGATGCCGGCCTCGCGCAGCACCGTGGCCGCGGGGTCGTAGATTTCCCCATCCGAGCCGCTCACCCGCAGCCCCCGGGCCTTCAAGGCGGCCGCGGCCGCGGCCATGGCGATGCCGCCGATGCCGATGAAATGAACCGAACGCACGTCGGAAAACATGCCCCCGATGATTACCGCCCGGCGCGGCGCGAAAAGCCCGAACCGCGGCCCGGATGTTCACGGGTTGTGCGCGGCCCCTGGACTGGCCGGGCGCAGGCCACGGCCTCACGGGCTTTCAGCCGGGCGCGGTGCAGGCCGTAGCGAAGTCCGGCCCACCCGACCCGGGGCTTTTACGTTTGGACACGGTTTGTCCAAATGTTGGCCGCCAACACCTAGGAAAACCGGCGGTGCCAAACGCGGTAGCCGGAAAAAATTTTGCGCCGAAAAAAAGCCTGTGTCCGTCGGGCCGCGCCGGAAAAGGAGCTCGGAGCGACCCTGGCTAGTTTCAACAACCGGTTCGGAACCAAGAGAATCGGCCGACGCTTTGCGGGTTTCGAGACAAGCCGGACGCCGGCCGGTCTTTTCCCGGAGCACCCCCGAACGATTGCGGACATCGCGGCCGTTGAATACCCGGGCATACCGGCTGCTTGAGGTGCGGGCGTCAGTTTGCGCCCAAGGGTTGCCGCCGTGCACGGGCGCCGGCGGCTGGGCGCGTCGAGTGGCGCAGTTGACCGGCCAGTGCGCCGGAACAAGCCGGAGGGGAAACAGGGTTGACAGGGTTATCCGGCTGGTTGGGTTGGTCTGCCGCCCGTGGCTACGGGCGGCAGACTTACAACAGGGTGCAACTGCGACTGATCTGCTAGCCCTAAACAACAGGAAAGGCGGCCGGGAGCACCATCCCGGCCGCCCGTTTTTCTCCCCCCGGTCCGGCCCGCGGTCTTGTCGCCCCCACATGACTTTTGTTACGACTCCGCCGTGGTCGCATCGCCCGAACCCGTGCCCGCCCCGCCTTCCTCCCCGTCGGCGGAGGCCGCGCCTCCGGCGGTCGAGGTCCTCGCCCTGAGCCGCCGGTTCGGTCCGGTGCAGGCCCTGGACCGTGTCAACCTCCGCGTGGCGCGCGGCGAATATTTCGCCCTGCTCGGGCCCTCGGGTTGCGGCAAGACCACCCTGTTGCGGTTGCTCGCCGGCCTGGACACGCCCGACGCCGGCGAAATACGCCTGGAAGGCCGGCCGGCGACCGACCTGCCCGCGCATCGGCGCCCGGTCAACACCGTGTTTCAATCCTACGCCCTGTTCCCGCATCTCACCGTTTGGGACAACGTGGCCTTCGGGCTGCGCATGAAACGGGTTCCTGCGGCGGAGTTGGAGCAACGCGTCGTACAGGCCCTCGAGTTGACGCAAATCCGCGATATCGCCGACCGCCGCCCCGCCCGGCTCTCCGGCGGCCAGAAACAGCGGGTGGCGCTGGCGCGGGCCGTGGTCAACGAACCGGCCGTGCTGCTGCTGGACGAACCGCTGGGGGCGCTGGACCTGGCCCTGCGCCGCCAGCTTCAGTCCGAACTGAAAACCCTCCAGCGCCGCCTGGGCATCACCTTCATCCACGTCACGCACGACCAGGAGGAGGCGCTGGCGTTGAGCGACCGTGTGGGCGTGCTGCGGGCCGGACGTCTCGAACAGGTCGGCCCGCCGCGCGCGCTCTACGAGCGGCCGCGCAACCGCTTCGTGGCCGAGTTCCTCGGCGCCTGCAACCTCCTCCCCGCCCGCCGCGCCACCGCCAGCCCCGGCGGGCCGCCCCGCTGGGAAACCGCGATCGGACCGTTGACCCTGACGGCTGCCGCGTCGGCGCCGGACCGCGCGCAGGTCACCCTGGCGATCCGGCCCGAGAAAATTCGACTCCACCGCGCCGGGACCCCGGCCGGCTCACACACCGAAACGGACCTGCCCGGTCGGGTGACCGACGTGGTGTTCGCCGGCGCGCAGACCCATTGCCAGGTCGAAGTGCGGGGACAGACCCTGCGCGTGCACGTGCCGAACGGCCACCCGGCCGAGGCGCCGCTCCGGCCGGGCGAAGCGGTGACGTTGCGGCTGCCGCCCGATGCGCTTTTCGCCCTCGAGGACTGAGAGGCCCCGCCCCGCCACCCGGCTCCGCCGCCCGGAGCGCGGGCGCTTCGCCGCCTGGTGCACGGCCGGGCCGGGGCTACTGTGGCTGGGCGTGTTTTTTTACCTGCCGCTGGGGTTGATCCTGACGGTGAGCTTTCTGAGCCGGAGCGAGCTGGGGGAAATCACGCGGCCGTTCACGCTCGAAAATTACCGCCGCTTGCTGGGGTTCGGGCTGCTGGGGTTCGACCCGCTCTACCCGCAAATCCTCCTGCGCAGTCTGGGCCTGGGCGCGCTGACCGCGGGCCTGTGCGTCCTGGCCGGACTGCCCCTGGCGTTTTTCATCGCCGGCCTGCCCTCCCGCTGGAAGACCGCCGCGCTGACGCTGGTGGTGATCCCCTTTTGGACCAACCTGCTGGTGCGCACCTACGCCTGGCAAATCCTGCTCGCGCCCGCGGGCCTGCTCAGCCGCGCCGCGGCCGCCCTGGGCCTGGTGGCGCCGGACACGGCCCTGTATCCGGGGCCGGGCGCGGTGCTGGTGGCGATGGTCTGCGATTACCTGCCGTTTCTGGTGCTGCCGCTTTACGCCTCGGTGGAAAAACTGGACTGGACGCCGGCTGAAGCGGCGGCGGACCTGGGCGCGGGCCGCTGGCAGGTCTTCCGGCACGCCCTCTGGCCGCAAATCCGGCCCGGCCTGGCCGCGGGCGCGGTGCTCGTGTTTCTGCCGGCGACCGGGCAATTCGTGATCCCCGACCTGCTCGGGGGGGCGCGGACCGTGCTGTTGGGCAACGCGGTCCAACAACAGTTCGGGCCGGGGCTGGACTGGCCGTTTGGCGCGGCCATTGCCACCTTCGGTCTGGCGGCGATGCTGGCCGGGCTGTGGGCTTATGCGCGCCTGGCCGGCCGGCGGGCCGAAACTCCGGAGGTCTGGGCATGAACCCGCGCCAGTGGGGACGACGGCCGCTGGCGCTGAGCGCCGCGCTGCTCTACGGCTTCCTGTACCTGCCCCTGGCGGTGGTGATCGTCTTCTCGTTCAACGCGGCCCGGCACGGCCTGGCCTGGCAGGGCTGGACGCTGGACTGGTACCGCCGGCTGTGGGCCGATGACCTGGCCCTGGCCGCGGCCCGGAACACGCTGGTGTTGGGCGCGGCGAGCACCGCCCTGGCCACGGTCCTGGGCACGGCGCTGGCCCTGGGTCTGTCCCGGCTGGGCCCACGGGCGCGGCAGCGGGCGCAACGGCTGCTTCAGGTGCCGGTGTTCATTCCCGACATTGTGATGGCGGCGGCGATGCTGCTGTTCTACGCCCTGGTGCGGCGGTGGCTGGGGCTCTTCGAGCCGGGCCTGAACACGATGATCCTGGCCCACGTGACCTTTCAGGTGCCGTTCGTCACCCTGGTGGTGGGCGCGCGGCTGGCGGGGTTGGACCCCGCCCTGGAGGAGGCGGCCCGCGATCTGGGCGCCACGCCGGGGCGGGCGTTTCGGCACGTGACACTGCCGCTGATCCTGCCCGGCGTGCTGGCGGCGGGGATGCTCGCGCTGACCCTGAGCCTGGACGATTTTGTGGTGAGTTTTTTCACCAGCGGCCCGGGCACCACCACCCTGCCGATCCTGATTTACTCCTCGGTCAAACGCGGGTTGACCCCCGAGGTCAATGCCCTGGCCACGGTGCTGGTGGGGGGCTCGCTGCTGGCCACGCTGGGCGCGGTCTTGCTCCGGCGCCGCGGGCCCGGTTAACTGCGCCGCGGAAGATGCTTGGTCCCCTGCGAATCGTCGCCCGCCTACTGGCGCTCGGCCTGGCGCTGACCCCCGCGCTGGCCGCCCGGCCGCGACTGCACGTGTTCATCTGGAGCGAGTACCTGGACCCGGCGGTGGTCCGGGACTTCGAGCGCCGGTACGACTGCGAGGTGGTGCTGGATTTGTACGAGGACGACGGCGCCATGATGGCCAAGCTCCAGGCCGGCGGCGCCGCGTTGTACGACGTGGTGGTGCCCTCCGACTACCGCGTGCCGACGCTGATCAAGCTGGGCCTGCTGGCCCCCCTGCGTCACGAGCGGCTGCCCAACCTCCGCCACCTCGAGGCGCGTTTCCTCAAACTGCCCTTCGACCCGGAAAACCGCCACACCGTGCCCTACCAGTGGGGCACGATGGGCCTGCTGGTGCGCAAACGCCCCGGCCAGCCCGTGCCCGATTCCTGGGCGGCGGTGTTTGACCCGCCCGCCGACGCCGCCCCGGCGGTCCTGCTGGATTCGGCGCGCGACCTGATCGGCGCGGCCCTCCGGTATCGCGGGCAGGACGTGAACACCACCGACCCCGCCCAACTGCGCGCCGTGCGCGAGCTGCTGCGGCGCGCCAAACGCCGCGCCCTGGGCTTCGACGGCAGCGTGGGCGCCAGGAACAAGGTCCTGGACCGGCTGGCCGGCGTCGCGGTCGTGTACAGCGGCGAGGGCGTGCGGGGCATGGAGGCCGACCCGGACACGCAGTACGTGATCCCCCGCGAGGGCAGCCTGATCTGGGTGGACAGCCTGGCGGTGTTGAGCGGCGCGCCCCAGCGCGAGCTGGCCGAGCAGTTCATCAACTTCTGCCTCGAGCCCGAAATCGCGGCGCGCATCGCCAACTACACCCGGTTCGCCACGCCCAACGCCGCCGCGCGGCAGTTCCTCCGCCCGGAGGACCTGGCCAACCCGGCGATCTACCCGCCCGCCGAGGTACTCGGGCGGCTCGACTTTCTCAAGCCTCTGGGCGCGCAGACCCGGCTCTACGACGAGGTGTGGACGGCGGTGAAGGCGCGGTGAACCCGCGCGTGCGCCGGGCCGGGCCGGCCGGGCCGGGCCGGGCCGGACCGGGTCCAGTGGCCGTTTCAGGGCGACGGCACTCCGGACGACCGGCCCTGACAGAACTGCTCGAAGGCGCCGCCCAGGAGCGCGGCCACATCCCGCCGGACTTCCGCCTCGGTGGGCTCCCAGCCCGTGACCGCGAGGTCGCCGTATTTTTCCGCCAGCACCTTGACCAGGATGCGCCGGGTGTGGTCGAACTTGTAGATGAGTTGCTCGAGCACGCGGGCGTCGGAGTGCTGCGGGGTGAAACTCAGGCCCAGAAGTTCCAGCCGCAGGCGGGTGATCTCCTCGATGAGCGCGGGCACGTTGGTGAACCACCAGCAGCCGAACAGGTGCAGGTTGCGGAACTTGCGGGCCACGACGCACAGCTCGTGCTGGTTTTCCCGGCTGAGCACGGTCACGGCAAAGCGGTTGTCCGGGAAGGCGTCGCAGAGGTTCACCAGCGCGCCCAGGTCGCTCCGGCCCACGCCGTCGCCGGCCAGTTGGAGGCGGGGATTGACCGCGCGCCGCACCCCCAGCATCAGCGCCAGCGGCTGGTCGAAGTCCCGGCAGTGGGGCAACACGGCCCCCTCGAGCAGGCCGGCGGTGTCGCTGGCGGCGGGGAAGGCAAAGTCCGGCGGCAGGGACACCATGCAGTAACGGGCGTCCAGGCGGCGGGTCCAGTCGGCCAGAAAACGGCGCACTTCACTGAGGGTTTGCCCGGAGAGGCCCTCGCCGACGTTGTATCCCCACTCGACCAGCCGCAGGGCGGTGCGGGGCCAGTCCAGCAGGAGCGGGTCAATGCGCAGCGCGCTCACGAAGCGTTCGTCGCGCAGGAAGCCGCGCTGCCAGATCGCCCGCTCGGCGTCGTCGAAGGGCGAGTTGGTCATGTACACGCGCTGCACGTGCGCCAGCTCGAGCACCCGGTGCACGTGCGCCTCCAGCGGCCATTCCTGGAACCAGGCCCGCAACGCCGGCAGGTCGCGCATCTTGGCGTCCAGACCGAAACGGTGGAGGATGGTCAACACGCCCCGGCAGGCTTCGGACACGGGAGAATGGGCGACGAACAGTTCGCGCCAGATGTGTTCCGCCTGCTCGGCCCGGGGGAGGGCGAAGAATTTTTCCGGCGGCACTTCCAGGTACCGGAACGCCTCCGCGGCCAGGTAATGGTACACCAGCAGCTCGTCCAGGCCCCAGAGCAGCAGCCGGTCCATGAGCGGGTCGTACAGGTGCGTGTGAATGTCCACCACGGGGATGGTGTTCACCACCCGCTCGATCAGACCGTGCATGGCGGTGCGGCGGAAATCGCTCGTCGCGGAGGTCGGCATGGCGGGCTCAAGCTAGGCAAGCCCCCGCTGGCGCGCCAAGCCTTTCTTCCGGCGCCGCGGGCACCGGCGGGCGGGCCGGCGACCCGAGGCGGGGCCAGGGGGCGTGCGCGCGCGGCTCCCGGCGCGCTACACCTCCAGGCGGTAGCGGCGGATTTTGTTGTAGAGCGTCTGGCGGGTGACGCCCAGCTCGGCGGCGGCCACGGTCTTGTTGCCCCGCGCCCGGACCAGGGCCTGGCGAATGGCGTCGCGCTCGACGTTTTCCAGCAGGCTCAACGGGCCTGCCAGACCGCCCCCGCTCTCCGCCGCCGAGGCCGCAATGGAGAGGTCGTTGAGCTGGATGGTGCCCGATTCGCACATGAGCACCGCGCGCTGCACCTCGTTTTCCAGCTGGCGCACGTTGCCGGGCCAGTCGTAGTCATGCAGGGCCCGGGCGGCGGCCTCGCTGAAGCCGCTGAGGTTGCGACCGGACTGGGCGGCGAAGCGGCGCAGGAAGGCGTGGGCCAGGGGCAGGATGTCCTCGCGCCGCTCGCGCAGCGGCGGCAGGTGCAACGTCACGGCGGAGATGCGGTAGTACACGTCCTCGCGCAGCTTGCCTTCCTGAATGGCCTCCTCGACCTTGCGGTTGGTGGCGGCCAGCACGCGGCAGTCGGCGGTGAGGCTCGTCTTGCCGCCGACCGGCCGGAAGGAGCGTTCCTGGAGCACGCGCAGGAGCTTGGCCTGGGTGTCCAGGGGCATCTCGGAGATTTCGTCCAGCAGGATGGTTCCCCCCCGGGCCTCGTGGAAGAGCCCGTCGCGGTCGGCGTGGGCGCCGGTGTAGGCGCCCTTGACCACGCCGAAGAGCTCGCTCTCGATCAACTCGCGCGGCAGGGCGGCACAGTTGACCTTCACAAACGGCCCCGTGGCGCGGGGGCTCAGGGCGTGGATGAGGTCGGCAATGACCTCCTTGCCCGTGCCGCTTTCGCCGGTGATCAGGACGGGGGCGTCGCTGCCGGCAATGCGCTCGACCAGCCGCAGGATGTCGGACATCGCCCGGCTGGCGAAGATGGGCGGGCATTCGCCGCGCAAGCGCGACAGGGCGCGTTGCAGGGCGGTCGTGCGGTCGTTGAGCTGCTTGTGCTCGCAGGCCCGGCGGATCAACAGCGTGAGGCTCTCGGCATGGAAGGGTTTGCTCTGGAAATGGAACGCGCCGAGTTTGACCGCCTCCACCGCCACGTCGAAGGTCGCAAAACCGGTGAGCATGATGACCTGCGTCTCCGGCCAGTGGCGCTTGAGTTCGGGCAGGAACGCCAACCCGTCGCCATCGGGCAACTGCCAGTCCAGCAGGACCACGTCGGGCTGGAGGCGCTGGGGGAACAGCTCGCGCACGGCCGCGAGGCGGCTGACCGCGGTCACCTCGTAGCCCTCGTCCCGCAAAAGGTCCTCGAGCAGCCCGCAGGTTTGCGCGTCGTCGTCTATGACCAGAATGCGTCCGGTTTGCAGTGCCATGTTGAAGCGGCGGTCGGCCAATGGGGTCCACCCGGCCATCCGGCGAACTGCCCAACCCCGGGCCGAAAGCCTGTTTGCATTTGCGGGCTGATTAGTACCGGAAGGCCCGCCTTTTGACCAGCCCCGAATTGCATTTTGCCGCGACCGACGTCAACCGTCCCGCGGTTTGACACGTCCGGACCGCCTCCTTACCCTGCCTTGTCATGACCGCGCTGCGGGACTCGCTCCTGGAACTGATCCGCCGCACTTCGGCCGAAATCCCCGACGACGTGCAGGCCGCCATTCTCGCCGCCCTCGAGCGCGAGGCCCGGGGCACCATCGCCGCCGACGCGATGCAAATCATCCAGCGCAACATTGAACTGGCCCGGCGCAAGTCCCAACCCCTCTGTCAGGACACCGGCAGTGTGCTCTTTTACGTGGACACGCCGGTGGGCGCGGACCAGTTGGCCTTCGCCGAAGCGGCGCGCCAGGCCGTCCGCGAAGCCACGCGCCGGGGGTATCTGCGGCAGAATTCCGTGGACGCCCTGACCGGGAAAAACGACGGGACCAATCTGGGCCCGGGCACGCCCACGTTCCACTTCCACCAGCACCGCGAGCCGGAAACCCGCGTACGCCTGATCCTGAAGGGGGGCGGTTGTGAAAACGTCGGCGCCCAATACTCGCTGCCGGACGAGCGCCTGGGAGCCGACCGCGACCTCAAGGGTTGCCGCCGGGCGATCCTGGATGCGGTGCTCCAGGCCCAGGGCAAGGGCTGCGGCCCGGGCGTGCTGGGGGTGTGCCTCGGCGGCGACCGCGCCACCGGCTACGAGCACTCGAAGGTCCAGTTGTTGCGGCGCCTGGACGACCGCAATCCGTTGCCGGAGTTGGACGCCCTCGAGCAGGACATCCTGAACACGGCCAACGAACTGGGCATCGGCCCGATGGGCTTCGGCGGCAAAACCACGTTGCTGGGCGTCAAGATCGGCCCCCTCAACCGCGTGCCCGCCTCGTATTTTGTCAGCGTCAGCTACATGTGCTGGGCCTACCGGCGCCAGGGCGTGGTGTTGGACCCCGAGGGCCGCATCACGCGCTGGCTTTACTGAGCCCCCCGCCCAAGACTTTTGCCGTCATGCCCACCCTGCTCACCACCCCGGTTACCGAGGCCGCCGTACGCGCTCTGAAGGTCGGCGAGGCCGTCGAAATCACCGGCACGCTCTACACCGGACGCGACGCCGTGCACAAATACCTGGCCAAGGGCGGCACGTTGCCGCCCGGCCTGGACCTGCGCGGCGCCCTCCTCTACCACTGCGGCCCGGTGGTTATCAAAGATGAGGCCGGCCGCTGGAAGGTGGTGGCCGCCGGCCCCACCACCTCCGCGCGCGAGGAACCCTACCAGGGCGACATCATCCGGCGGTTCGGCGTGCGCGGCGTCATCGGCAAGGGCGGCATGGGCGCCCGCACCCTCGCCGCCTGCCAGGAGGCCGGCGCGGTGTACCTGCACGCGGTGGGCGGCGCGGCCCAGGTCCTGGCCGAGCACATCAAGGCCGTGCGCAGTGTGTACTTCCTCGAGGAATTCGGCTCGCCGGAGGCGATCTGGGAATTCGAGGTCGAGCGCTTCCCCGCGGTGGTGACGATGGACGCACACGGCCACTCCCTCCACGACCAGGTCTTCGCCGCCAGCCAGGCGGAGCTGGCCCGGCGTCTTTGAGCCGTCGCGCGCGGCCGGTTTCAAGCCCCGGCCGCGGCGAAGAAGGCGTCCAGATTCGCCCGCGGCGCTTGGGGCGGGATGTCGCAGCCCGAGGAGCGCCCAAAGTTGGGGTAATCAGCCGTGGCCGAGCGCAACGCCAACGTGGCCGCGCGCACTTGCGCCGGCGAGGCGCGCACCAACACCGCGGCCGGATCGAAGTTACCAGCCACCAACGTCCCGGCCGGCACCCGGGCCAGCGCCGCGGGCAGG